>JAABTD010000056.1 GCA_011390065.1 Desulfobacteraceae bacterium
TCGGGCTTGAGGCGGCGGCCCTTGCAGGCCCGGCAGGTGGTGGCGGACATGAAGCCGGCGTACCACTTTTTCTGGCTTTCGGATTCCGTCTGGTGGTAGCGGCGCATGAGGGTGTGGACGAGTCCCTCCCAGGCCATCGTGACGTCCCCCTGGATCTTGTCCGAATCCCACCGGACCTTCATTTCCCGGCCGTCGGAGCCGAAAAGGAGCAGGTCCCGCTGCTGTTTGGGCAGCTTCCGCCAGGGCGCGTCGAGATCGACGCCCCACTGGGATTCCATGGCCAGCACCTGGCGCATCCCCCAGGAGTGGTTGCCGCCCGGCTTGGCGAACATGTTCCGCCAGGGCGCCACGGCCCCTTCCCGGATGGAAAGGTCCCGGTCCGGCACGATCTTGTCTTCGTCCATGTGGAGCTGGCTGCCGATGCCGTTGCACGTCGGGCACATGCCCAGGGGGGAGTTGAAGGAAAACAGCGGCGGATCGGGTTCCGGGTAGGCGACGCCGCAGCAGGAGCGGGCCTCGCTCATGGTCAGGTCCTCCCGGTCCACCACGTGGACGATGAGGCGACCCCCGCCCATGCGCAGGGCCGTCTCCACGGAATCGGTGAGCCGCTTTCGGAAGGCGTCGCCGCCGGCGATTTTGAGCCGGTCCACCACCGCCTCGATGTGGTGCTTTTTGTGGCGGGCCAGGGACTGGACCTCCTCCACGGGCTGGACCACGCCGTTGACCCGGACACGGGCGAACCCCTCCTTTTTGAGGTTCTGGAGGATCTCCCGGTGCTCGCCTTTACGGTTTTCCACCAGGGGGGCGAGGATCAGCACCTTCGACCCCGGCGGGATCTCCAGGATCTGGCGCACCATGGACTGGGCGTCGCCTCGGCCGACTTTTTTGCCGCAGTGGATGCAGAACTGCTCGCCGATGCGGGCGAAGAGCACCCGGAGGTAGTCGTAGATCTCGGTGATGGTGCCCACCGTGGAGCGCGGGTTCTTGCTGGCCGCCTTCTGTTCGATGGAGATGGTGGGCGACAGCCCCCGGATGGTGTCGTATTTCGGCTTTTCCATCTGGCCGATGAACTGGCGGGCATAGGCGGAAAGCGACTCCACATACCGCCGCTGCCCCTCGGCGAAGATGGTGTCGAAGGCCAGGCTCGACTTGCCCGACCCGGAGACGCCGGTGAAAACGATGAACTTCTTCTTGGGCAGTTCAACGTCGATGTTCTTGAGGTTGTGCTCCCGGGCGCCCTTGACGGTGATGGTATCGAGTTCCTGTCCTGGGTCGGCCTTGGGCAACCGGCGTTGAAGCTGGATGGCGGTGATGTCTTCTTGCGGTTTCATGTGATCGGTCTGGTGCTCCTTTTCTGGCGGTTGAATGAGGGAGGAAATTAATACGCATTGAGCCCGAGGGCAAGCCCGGCCCGGTGGTGGATTCGACCGGGGCGCGTTCACCTTGCATGGGCCGTCGGCATCTGGTAATATTGCACTTATCGTATGAATCTGAAACGGACATCCCGCGGACCGAACATCACAGGCGCGCCATGCAAGGCAACCGTTCGCAAACCACCCTAAAAGGGCGGCCGTGCGCCGCCCTTTCCATTTATGCCCCGCCCCGCCTTCGATCCCGCGCCCCGCCTGCCGCATCGCCACGGAATACCCATTGAGCTTTTTCAAAAAATAGCGTAAAAAAATTATTGCAACCTCAAGGAGATACAAATGGATGGCAAAAAGCGCGACAGCATCAAAATCGGCATGAGGGTCGAAACGGCATTAAAGCGGCGCTTGAATCCGGTGATGGGGGACGCATCAGGAGAATCATGTGACCGGCCATAAGGAATCCCAATGTTGGGGCAGGCAATAAATTCAGGTGATGACCATGGCGGAAAAACCAACCTATGAGGCGCTTTTCAATCGGGTCAAATTTTTAGAACAATCCGTATCCGAGCTGGAACACATCTGTCAGGCGGAGCGAAGAGCGATAAAGCTGCTGAATGCCATTAGAAAAGCCCAGTCCTTGTACATCGCCGATTCAGAACCACCTGAAATATATAAACTTCTTTTAGAAACCCTGGTTGAAATATCTGAAAGTGAATACGGTTTTCTTGATGAGGTCTCGCACGACGCCAACGGCAGAATTTTTAAAAAAAATCTGGCCATTTCGAATATTTCATGGGATGAAACATCCAAATCGCTTTATAAAAAATTACAAGACCGTCATTTGACGTTCTCTTATCTCGACAACCTCGCCGGACTTCCTGCATTAACCGGAAAAACCATTATTTCAAACGACCCTTCAAGCGACAGCCGATCAAAAGGGCTGCCGGAAGGCCATCCGGCGATTAAAACTTTCATGGGCATACCGTTGTATTTCGGAGGCAAACTGATATGCATCGCCGGCCTGGCCAACAGGAAGAGCGGGTATAACGAAGAAACGGCCGTCTTTTTAAATCCGCTGCTATCCGTATGCGGCGGCATAACCTATGCGCTTCAAAAGGAACGCATTGAAAAAGAGAAAGACATAAAGCTGAGAGAAAGCGAAGAACGGTATCGCTTGATTATTGAAAGCCAGAATGAACTGATCGTGAAATTTGATCAAGATCATAAAATACTGTTCGTCAGCCCGAGTTGCTGCAAGACATTCGGCGTCGAAGAAGAGAAAATAACAGGGAACTCATTTTTTTCGCTGATTCACGAAGATGATATCGAAACCGTCAAGGCGTCTTTGGAAACGCTGAAGGAACCGCCCCACATCGCCTATCATGAAGAACGGGCAAAGACGGTTGAAGGATGGCGTTGGTTCGGATGGTCCCTCAAGGCAGTCGTCGATGACGATGCCCGCATCGTTATAGTTGTTTCGGTGGGAAGGGACATCACCAACCGGAAACGCGCGGAGGCGGCCCTGGAGAAGAGTGAAAAACGGTTCCGGACGGTTGCGGATTTTACATACGATTGGGAGTATTGGGCGGCGCCGGATGGCCGCTATACATACGTTTCACCGTCCTGCAAGCGGATCACCGGTTATGATCCCGATGATTTTATAAAAAATCCGGATCTGATGAAACAGATCATTCATCCTGAAGATCTTGCCATGGTAATGAAACATGGCCAGGCGGATGATGAATCGGACGCACCGCACCTGATCGATTTCCGCATCATTGCCAAGGCGGGAGATGAACGATGGATCAGCCACATCTGCCGGGCGGTCTATGACGATGCCGACGGGCGTTTTCTCGGCAGGCGCGGCAGCAACCGCGATATAACCGAACGGAAGAGATTGCAGCGGGCGAGCATGAAAGCCCATCAAATGCAGGCGATCGGAACCCTTGCAGGGGGCGTGGCCCACCAGTTCAACAATGCGTTAACGGTCATCGGGGGCAATCTGGAGCTGCTGGAGATCGACTTTTCCGGCAATAAAGCCGTGGGGGATTATGTTCTTGCAATGAAAGCGTCGGCTGAACGGATGAAGCGGCTTACGGCTCAACTGCTGGCCTATGCCAGAGGCGGAAAATATCAGGCGAGGACGGTGTCATTCGTTGATTTCGTTGCGGACGCAATCCCCATCATCCATCATGCAATCGGCCAGGGCGTTGCGATAGACGCCGACCTTCCCGACGATGATCTAAGCGTCAAAATTGATCAGACCCAGATGCAAATGGTGCTGTCATGCATTCTATCCAACGCATCTGAAGCCATGGATGGAAACGGGTGCATCAGCGTCTCATGCCGACGCTTTTCAGGGGGAGAGGACATCGCCGAAGAATTGCCGGAACTGAAACCCGGAGACTACGCCTGCCTGACGATCGCAGACGAGGGAAGGGGAATGGATGAAGAGACCAGAAGCCGGGTGCTTGAACCGTTTTTCACCACCAAGTTTCAGGGCCGCGGCCTCGGAATGGCGGCGGCTTACGGCATTGTAAAGAACCACGGCGGCTTCATATCGGTGGCCTCTGAATCAGGTAAAGGCGCAACGGTTTCCATCTATTTGCCGCTTGTGGAAATTCCTCCCGAATCCATCTGAACGTTTCCCGAATCATCCCTTCGGCGCCCCCTGCGCCGCCCGCGCATGCCCGATGTTCAGGGCCAGCACGCTCCCGATGATCAAAAGACTCCCCGCCACGAACCGCCATCCCACCGGATCATTCAAAAAGATGATGCCCACCATGGCGGTGAAGACCACCTCCATGGACATGAACACCCCGCCCTCCAGGCTGGTGCAGTAGAAAAACCCGTGGTTCATGAGCAGCTGGGCCGTGAGGGCCGAGATCACGATGCCGCAGCAGATCGCCAGTTGATCGGACGGCCAGGGAAAGACCGGACCGGCCGCATAAGCCGGAAACGTGACCATCATTCCCATGGTGCACAGATAGAGATAGATAACCGCCGGCCCGTTTTTAGCCCGCAGGGCTTTGATCAGGGTGACCGTCAGACCGGCAAAAACCGCCCCCAGCACCCCGAAAACCTGCCCCATCAGCCCGCCTGCTGCGCGGAATTCGAACAGCGTCGTCACCCCGACCACCACGGCGATAATGCAGACGATCCCCAGGGGCGTCACCCGTTCACCGAAAATCAAAAACGAAAAGATGGCCGCAAAGGCTGGAAATGAAAAGAAGAGGACCATGGCCGTGGAGACCGGCAGCAGGCGGATGGCGCCGTAGAGCAGCACCAGGGCCACCGACCCGGTGCATCCCCGGACCATCAGCAGAGGGATGTTGTACCCCCTGAACGGATTCCCGGTGCGGCCCAGAAACACCACCAGGATCGCGAAACCACCGGCAAAGCGGTAGAAGGCGAGATCCCAGACCCGGAACTCCGGTCCGATGATCTTGACCAGGACGTTCATGACGGTAAATGACAACGCCGCCCCGAGCATCAGCAGCGGGCCTGCGGCGGATTGATAAATGCGAATGGCGAATGCGGTCATGACGATTTCTCCTTGAAAAACTGATGGTGGGTTCTATTGGATCGACCGAATCGTGTCAAGCCGGAAAAGGACATCCGTCCGGCCCTGTTTCCGAGATCCCCGTCGATCGCTGCTTGACATATCCATTCATTTTCTGTAGCAGAGTTAAGACATTGAATGGAAAGCGCCGATTCGACGCTTGATCAGAGCATCAGCATCAACCCACAGAGGGCGATTTTTATGAGCCGATCCAGTTTCCCCCGGAATCCGGAGTTGTTCCAATGGTTGCAGACCATCCGACGCGATCTCCACAAGCATCCCGAGATCTCCGGCCAGGAATTGCGCACCACCGAGGTCATTGCCGAGATCCTCAAGGATATGGGCGCGGCAGTCCGGCGGATTCCCCTGATGACCGGCGTCGTGGGACTGATCCGCGGGACCGGTGACGGCCCCGTTATCGGCCTCCGGGCGGACATCGACGCCCTCCCGGTCCAGGAACTCTCGGAGATCCCCTACGCATCCGAAAACGACGGCGTCATGCACGCCTGCGGCCACGACGCCAACACCGCCATCATGCTCGGCGTGGCCAAAAAGATCATGGACGCCGGCTTCATGAGAGACCGGAAGGGGCACGTCAAATTCTTTTTCCAGCCCTCCGAGGAGCGCGGCCTCGGCGCCCGGGCCATGATCGACCAGGGGGTTCTGGAAAATCCCCATGTGGACCGGGTCATCGCCGGCCACATGTCGCCGGATCTGGCCGTGGGGTCCGCCGGCGTCTTCCGGGGCAAGGGATACGCCTCGGCCGACCGGTTCTCCCTGACCGTCACCGGCAAAGGCGCCCACGGGGCCCGGCCGGAAGAGGGCAACGACCCCATTGTGGCCGCATCGGCCTTTGTCCAGCATGTCCAGACCATCGTCAGCCGGAACGTCAAGCCCACGGAATCGGCGGTGGTCACCGTCGGAACCTTTTCCGCGCCCGGCGCCGCCAACGTCATCCCGGAATCCGCCCATCTGGAAGGCTCCATCCGGGCCCTGACCGAGGAGATTCGTCGCAAGGTCCTCGACCGACTCCAGGGCATCGTTCTGGGGCTGGAGAAGACCTTCAACGTCCGCTGCGATTTCAAGATCACCGAAGGCGTGCCGGTGCTGACCAACGACATCGGCGTGGCCGATGCGCTGTACGGAGCGACCGCCGCGGTGCTGGGGGAAGAAAACGCCCACTACCTTCCGCCCATCATGGGTTCCGAAGATTTTTCCTACTTCACCCTGGAGCGCCCCAGCGCCATCATGCGGCTGGGCTGTTCCAACAAGGAAAAGGGGATTTTCAGTCCCCTCCACTCCCCCTGGTTCGACATCGACGAGACGGTGCTGGAGATCGGGGTGGAAATCTTTTACGAAGCCGTGAAACACTTTTTCGAAAGCGAATAAGATCGCATAGTCCCTCCCGGTTCGGCTGCGTCTCCGATGTCAAAAAAAACGAATACAATATAAGGGAGGCAAATCCGTAGTTCCGGCGCTCGAAACGGGACCCCCACAATACATCTCCCCACCCATTTCGCGACAGGGCCGGAAAGGGTAAAGTAAAGCCCAGCAGCGTGCGGTTTTACCCCCATCCAGCATTAAGGAGACCACCATGACCCCTGTCGAAACCTTGCAGAGCGAACACCGGACCATCGGCGTCGCCCTGGATATTCTCGAGGCGATCTGCCGGCGGATCGATCGGATCCGGATCATTGAACAACCTGAACACATCGACGCCCTCATTGATTTCTTCCTGAATTTCGCCGACAGAAGTCACCATGGAAAGGAGGAGGCGCTCATTTATCCTTTGCTGGAAGAGATCCGAACCCGAAACCAAGGCAAGCACATCTGGCGGATGTTAAGGGAGCACGAGCTGGGCCGTGAATATCTCAGGGGCATCCAGCGGGCCATGGCGCTTTGCGGGGAACATCATGCGGAAGGGCCGGAGATGCTGGTTTATATGTCCCTGGGATACATCGAAGTGATGCGTCGCCACATTCGGGACGAAAACGCCCTTTTTCTGGATATGGAAGATAAGCGGTTATCTGAAGCGGATATGAAACGGTTGGCGAACAGTTTCGACGCCATCGAGAAAGATTGGTTCGGGCAGGAACAGTATGCAGCCTATTGCGCAATGCCGACCCGGCTGGGACGGCACTATATCCATTGAAAGAAATTGAATGATATCCCAAATTGACCGGCCCGCCGTTCAAACGCCGGGCCGGTGGTCGTTATAAATTTTTTTTCCACATCCCACCATACCCCAACGCCCGTTACGCCGAACTTCCCTCATCCGTCTATCGTTTCAACCATTTGACGCTCTCCTTCGGGGCCGTTCCGTCGCCGTTGACGTCCCGGATTCCAGCGGGATCGCCCGCCGGGATCAGTACAACGCTCTCGGGACGGGCATAAAGTGTTTCCGATTTGCAAGAACGGCTGCATACAAAAGAGTTTGATGATGTTATTCTTTAGTACGAACGGTTCGGCGGCCGGGATTTGCAGAGAAAAATTTTTAAACGATTGAATCCCATCCCGATGATGGAAACAATAAGGAGAGTGAAACCATGAAAATTTTGGGAATTTCAGGAAGTCCGAGGAAAGAAGGCGTTTCGGGTGTCGACAAGCTCGTCCGGATCGTCCTGGAAAACACGGGATGCGACTATGAATACATCTCGCTCAGAGGCAAGACCATTTCGGGGTGCATCGCCTGTCTTGGATGCGCCAAGGACAATGTCTGCAAGGTCAAAGACGATATGACCGATCTGCGGGGAAAAATCGTTGCCGCGGATGCCTATGTCGTCGGTGCGCCGAATTATTATTCGACCTTGAATGCGCTGACCCACGCCTTTATGGAAAGATGGTTTCAGTTCAGGCACCAGGAAGCCGATACCCTTTGGGGAAAACTGGCCGTGGCCGTGGGCGTCGGCGGGCAAAGCGGCAGTTTTCCGGTCAATGAGTTGGAAAAATTTTTTCTGTATAATTTTATTGAAACCGTGGCAAATGTCACGGGTCAGGGGGCGGCGGCCTGTTATTCCTGCGGATATGGCGAAGATTGCAAGGTGGGCGTGCACTATGCGCTGCAGGGTCCCGGCGTTGAAATTACGCCCGAGATCACGCCGGATGTATCGAAGCAGCCGGAGACCCTCCGGAGCGCGGCGGAAGCGGGAAAACGGCTCGGCGAGCGGCTGCAAGGTCATGACCGGCAGGCGGCGACGGAGAGAATGCGTAAACGGATGGGCGAAAAGCTATCGGAGATGATGGAGCATTCGGCATAAACCACATTCTTGGGATAACGAGGAGGTCCAATTGGATACGGTTGACAATAAGAGCCGCTTGTTGATGATCTGGAGCGCGCGAGATGCGGATGTGGCGCGTAACATGGTGTTCATGTATGCCAAAAATTCCCGGCTGAAGGAGTGGTGGGAGGAGGTCTGTCTGATTGTATGGGGCCCTTCGGCCGAACTTCTGGCGACGGATGCATCTTTACAGGATGAAATCAGGGCGGCAATGGACGCCGGCGTCAGACTGAAAGCCTGCAAAGCCTGCGCGGACCGGTATGGCGTATCGGAAAAGCTGGCCGACATCGGCATCGAAGTGGATTATATGGGACAGCCGCTGACGACCTGCTTGAAAGAAGGGTGGACGGTTTTGACGTTTTGATGCGCGCAACCGGTCAACGGCCCTTTTCCCCAATCACCAGAAAATGCTTCGGCAATTCATTGAAAATCGATACGCCGCCGAACCCGGCTTCGGTCAACTGATCCGCAACGTCTTCGGGCAAACATCGGATTCTTTCGGGCGGGCCTTCCGGCATCGCCACCTTTTGCCAGTCGACGATGAAGATCTCTCCGCCGGGCTTCAGGAGTCGATGGGATTCCCGGATCGACCGGAGCGGATATTCCAGTTCATGGTGCAGGTTGATCATGAAGACCACGTCCGCGACGCCGTCGTCGAGGGGAACGGCGTGTTCTTCGGATTTCACCGGGATGATGTCGGGGTACTTTGGAGCGACGTTTTCCGTCATCCAGTCGATCATCACATTAGATATGTCGCAGGCGTAGACGGTCGACGGCTTGAGCTGATCGAGAAACGCGATGCAGAAAAAGGCCGTGCCGGCGCCGATTTCGACCATGACGGCCGGTTTGGCGATATTCAATTTGCCGGCGATATAATCCGGCGGGATATCCGCCAGTCGTTGCGGGTTGTTCAATTTCTGGAGTTTTTTGGGGTCGAATTTTTTGTCGGTCATGGAGGTACCTGAATCCAGTGTTGTGGTTCAATGTTATTCCGTGAAGCCGCGGTCTCTTTTTGCGTCTCCGTTGAGGAAGCGCGCCATGCCGGTTTTCATTTTTCGGAAACCCAGGGCCTGGTAAAAGCCTTCCTTGCCGGGCGACGCGTACAGGATGACATTGCATTGCGGGACTGCGGACAGGATGGTGGCCATGATGGTCTTGCCGATGCCCATACGTTGAAACTCGGGAAGCACGGCGCAATCGTAGACGGCGGCCTGATAGGCGCCGTCCGAAATGGCGCGGCCGAAGCCGATGAGGCGGCCGGCGTGGTAGACGAATACGGTGATGTAACTGGCGTTGAACGCTTTTTGATGCACGTCGGGATCATGGTATCCCATTCCGACGCGCTTCAATATCTCCGCGACCGTTCGCCAGTCGACGCCTTCGCTGTCTGTTTTGGTAGTCAGTTCCATAAGTCCTAGTTGTCCACCATGTTTTGACGAAAACTGGTTGTTGGTGAAGCGTAATATGAGGGACCGCGCCGACAGGTGCGCGTAACCGTAACCGGGGCAACAGGCCGACCTGGAAAAACAGCATGCAGGTGGACCAGACCGACGGCGTTCCGCCTTTCCAGGGGAGGATGAAGCGGGCGATGATGGGCTGGACCTGGAAGAGAAAGAAGGCGCTGATGAAGATGGCGAGGGCGAAGGGCATGGGGGGTGGTGATCTTACCGCGCCCGCGGAAACAACAGGATCACCGGCACCGTCAGCATCGGCACGAACGACATGATCATCAGGGCCGTGTGGGTCGAGTAGGCGTCAGCCACGGCGCCCACCACCGGCGAAATCAGGCCGCCCAATCCGTAGGCGAAGCCCATCATGAGGCTGGCGACCATGGACCGGCCCCTGGGGGCCAGAGTCTGGGCCATGACCACGCCCAGCGGCAAAGTGGAGAGCACCATGCCGCCCGCCAGAATCGATCCGAGATAAACCCAGTCTCCGGGCAATTTAAGGAGCAGCAGCAAAGACGGCGTCATCAGCAGATGGCATAAGAGAAACACCGGTTTCAACCCGTAACGATCCGAGGCCAGCCCGGCGAACAGGCCGCTGAAGGTGCCGGACACGGTGAAAATGGCGAAAATCACGCCGGCGGACACCACGGAAAACCCCCGTTCGACAAAATAGACCGGCATGAAGGTGATGAAGGCCTGGCCCGCCACAGCCCGGATGAACATCACCGCCCAGATGAGAAAAATGGGTTTCCAGGCATCCCCCAGGCTTTCCCGGACGGCCCCCAGAAATCCCAGATGGCGCATCCCCTCGCTGACGGGCGTCGGCAAGGTCATGAAAAGCCAGGCGATCACCGCCAGCCCCATCACCATGGTGGCCGGCAACCCGGACAGCCCGTACCGGGCCGCGTACCAGGTGATGAACAGCGGCCCGATGCCGAACGCCAGAGTCCCGCCGGTGTTGAAGATGGACATGGAAAAGCCGGCCTTCTGCCCGGCATAGACCGGCACCATGCCGGTGACCGCCGGGTGGAACATGGACGACCCCATGGACCCGATGGAGACCGCCAGCATCAGGGTCCAGAAGCCGGTGGCCAAACCGGACAGGGGCACAAAGATCACCGCCAGCAGGAGTCCGCCCAGAATGAACCACCGGGTCTGATACCGGTCGGAGAGATACCCCACCGGCGGCTGGATGATGAACGCCAGCAGCCGGTTGACCCCGGCGATGGTCCCCACCTGGGCCATGGAGAGACCGAGCTTTTCCACGAACAGGGGAAACAGCGGGCTGGTGAAGGAGCTGTAGAAATCACCGGTGAAGTGGACCAGGGTCAGGGCGAAGAGCACCTTGCCGTTGATATGGGATTTTTCCGTCATGGCGCCGGGGGCATGGGCGGGACCCGGAGGGTGGGATCGATCCGCTCCCCGAACCAGTTCATGCGCCAGTCCAGATGGGGCCCGGTGACCCGGCCGGTGGCCCCCACCTGGGCAATGACCTCGCCCTGTTTCACGAACTGCCCTTCCTTGACGAGAATTTTGTGAAGATGAAGAAAACTCGACGAAATCCCATGTCCGTGATCGAGGATGAGGGTGCCGCCGGAGTAGAACATGCCCGGATGGACCAGGCTTGCCACCCCGTCGGCAGGCGCTCTGACCGGCGTACCGGTGGGCGCGGCGATGTCCACCCCGTAATGGGGGCGTTTGGGTTTGCCGTTCAAGATCCGCTGGGAACCATAGACCCCGGAGATCCGACCGGTTGCCGGCCAGATAAACTGCTGGGCAAAATCGGTGCGGGGAGCGTCCCACGACCGGGTCTGTTTGACCAGGGCCGCTTCTTTTCGTATGCGGGCCAGATCCGAGGCCGGGGGTTCCACCTTTCGGGGCGGCAACCCGTCGATCCGCTCGATCTGATACGCCCGCTCCCTGACGACCAGCGGCTTATGGAGTACGTCCCCCGAGCCGGATCGTTGCTCCAGCAGCCCCGTTGGGAGCGCATCCCGGCCGAATCCGATCACGAAGAGGCCGTCGGGGGAAACCCGGAGGGGGGTTCCGTTAAAAAAAATGCGGGCGGCGGGGTCGGTCCGCCCGACGACCGTGCCGCCCTGGACAAAGTCGCCGGACAACTCCAACGCCGGCGCCGGCGCCGCCAGCCAGACGGCGGCCGCAACCCAGACAACAAACCCGGCAATAAATCGGTTCCAGATGGTTTTCATGGGACTTTGTTTACCTTATTCTCTCCGGCGGCGCAAGAGGCCCCCCGCTGCCCAGAACCAGAGCGCGGTCGCGGCCTGCAACCCCAGCATGACGCCGAAGGCCGCGCCGTAGCCGCCGGGCGCATATCCGACGGCGGTTTCGGGCCAGAGGCCGATGACCGCCCCGATGCCCCACTGGGCTGAAAAGGCGGCCACGAAGACCAAAAGGTTCAAAGCGGTGTTGGCCCTGCCCGAAAGATGGAGGGGAAAGCTCTGGGAGAGAACGGCGTAGGGAAGGATGCTCGATGTACCGAAAAAGCCGAAAGAAATCCACAGCGCAACGACCCCTGTGGAGAGGTTCATGGAAATGAGCGCCAGGATGATCATGCACAGGATCATCCCGACCGTCGCCACGGTCATGGGCGGAATGCCGCGCCGGCTCAGCCGCTCGGCAATCATGCCCAGGGCCAGATATCCGGCCATCATGGCCGCCGCCACGGCGAACAGGGTCCCGGCCACCCCCGAGCGATCCATTCCGGCCACGTCCCGGAGCCAGGGGCCCGACCAGAGGCCGTGGATCGACAGGTAGGTGGCCTGGGACAGGGTGGCCCATGGGGCGATCCGCCAGAAGGTCAAGCTGCTCAACACCGTCCGGATGCCCCGGATCTGGTCGGCGAACCGAAGGTCGCTGCTCCCGGTTTTCCGCTCGGGAACCACAAAATAGATGGCCGCAGCCACCATCAGCGTCAGGGCCGACAAAAGGGTGAAGACGCCCCGCCAGTCCGTAACGGACAGGGCCGCCTCCACCGGGGCGCTGGCGGTCAGGGCGCCCAGACCGCCGGCGGCCATCTGAAAACCGTTGATCCGGGGCAGTTGATCCTGGGGGAACCAGAGAACAAAGGCCTTGAACGCCGCCATGAGGCAGGCCGACACCCCGAAGCCGATGAGGCCCCGGCCGACGACCAGGCCGGTCAGCGACGTTGCATTGGCAAAGACCAGGGCCCCGACCGCCGCGATCAGCAGCAGGGCGGCCTCGATCTTCCGGGGGCCGTACCGGTCCAGCAGCACGCCCAGGGGCAGCTGGAAGGCGGCAAAGGTGATGAAATAAGCGGCCGTGAGAAGCCCCAACCCGGCCGGGTCCACACCCACATCGGCGGCCAGGTTGGGGGCCAGAACCGCGTTGATGGTCCGGTAGAGGTAGGAGAGGAAATAGCCCAGGGCAAAGGGCAAAAAGATCCGAAGGCGCGTGGCTAAGGATGTCGGCATGGCCGCCTTATTTCTTTTCCTTTTGCTCCCTGCGCATCCGGTCCGCCGTTTCCTTTATCGCGTTGACGTCCCGGACCATTTCGCTCCAGCCATACCAGA
The DNA here is from genome assembly GCA_011390065.1 of Desulfobacteraceae bacterium. Lineage (GTDB taxonomy): Bacteria > Desulfobacterota > Desulfobacteria > Desulfobacterales > JAABSP01 > JAABTD01. Next base: position 13,210 of record JAABTD010000056.1, read on the forward strand.
GGGCGTAATCCGGGTTCTGGTGAAAGGAGCCCTGGAAGGTCCGCATGCGGTGTTTGAGGAACATGAGCCACAGCCGGGTTTCAATGGTCGTGGGCGCGTCATGGAAGGTCAGCAGGTCGGGATAGGCAAAGGCGTAGCTTTCCGGCTTTTTTAAAATGCCCTTGTCATAGAGATCCGCAACCTCCCGGATGGCCTCGGCCATGAGACCGTCGGCCACGCGGATCATCTCATCGCCCTTTTCCAGTTCCTTTCTGGCAAACTTACCGGCGTGGCATCGGCTGCAGATGCCGAGCATCTCTTCGCGCTCCTTCTGGAAGGCCTCCTCGGTCAGACGCGCCACGTCGGCCGCCTTAACCACGTCCAGGCGGGCGGTGGGTTCCCCCTCGGGACTGAGTACGCCCAGTCCTTTGAGCACCGTGGCGCGGTCTGCAGCCCATTCCTTGTTCTCGGGCATGGGAAGCCGAACCGCCAGAAATCCCCATGCCGTGCGGACCTCATGGTCGCCCCCGTCCATGTGGCAGGTCTGGCAGGTCGGCGCCGTCATCTCCTCGGAGACAACGCCGGTCTGCCGGAGCAGATAGCGGACCCCGTGTTTGCTCGATTCATACATCTCCCATTGGGGATGGTCCATGCCCATGTGGCAGGTGCGGCAGGCCTGGGGTTGGCTGGCCTCTTTAGTGGAAAAGGTGTGTCGGGTATGGCAGGCGTCGCAGGCGGAAAGGCCGTATTCGACCCCTTGATCCTTAAGCTCGTTGAGGGTTTTGTCATCCTTGATCCCGATGGCATGGCATCCGGTGCATCCCTCCATGCCCTGCAGGATCACCATGGGCTGCCAGTGGGTGGTGGGCATGGCCTGGGCCGCCGACCAGGCCATGGCGTGCTTGCCGCTTTTGTATTGCCCCACCTGATCGGGATGACATTCGTTGCAGGTGTCGGGCGAGGCAAAGCGGGCTTCGCTCACATCCTCGGCGGTGGTGTGCCCGGCGCCGTGACACGTATCGCAGGCCACGTCGTTTTCAAAGTGCCGGGAGTTCTGCCAGTCAAAAACGATGTTCGGCGTCTCCTTTTCATGGCACTCGACGCAGGCCTGTTCCTGGGCCGCAGCGCTTTGCACGGTCAAAATCGCCGCAACAACGACAAGGATCAAAACACTCTGTCTGACATCTCTTTTCCGCATCGTTCTTGGTCCTCCTTTCCGGTTAATGGGTCGAAAATATGCCCCGGCGGTCGGCCGTGCGAACGGTCATCCGGCAGCCTGTCGCACCAAGGGCGAAGGTTCTAATGACTTTAGCACGCCGCAGCAGGGGCAACGATACGGCGCCTACTGTATATCAGGCCCAGATAGGATGAAAATCCGGAGAATCGGCCCCGTGCTCCCGGTAAAGGGCCGCCATCGATCCGCCGGTGCTTCAGTATCCCGGAAAACGAATGAACCCGTTCCGGGCCTCCCAGTGCCAGGCGACGCCGATGCCGACATCCCACCGACGGTGGTCCGCGGATTCTTCGGTCCGGAAAAAAACGCCGGCGTCGAGCCGATCGAAAAACCGCTTCCATGCCTGCCCCCCGAGACGGTAGGACAGCTTCCCGCCCCGGTCGGCCTCATATCGCCCATTGACTTCGGCCCTTTCGGATGGAGCCAGCGACGAGCCCATCCGGTCGGCGAATGGATAGAACGGACTGCTTCCGGTTTTTTCGTGGACCCAGCCCAGCGAGGCGCGGAGATCGATCATGTAATCCCGGCACAATGGGGTCTGATACTGGACGAAGGGGCCGGTCGCCCACAACTGGTCGGGGCTGTAATATCCGCCGTGCCCGTATGTGAAGAAATTGGCGTTCCGTCGGTAGGTTTGCGCCGTCAGGAACCAGCCGGCGTTCAAGACGCTCCCGCCTTCCAGCCGGAATGTCCTGCCGGCCGCGAGATTGAGCGACAACGATTGGTTGTCTTCGGTATTTTCGCCGCTGTAGTCGTCGAATGCCAGATCGCCGCTGATCCACCCGTCCATTCTGATGGGTTGAACCCATCCCGCAAGCACGCCCGTTTTCATCACCCGACCCCAGGCATCCTCCGAATAGGGATCATCCAGCCCAACATAGGAGAGCAGGGAATCGGTCACCGGAAGTCGATGCAGGTTGATCTTCCAGCGACGGGTTTCGGCGGTCAGATCGAACGCGGGCGTCGGCGCAACGGCCCCCCCCATGCCTCTAAGCCCCACATCCGCCCGGTAGTCGATTTCTCCTTCCCGGTGAAAGCCGAGGTTCAACGAAAAGACCGCTTCCCGGGTGTCCAGATCCCTCACGGTCGGCATTCCCCCCAGGAACCGGTAATACCGACCGATTCGGGGAAATCGGTCCGCCGACCCGCTGTCGAGAATTTCGGGCGTGACGGTCAACGTCCATCGGTTCCGCTCTCCCTCCGCCAGAGAGCCGCTGATCGGAAATCGCCACCGTTCGAATCGCGAGGAACCGGGATCTCCGGATTTATGGATGTAGTGGCCCAGGATTTCACCCCTTGGGGATCGGGCGTTGAAATAGCATTTGTCCGGGCCGTGGTAGATAGAATCCGCCCGATGGGGCTGCTGTCGGTCGAAGAAATAGTCGGCGGCGGTCTCCCGCAAGGCGGGATCGTTTCCATCGGCGAAGGTTTCGGCCAGGGCCAGCGCCGCACGGTCGTCGCCGCGTTTTCGATGGATATTGAATCGGGCGCGGGCGGATTCGGCATTGCCTGTCTTCCGGTGATGAATCCTGAACTGCGTCAGGGCGTCGTCCGCTTTTCCCCCTTTCAGCAGCACATACCCCAGGGTCAGCCGGGCTCCGTCATCATCGGGATCGATGGCCAGCGCCCGGCGAAGGGCGGCCTCGGCCCTTTCCCAGTCTCCGTCCGCATAGGCGTTCCGGGTCGCCGCCAGGTGGATTTGCCGCCGAAGGGATTGCGCTTCCGGATCATCGGGGCCGTCCGCCGGAAAGGCCCTTTCCAGCGCGGCCAGCGCCTCCACATACCGTCCCATTTGGAATCGACTGTAGGCCACTCCGCGGGCGGCATCAGGGTCGCCGGGCCGAACGGCCAGAAGCCGTTCGAACAGCGATTCAGCCAGGGCGAAGTGGTCCCGACCATGGGCATGCCAGGCCCAGGCGGAAAGCGCATCGGGATCTCCTGGGTCGATATCGAGCAACGCCGCGGCGACGACCGGAATCTCTTTTGAACCCGGCGGCACTTCGACCAGCTTCCGTTTCAGCAGATCCGCCTCGAACCGGCGCAGGCGTCGGCGATTCCCGTCGGACCACTCCCTTTCCAGGCCGGATCGGACCCGGGCGATGGCGTCATCCAACGGGAGGGCATCGGCCAGGGCCTGCATGATCCCGAGTCGAAGCGTTTCGTCGGGTTCGCAGGTCAAGAGCTGCGCCAGGACAGCCCGGCGCTGGTCGGCGGCGATGTCCTGTCCCCGGGACACGGCTTTGAAAAACAGCTCCGGCGCGACGCAGCGATCCAGGGCCTCGGCGTTTCGGGCCAGAAAGGCCGAGGCGCCGGCGCCCTCGGGGTCGACGGTTGCCTGGAAGAGCGCCCGGGCCCGCCCTTCGAGAAGGGTCCGGGTCCATCGCCGGTTTTCCGCTTCCGGAAGTTCGGCGGCGTAGGCGAGGGCTGCGTCGTAATCGCCCCCCTCCGCCAGCAACTGAACCAGGGCGGGCAGGGTGTCGCTCAACCGATACCGGTCGGACACCAGTCGGCGAAGCTGCCTTTCGGCGGCCGTCGGCCGGTCCAATTTCAGATACGCGTAGGCCAGTCCCAGTCGAGTTTCTCGGGCCCGGGCAGCCGTCGGCGCCTCGCCTATGGCATTTCGGAACCGTCGGGCTGCTGCGGCGAATTTCCCCTGGCGATACAGCGTCCATGCCGTATCCAGACCCAAAACATCGGAGCGCTTCCGTTCCAGCAGGTCTGTCTCCAGTCGGCGCAGGCGCCGCCGGTTCCCGTCGGACCACTCCCCTTCACGGCCGGATTGGACCCGAGCGATGGCGTCATCCAACGGGAGCAAATCGGCCAGGACCTGGATGATCCCGAGCCGAAGCGGTTCATCCGATTCGCAATTCAGCAGTCTCTCCAGGACGGCCCTGCGCCGGTCGGCGCCGATGCCCCGTCCTTCGGAGGCGGCCTTGAAAAACAGCTCCGGAGCGATGCATCGGTCCAGCGCTTCGGCGTTTCGTGTCAGAAAATCCGACGCGTCCTCTCCCTCGGGGCCGACGGTCGCCTGGAACAGGGTCCGAACCCGCCGATCAAGAATAGCCCGGGTCCATCGGCGGCTTTCATCCGCCGGCATCTCAGCGGCGTAGGTCAGGGCCGCGTCGAAATCGCCCCTCTCCGCCAGCACATGGATCAGGGCGGGAAGGGTGTCGGTCAGTCGATATTGGTCCGTTACCAACCGCCGAAACTCTTTTTCGGAGTCCGTCAGCCGGTTCAGCTTCAGATAGGCGTAGGCCAGCCCCAACCGGACTTCCCGCGACTGTTCAGCCGTCCTTGCCTCGCTCAGAGCGTCGCGAAACCGTCGCGCCGCCTCCTCGAATTCCCCTTGTCGGTACTGCTCCCATGCCGTTCCCAGATCCGGATTCTTCGGCTCATCGGGCGGCGCCTCCGCGGCAGCGGGAATGACCGGTTCGGGGACCTTCATCACCGGCGCATCGGAGGTCCGCACCCCGGCGGCGTCCCCGCGGGTGCGCACGCCGACGCCGTTCCGGCCGGATTCGACGCCAATGCCCGCGGACGACCGACGAGTTTCGGGACCGTAGCCGCGCCCGCGGACGGCCGGTTCGTCCCCCTTCCGCCGCTCTATCCGGATGCCGGAATCTTCGACATCTTTCCGGATCTGAGCCGACGCCGGGCGAAGGCACAAAAATCCACTCAGCAGGATCAGAGCCCAGACGAACAGCGACCGTTTCATGGCGTCATCGATTTCATGGCGAGCAGATACAAGGTATTTGAGTAATAATCCCCGGACTCATGGACGATCTTTTCCCGGGCGCGATCCAGGAAGAAGTCCGCCAGATCCCGGCGACCGAGACGCTCGGCGCACAGTCCGAAGACAGCGTGGAACCCGGCCGAGGCCTCGGACAGGGAGACAGACCCCGCCGCCAGGTTCACCTTCTCCGGCAACCGCCCCAATCGCCTGGCCAGTTCCATATACCCCAGGTACGGGGTCAGGGCGTCCTTTCGCCCGTCCATGGCCAGATAAAGGGGACAGCGGACGGCGTCATAGGAAAAATGCGGACTTTTATCTGCTGCCACGGCGATCTCCTCGCCGTCCCCCGTCCGGGCCCAGTCGGGCGGAAGGTTCAGCGGCGGGACGGCCGCCCGCTTCAGCAGGGTCAGGCCGTCGGTCTCGATCCGGTCCCAGGCCGGTCCGTCGTCCTCCCGCCCCAGCCGGTCGAAAGCCGGAAACACATAGTAGGCGGGATTGACAATGATCCCGTCCGGATGGACGAATCCGAAATACCCTGGCAGGAGCAGCCGCAGGCCCCCGGCGTCGACCACCAGCCGTTCCCGGATGTCCCGGGCGATCCGAAGGGCCAGATCCCGATCCGCCGGATCGCCGCGCGTCTCATATGCCCGGAGCAAAGCGTCGGCGATGAGCAAATCCCCGTCCGTGGCGTTGTTGTAGTCGATGACCCCCCAACGCCCGTTGGGCCGGCGGCCCCAGTTCCAGGCGCACAGGGCGTCCGGCCGGACCATGAGGTTGTCGACAGTCCATTTCCGGATCCGGTCGAAGGCGTCAAAATCCCCGTGCATCCAGGCCAGCAGCAGACCGTACCCCTGCCCCTCGGAGTGACTGATTTCACCTTGGCTGTAATCGATGATTCGGCCGTCTTCCGACAGGAACCGGTTCTTGTAGTCCTCCCATGAGACCGTCTCTTCGGCGGCGGTCGAGCCGGCGCACAAGAGCGCGATGAGTCCGGCGACAAGCGGCATAAGGCGCGATTTACGCATCGGCGGGAATCCTTTTTCTGCGAATCCGACGCAGGATCAGGTAGGTCAGCAGGGCCATGGCCATCAGGAGGCCCACCACCACGCCCAGAAAGATCCACGGATAGGTGTTGACGTAATATTCCACCTTCGGAAATGCGCCGACGCCCCCCAGGTAATACGGGTCGCCCACCGACAGGGACTGGGTCCGGAAATCGGGATGGCCCAGATCGATGAGAGCCAGGTCCCCGGCCAGGGCGGACTGAACGGCGGGCTCCCACAGGGCCCGTCCACCCCGTTGCAGGGTCTCGGAATCCGCAGCGGTGAAGATCAGAAACGTCCGGTCCGGCTGGTGGGGGGACTGGAATTCCATCATGGCGGCCCGGCCGCCCGAAAGGGCCTGGCCGAAGCGGATGATGGCCGTATCGGGCCGGGCCGCACGGGTGACGTTGGTCGGCAGTAGGTCTTCTTTGGGAATGAACCGAGACCACAAATCCTTCGACGGCTCTTCCAGTGGTTTCGGTCGAGGGATCTGCGGTTCGGGAGTCCGTCCCTTCGCCAGGATGTCCACCGGCGCGGCCGCCATCAGGGATTCGGGAATCGCCGGCAGGCTGCCCACCACGATCCCGTTCTTTCCGGTCGCCCCGGTCGGCGGGCCGAGCCGCCAGGTCAGGCCGGTGGGGGGATACCCGATCTTCCGGGCCAGCAGCGCCACGGCGTTGACAGCGGCTCCGGCGGCCATAAAATTCTTGTCGGCGACAAAAATTTCGCTGTCTCGAAAATCAGGCCACATGCTGAATGGGAACCCATCCCGCATGAGCGCTTCAAGTTGGGGCATTTCGATCCAATGGGGGATGTCGGGCAAGATAAGCCGGGAGTCGCTGAACACCGTGAGTCGGAGGTTTTGGGTCTGGATGAAAGTGCACTGATCCGTGATCATGGGAGTTAGAACCGGCACAAAAACGACATTATTGTCTCCGGGTCGAAAGGCCGACAACATGATCTGAACTTGATAACCGCGAAAAAAGCCTCCCATATCGTCGTTCAGTCTGACAGCTCCTACAAATCGGTCGTTTACTCGTATGTTTAGGGTGCTGTCGGAACGCATACCAGCGCCAAATGCCATGTTCAAATATAATGTAACGAATCTGTTTTGGGACAAGTGAACGTCGGAAGGCAATCGGAATTGGAAACCGGCAGGCGTTGGAAAGCTGCCTTCAAAGCCAGTGTTTTTGAAACCGAGGGATGACAGCGTGTAGGTTTTTCCCGGCGTGAGGCCGTCCTGCATCAAATATTTTGACAGTTCGGGCTCGACAATGTCTTCTACCCTGACGGACGAGCTATTCGGCAGAGGGTAGGAAAGCAAAGACAAAGCCAGTGACGCCCGGTCGATTTCTTCAAGCGTCCGGCCAGTCGCCATGATCAGAGCGCGGGTTGGGTCGAAAGTAAGCGTTCCTTCCTGTTGCGCCGTTTCAGCTTCATTTTCCATAGTCGGCTTTTCGGGGTAGGACGATAGTGGGGCCTGTGCGATGCGTAAAGTCGCCCCCATGATTTCTGGAAACGGCGCCCTGTTCAAAGAGTTCAGAAAGTCTGGCGGGCCGATGGCAATGTTATCGGCCCCATCCCGGATATGATCGGATACCGAAAACCTTATTGGTCGGTAATCGTATCGCAACGCCACGCCAGATGCCGCTCGGGATGCGAAATGAAGGTACTCTGAGTTCAATTCAGGAATGATGATGTGGACATCCGGCGGATTTGGGTTAGGGGCTTCAAAAAGGAAATCAATCACGGCAGAAAGTCTTAACGGGAGAGGCTTTTCATCATATTCAACAATAACATAGGCATTCCTGAGATCGATCCAGGTCCACAGCTCTGGAGCGCCCGGATCCTCGCACCCTTCTTCCTGGTAATGCTGCGCTGCTTGAAATGAAAAGGCATTGTATCCAGGTTTAAGAAGTTGGCCAGGAATAGGAAGGCTTACGTCTCCCTTGGGAGATAAAGGATCCAGCGATATTTGACCTAATGGATTTTCTCCCAAATAAACAATGAGCTGCGACCGGTCCTTCAATAAGGCATTGGAGTTGATGAAACTAAAATGCAACGTCGCGTCCCGCACCGTCCATCTCTCTGGCACCGGGATGGAAAAGCGGTAAGGGCTCGTCCGGTCCGACGCCCCTTGGAGCCGAACGTCTTCCACCATCGTCAATTTTTCAAGGCTCATCCGGATTCGGGCCGGAAAGCTTTTGGTGGGTGCAAATAGAATAGATAGTAAAACAACAACCAGTACCGGATAAGTTTTCATCGGGAAATTCGAGCCTTCCTTTCCTTTCGAGTTGACAGAAGCAAAGCCGTCTGAATACGCTCCTTAATGGATCGATACAAGCGGACCATCAGCCCCCCTACATTGGCGGAAACGCCAGAAAGTCCGATTTTCAAAAGATATATCATTCCTCGCATATTGCTCACCTTGGGTCGCTCAGATCGTTCATGGAAATATTTCCACCGGCTGCTGTCGCCGTATACGAAATTGACTATCTGAAGTCTCTCTTTAAGGTCATCGGTCTGGAAGCGGCACCCTAAGAACCGAAAACCGCGTCGGTTATGAACGCCAACCACGCGCATTGGGATCTGGTAATCCTGGCCATAACTGTCTCGGGCCCTCAACAGAACTGCCATTCCTTCAGGGATATTGGCATCGGAAGGAATTTCTAAACCTGCTCCTGATATTGATAGATCACAGATAGTTACACTGTATTTCACGCCTGATTCTGGCAACAACACCTCCGATGGTTCGCCCGTGGCGTATCGATGCTGACCTCTCAGTTGACGCTGCTCCCAAACCACTCCTAAACAACTCAACAACAATATGACATTAAAAGTGTTCCAGAAGAGGCAAAGGACAATCGCATCAAACTCCCACGGGGCCAGGATATAACGAACAACCCCGAACCCATAGGCCGTGATGCAAGCCAAAAACAATGCATAAAACGGTGCGGCCAAATGGCTCAAAAAATCTTCTTTTAATGAGATGGCTTTTGGAGTCACTTTGAATACCGGCGACCGTGGTCTCAGAAAAACCGATATAACCGCAGGGACCATGTAAATACTCTGAATGGCTTCATAAAGTTCCGAAAAAAATGGATGTCGATGCTTTCCGAATAAAAAATTGGATATAAAATGGGCTGATACCAAGTGGGGCACAGCATACACCAAAACCTGGGCAAGTGACGCATTGTAAATTCGAAAGCCAAAAAACAGCAGCATTAACGGTGCTAAGAAAAAAGTAAATCGAGCCAAACCAAAGAACCAGAAAAAGCATGAATTAAAATAGCAGAGCCTCTGAGCCAGCGTCAGTCCCTTGACCCACAGGGGATTTTTCAGCATGAAGATCTGGGTCATTCCTTGGGCCCACCGACTGCGCTGGAGTACGAAATCATCAAAGGTTTCCGGGGAAAGACCGCAGACCAAGGGCTTCGGCAGATAGACGCTCCGGTATCCCCGTCCATGTAGGGTCAGAGCGGTTTCGGCGTCCTCGGTGATAGTCTGTCCCGACAGCCCTCCAGCTTCCAATAGATGCCTACGTCTTAACAAAGCTGCAGATCCACAGAAAAAAGAGGCGTTCCAGAAATCGAGACCTTTTTGTATCACGCCATAGAACATCTCATTTTCACCTGGATTGCGCCTGTGTATTTTTAGATTTTTCTCCACTGGATCTGGATTAACAAAAAAATGAGGAGTTTGAACTAGAAAGAGATCATCGTCTTCTATGAAGAATCCCACTGTCTTCTGGAGGAAATCTCTTGTCGGCACATGGTCGCAATCTAAAACTAAAATGAGTTCCCCACCTTTGGCATACCCAATGCTTGTATCACCACTCGCATTGTTTCCAGACTGTTCGCCTATCCTTGGTTCGGATCTCATCAAGGCTTCGTTGATATTTCCAGCCTTAGCGTTTCTGTTCGTTTCTCTAGTTAGGTATGCAACCCCTAATTCCTCTGCAATTTTCTTGAGCGCCTCGGCCCTGGCCCATGCCTGCTGGGCTTTGTCAGGGTCCAAATCCTCCAATTTCTGGCGAGTGCCCCCATCGTCAAGGATACAAATGTTCAGCTTTTCTCTCGGATAGAACAACTGAGTACAGGCCATTACGGTGATCCGGACCATGTCAACAGGCTCATTGTATGTGGGCACATACACGTCAACGGTAGGCAGTTTCTCTTCATTTGACGGCAATGGGGGCGAGCTTCGCTGCAAAGGCCAAACGTTGACGAACATCCCCAATACATAAATCAGGATGCCGTAAGTCTCGGCCATATAAAGGGCTACCGCCATAGCGTAATCCAAAAGACCGTTGTAGCCGATGGTCTGGGTGGTCCGAAAGACCCAGTAGCGGGAGGTCAGAAACAGCCCCAGAAACAAGAGGAACACCCGGCCGGCGACGCCGGTCGTCGTCACCGTCCGGTAGGCGGCGTACTGCGTCATCAGCAGGACGCCCCCCAGCATCATCTGGTGGGCGTCGGTGATATAGACCGACTGGGAAAAGAGCATCAGCCCGACCAGCGCGACCATCCCGAACGTCAGGGCCGCGCCCTGCAAATCGCCGTCAAAAGTTTGGATCTTCAATTCAAATGTCCGTCGGCATAAGGTTTTTATCCAGCCTGATTCGATCGGCATAGATCGGAAGA
>JAABTD010000057.1 GCA_011390065.1 Desulfobacteraceae bacterium
AATGTGGCGCTTACATACGGACCGGTTTTTTTGGCCTGAAAGTTTTTCATACACTTTTGTCAACGTGCAATAAAAACGGACTCATCCAGATTTACATGGTGGCTGTAAGATGAGACGAGGCAATTGATTGCTGTAAAAAGCAAAAAGGAATGGGACAAGATGCCATCCCTCTCTCCAGGAGAAGTGACGGCTCTCTATAGGCGGGCAAAATCGATCGGTGTTTGAGGCAAGAGAGGAAATATCCCCCACCTTTGTGCCGTGTTGGGAAGGTCTTTGAACCGAAAGTCCAAAGTGGGCGCCTTATCGCTTCTTCAGGCTTTTCTGTTCAAGCAGAACTTGCACACCAAAGCGAGTGAAGGCCCCCTGTAAGTAAGCGTTGGGACAAAGAACATCTTCCAATCACGAACACGGCAGGGGATAGATTTTGAAACTCGTTCTGTTTCTTTTCAAATATTCGAAGGGCTCTAACGGATCAAACGGCTATTGGCCAATATTTTCCGTCGATGGAGTATTTTACAAGCCACATCTCTTTAGGCTGCCAGCCAATCCATTTCGATCAATTCTATTTCCGTAGAATCTATGTTCCACCAGATTAGATCCGTCATCGGTCGAGTTGAACTTGGCGTCTTCTGATAGAGACCGGCAATTACAGGAGATCGGCATGCACATGTGGATGGGCGATGCATTTTCCGATTACAGAGGATCTTCCAATAGCGATTCCTCTATATTCAGACGATTTTCCGCCTTTAGTGCAAAATACTCGGCATTTATATCTGTCGACGTTTGTTTTGTCACCGTGCCATTTATGCAAATGCCGGATCAAAAGCATTATTCCGGCCGCTTGCTCTCCTTTTAGCTTGATCCATCGCCTTTCCAATAATTTGATCTTTACAAACCTCTAATCTCAGGCTGCGCCATATCGTCGGCAGTGCATCGAATTTGGAGGAATTCCTAATCTTGTTCTCGAATATCGGTTTACCTTAGCGATTTTACCCGGTGCTATTTATACAGCTGCCTTGAAAACTCAGTGTTCCGTCGGTATCCATCACCGTCATTTGACAGTGAGCGATAAACCTGCTGCTCTTCTCCTCTAATTGACGCAAAAAACGCTAAGCATTCAGGTTTCGCCTCATCTGTGTAGGAGTTAATATAATCTTTTATCCGACCTTTCGTCAAGAGCTTTTCCCTTATGGGATAGTATGGATGTCACCTTTTGGAGATCCTCCTGGGAATTAACGCCGATGAACTCTTCAAAATTCGAAGACGCCAGAGTCCCGATCTTCCGCCCATGCTCGTAACCGATTCGAACGATATCCGTCAGATAGAACTCTCCCTGCTGATTATCGGTGTCCAGTAGATTCAGAGCTTCTGAGAGAAACGATTTCTTAACGCAATAGATGCCGCTATTGACAGAACGGATTTTCTTTTGCTCCTCCGTTGCATCCGCCTGTTCCACAATGTCGGATACGTTGCCATTTTCATCATAAATAACGCGACCGTAGCCTTTCGGATCTTCCATATCCACTGACAATACAGAAACATCCCTTTGAGCGTCGGCATGACCTTCCACTAGCCGCTGGAGGGTTTCTGGACGGACAAGCGGCACATCGCCGCACAGAATAAGGACATCTTCCACATGCTTGGGAATGAAGGGAATGGCGCACTGGACCGCATGACCCGTCCCCAATTGTTCTTCTTGAAGCGCAAAGTAGACCCTAAAACGGGCTGTAACCGTCTCTTTAACTTTATCCGCCTGATTGCCGACAACCACCACGATGTCATTGCCCGAAATGCGTTCAGCTGTTTCGAGAACGTAAAAAACCATGGGGACTCCGAGAATTTCGTGCAACACTTTGGCGCGTCCGGATTTCATTCGGGTACCCAGGCCTGCTGCTAAAATGACAACGGCAATTTTATTCTCCATAAATCAATCTCCTTAGCAAAATCCTAATGAAAAAAGGGGCTTGCCATATTAACACATGGCTTGCCCCTTTTTATATTTTTTCGCTGAAAAAGAAAAAATCGCTATTTATTGGCTTCCAGCACCTTCAATCGATTCAGGGCCCTTTCGAGCGCCGCCCTCGCCCTGGCAAAATCGATATCTTCCTTCTTCTGAGCCAATCGCCTCTGGGCTCGTTCCAGGGCGGATCGAGCGCGTTCGATATCAATGTCGCCTCGCCTCTCCGCAGATTCTGCAAGCACCGTCACCTTGTCCGGCAGAGCTTCCGCAAATCCGCCGTTTACAAAGACAACGCGTTCGCGACCGCTCGCATCTTTATATCGCAGCGTTCCCATTTTAAGGGTCGTCAAAAAAGGCGTGTGGCCGATGAGAACGCCGAACTCACCAAGAGCGCCCGGAGCGACCACAATCTGAGCCTCTTCATCTACCACGGATTTCTCCGGAGTGACGACCTCCAATCGTATATTTCCAGCCATAGTTTGCCCTCGTCAGCTCTGTTTATTCAGCCATGCCTTTGGCTTTTTCAACGGCTTCTTCGATACCCCCCACCATATAAAACGCACGCTCGGGAAGGTCGTCGTGTTTGCCATCGACGATTTCCTTGAATCCCCTGATGGTATCTTCGATTTTGACGTATTTTCCAGACATTCCAGTAAACGTTTCCGCCACATGGAACGGCTGTGAGAGGAAGCGCTGGATTCGCCGGGCCCGGGTCACCGTCACCTTGTCCTCGTCGGAAAGTTCCTCCATTCCCAAAATAGCAATAATATCCTGTAGCTCTTTATATTTCTGGAGGATCTGCTGGACCTGCCGGGCAACGAAGTAATGCTCTTCTCCGATGAAGTTGGCATCCAGGATGCGGGAAGTCGAATCGAGCGGGTCCACAGCCGGGTAAATGCCGAGTTCCGCGATCTGGCGGGACAGAACCACCGTACCATCCAAATGTGCGAAGGTGGTGGCCGGGGCCGGGTCGGTCAAGTCGTCGGCAGGGACATAAACACACTGAACGGCCGTAATAGACCCTTTATCAGTGGAGGTGATCCGCTCCTGAAGTTCGCCAAGGTCGACCGCCAGAGTGGGCTGATAACCGACCGCCGAAGGCATGCGGCCCAGCAGCGAAGAGACCTCCTGGCCTGCCTGGGTGAACCGGAAAATATTGTCGATAAAGATCAGCACGTCCTGCCCCTCTTCATCTCGATAATATTCCGCCGCAGTCAGAGCTGAGAGGGCAACCCGAGCGCGAGCTCCGGGCGGTTCGGTCATCTGACCATAGATCAGCGCTGCTTTCGGCAAAACGCCGGAATCTTTCATTTCGTGATAGAGATCGTTGCCTTCCCGAGTCCGCTCTCCAACCCCCGCAAACACGGAAATGCCGCCGTGCTGCATGGCGATATTGTGAACCATCTCCATCATGATAACCGTCTTTCCGACACCTGCGCCGCCGAACATTCCCATCTTGCCCCCGCGAGGAAAGGGAACCAGCAGGTCGATCACCTTTACACCGGTTTCCAGAACCCGGACCGTGGTGTCCTGTTCGGTAAATTTGGGCGCCGCGCGGTGGATCGGCATCATTTTTTCCTGGCTGACCGGTCCCAGTCCATCCACCGGTCGCCCTACGACGTTGAGGACCCGACCGAGGCCGGCTTCACCCACCGGCATCATGATCGGACTGCCGGTGTCTTTGACGGGAGCGCCCCGCACCAGACCGTCGGTAACGTCCATGGCGATGGTCCGCACCACGTTGTCCCCCAGATGTTGGGCCACCTCCACCACGAGGTTGTCCTCTTCATCATTGATGGACGGATTCGTAATCAGCAACGCCGTACGAATCGTCGGCAGTTTGCCCTGCTCAAATTCCACGTCGACGACAGGCCCCAAGACCTGTGTAATTCTTCCTATATTTTCAGCCATTTAAAAGTCTCCTCTAAACTTGCGTGCAGTAAAGTGTCCCACTATCCCCTCAGTGCTTCGGCCCCGCCGACGATGTCCATCAGTTCACCGGTAATGGCAGCTTGCCGCGCCTTGTTGTAAATCATCGTCAGGCTTTCGATCATATCATCGCATGCCTTGGTGGCATTGTCCATGGCCGTCATCCGCGCGGCGTGTTCGCTGGTGGACGTTTCCAGCAGCGCGCTGTAAATTTGGACATATACATTCCGGGGAAGCATTTCACCGAGCAACTCCTCGGCTGATGGTTCAGCAATATGTTCGGCCAAATAGGGTTGGTTCTGGTCCTCGGGCGTCGCCTCTTCGCTTTCGATGGGCGGTATCGGCAACAGCTGTTCAACCTGCGGAATCTGCCGGGCCATCCCCTGAAACTCAGAATAGATGATATACACCTCGTCATATTCTTCGTTGAGAAAGGACCGGATCAACTTCAGGCCAGCGTTGGAAGCCACGTTAAACTCAAATTTGCCGCCAACCACGCCCAGGTACTCTTCGGCGATCGTCATCCCTTTTTTCCGGGACCAGTCGCGGCCTTTCTTTCCGAAATTCGTAAAAGAAATTTCAACGCCCTTTTCTTTTTGTTCACTGGTAAAAGAATTCGCCTTCTGGGTGAGGTTTGAATTGAATCCGCCGCACAACCCTCTGTCGGAAGTGCAAAGAATCACATGAACCTTTTTGACCTCGTCTCGCGGCACCAGGAGCGGACTTGCCTCCTCCCCGGATTTTTCCGACAGGCTTCCAAGGACGTCGGCGAACTTCCGGGCGTATGGACGAAACGCCTCCATTCTTCCCTGAGCGCCGCGAAGTCTGGAGGCCGCGACCATATTCATGGCTTTGGTGATCTGCTTCGTCTTCTTGACCGCGTTGATCTTTGTCTTGACATCCTTTAATGTCGCCATACGAATCAGCCCTTTTACTTGATGGTGTCCTTGAATTCCTCGTCGTAGTCCTTCAGCGCCTGGAGCATCATCTTTTCCAGTTCATCATCGATCGCTTGTTTCTCCGCAAGAGTTTTAAATACCTGCGGGTGACGCTCCTCGATAAAGGAATATAGTCCTGCCTCGTATTTCCCTAAAGCATCAACAGGATATTTGTCCAGGAATCCTCTGGCGCCGGCGAACAAAATTGTCACCTGCTTTTCCATGGGCAGCGGCTGATATTGCGGTTGTTTCAGAATTTCCACCAACCGGGCGCCCCGGGTCAACTGTCGCTGGGTCGACTTGTCGAGGTCGGAACCGAACGCCGCAAAAGCTTCGAGTTCGCGATACTGGGCCAGATCGAGCCGCAGGGTGCCGGCAACCTGTTTCATGGCCTTGACCTGGGCTGCCCCGCCGACTCGTGAAACAGAAAGACCGACGTTGATGGCGGGCCGGACGCCTGCGAAAAAAAGACTTGGCTCAAGATAAATCTGGCCGTCGGTAATGGAAATCACGTTTGTGGGGATGTAGGCGGAAACGTCTCCGGCCTGGGTTTCGATAATGGGAAGAGCGGTCAAGGAGCCGGCGCCGAGTTCGTCGTTCAGTTTGGCGGAGCGCTCCAGCAGACGGGAGTGGTTGTAGAAAATGTCGCCGGGGTAGGCCTCGCGTCCCGGCGGTCGGCGCAACAGCAGGGAAACCTGGCGGTATGCGGCAGCCTGTTTCGACAAGTCATCGTAAACGATCAGGGCGTGTTTTCCGCTGTCCCGGTAGTATTCTCCCATGGCGCACCCGGCGTATGGCGCAATATACTGAAGGGTGGCCGGGTCGCTGGCGCAGGCGGCGACAACGGTCGTGTATTCCATGGCCCCGTGCTTTTCGAGAACGGACACCACTTGGGCCACGGTGGATTTTTTCTGCCCGCAGGCCACATAGATGCAGTAAACTTCGGTATCTTTCTGGGCAAGGATGGCGTCGATGGCGCAGGCCGTCTTCCCGATCTGCCGGTCGCCGATGATCAGCTCTCGCTGCCCTTTTCCGACAGGGGTCATGGCGTCGATGGCTTTAAGGCCGGTGTAGCAGGGCTCATGAACGCTCTTCCGGGCGATGACGCCGGGGGCGACCATTTCCACACGCCGCGTCTCCTGGGCGTCGATGGGACCCTTGCCGTCCACGGGCTCGCCCACAGCCGTCACAACGCGACCGAGCACCGCATCGCCCACGGGCACTTCCGCGATGCGGCCGGTCCGTTTGACGATGTCGCCCTCTTTAATATGGATGTCTTCACCCATAATGGCCACACCCACGTTGTCTTCTTCAAGGTTCAGGGCCAATCCGAGGATGCCGCCCGGAAATTCGACCAGTTCGAGGGCCATGACCTTCTCGAGACCATAGACGCGGGCGATGCCGTCGCCGACCGACAAGACAACACCGGTTTCGCTGAGTTCAACCTTCTTGTCGTAGTCCGAAATCTGATCTTTAATTATCTGACTGATTTCTTCTGCTCTTAGTTCCATTAGACACTCTCACCCCTTTTTAAAGATTCTCTCATATTGAGCAATTGCGTTTTAACACTGCCATCCAATACAAGGTCCCCTATCCTCGTCACGATCCCGCCGATGAGCGACGGATCTTGTTTCACTTCGAGAATGACTTCTTTTCCGGTTCGTTCCGCCAAGGCATCGCGAATCTTTTCGACCGTCTCATCCGGCAACTCGGTTGCCGAAACCAAGTCAGCGCGAGCGACCCCTTTAAGTTCGTCGGCCAGCATCTGATAAAATTCATTGATGCTTTCCAAAAATCCGATCCGGTTTTTGTCGAACAGCAGGAGGAGGAAAGCCCTCACCACTTGAGAAAGCTCCAGCTTTTCGATGACCGCCTTCAAAACCCGCTTGCGGCTCTCCGTATCGTAGAGCGGATTGGTAACGGCCCCCTCCAGCGCCTTTTCCGTGGCGATGAGATTGGCCAGGCCCTCAAGCTCCTCCCGATACGTTTCCGCCTGACCGTCCTCTTTCCCGATCAGCAGAAGTGCTTTGGCATAACGCCTTGCGATTGCGAGATTTTTCATTACGCTACCACCTTCTCTAAGTATTCATCAACCAGTCGTTCCTGATCCTCATCGGTAATTCTCTGCTGGATAATCTCTTCGGCCTTGGCAATGGCCTTTTCAAGCACCTCTTCCTGCAACCTTTTCCTGGCCTGGGCGAATTCGTGCTCGATGTTCCGCTTGGCCTGGTGCTCCAGCTTTTCAGCAGCGGATTCCGCTTCCTTAATGATCCGGTCTTTGGCATCTCTGCCCTGCTGGATATATTCTTCTACAATCTGCTTGGCTTCCGCATCCAAATTCGAGAGTTTGCTCTCATATTGCGCCAGCGCTTTTTCCGCCTCTTTCTTTTTGTTCTCCAGGTCCGCCAGTTGTTCCCTAATGGACTGAACCCGGGAATTGAGCGCTTGGGAAACCGGCTTGCGGAGAAGGAAAAACAGCGCAATGGCCAGAACGGCGAAATTCATCACCCGATAGGTGTCGGTGGCGACCCATCCCTTTGGCGCGGCGTCTCCGTGTCCGCCTCCTGTTGCCGCCGACGCCGTTGATGCGCCGATCGCCAGGAGACAGATGACGCACAGCAACAGCCCTTTTCGGAAAATCGCCAACCCGGCTTTTCGGCGATCTCCCTCAGATCGAACTCCCTGCATCAGACTCATTAAACAGCCCTCCCCAGAATTTTTTGACCAATATCACTTGCGAAAGCATCAACCTCCCCCATCAAGGAGTCTTTGACCTCCTCCGCCTCTTTTGCGATCTTCTGCTTCACTTGGGCCAATTCCGCCTGGGCTTTTTCATTGATGCGACCGACGATCTCCTTTTCCTCGGCCTCTCCTTCCTTGATGAGCGACTCCTTCTCCCGGAGTCCCCTGGAACGGGCTTCTTTGATTCCTCTGGAAAAGGCTTCATCTTTTTCTTTCATCTGGCCGCTTGCGGTTTCGATGTTTCCCTCCAGGCCCGCAACCTTCTCTCTGCGTTGAAGCAAAATGTTGCGTATAGGCCGATAGAGCACCATGTTCAGGACCCATATGAGAACAATGAAATTGATGATCTGAATGAAAACCGACCCATCTATGCTTACCATAATTGCTCCTCCAAATGAATACAGTTGTTTAAATCCAGGCGCCGCCCGTTGCTCCGCGTAACCCCCCGCTCATAATTTGGGCGTATGTAACATCAGCCTCAATAATTTGTCAAAGGTTTTTTGAAATTTGTTCATTTCATCCCATCACCCCTTGCGGGTTTTGGATTTCCGGAGAATCCAGAACCTTTTCCACTGAAGGCCGCGCCCTTTTCATGCCGCAATTGCCATTGAATACGGCGCCCGGATCGATGGAAATGACCGGCGCATACATCTCTCCGGCAATCCGGGCAGACCCCGCCACATCGATGCTGGTCCCGGCCTCCACGATTCCGGTCAGCGTCCCTTTGATAATGGCGCTTTCCACGACGACTTTCGCGTCGACAACAGCGGATTCCCCTAAAATCAACGTACCTTCTTCGCCCTTGATATCGCCCGTGACGGTCCCCTCCAGATGAAGTACTCCCTGGAACCGGAGCATGCCTTCGATGACGGCATCCGGGCCGATAAAAGTTGATATTCTACCGACTTTCTTTTTTTTTTCGCTTTTTCTTTTCCGCATCCTCATCCGATCACCTGACCTTTCTGGGTAAAAAACCGCCGAGTGCTGACATTCAAAAGGAGACCGATGCAGATGAGGATCGCAACGATGGATGAACCGCCGTAGGAGATAAACGGCAAAGGCATGCCCACCACCGGCATCAGCCCCATGATCATACTGATGTTGATCACCATCTGCCAGAAAATCATCGCAGTCGCTCCCACGGACAGGAGCGTTCCGAAAAGATCCCGGCATTCGTGAGCAATGCGAAGCCCCCAGATGATCAGGATCATGAATGCCAGAATTACGCAAACAGAGCCGAGAAATCCGAATTCTTCCGCCCAGACGGAAAAGATGAAGTCGGTATGCTGTTCGGGGATAAACGACAAGGTATTCTGGGTTCCCTGGAACAGTCCTTTCCCGAAAATCCGTCCGGAACCGATGGCGATTTTGGACTGAATGATATGGTATCCCGTTCCCAGGGGATCTCGATCCGGATCCAGAAAAGTCAGAATCCGCTGTTTCTGGTATCTTTCCAGAAAAAAAAGCCATGCCATCATCGTCGACGCGGCGCCGGCGCAGATCAGCAAAACCAAAGTCTTCCATTCGATTTTGGCAAATACCGTTATAGACAGTGCGATCAACAACACCAGCATCGCCGTACCGAGATCCGGCTGCTTGACAATCAGGGCGAACGGCAGCCCCGCCAGAAGCATTGGCTTGATCAACTCCCGCAATGTGAGACCTTTGGGCTCCATGGCGCGGGAATAATAATGGGCCAGAACAAAAACCACTGCAATTTTGACCAGTTCCGAGGGCTGGAGATGAACCGGCCCGAACCCCAGCCACCGTTTCGATCCACCCCCGTAACTTCCGAACAACAGCACCGCCGCCAGCAAAATCTGGCATACACCGTATATGCCGTAGGCCCATCGGTCGAAATGGCGGTAATCGATCATGAAGACGGCCGCCATAACGAGCAGGCCAACGCCGTACCAGATCATCTGCTTGATGTACAGACTGCTGGATGATACGGAATCCCCCACCGCCACTGCACTGTAGACGGTCACGATCCCGACGCAGACAAGGCAAAGGGTCAGTCCGAAAAATCCCCAACTGAAATATATGATGAGTCGTCTGTCAAACATCGGCGTCTTCGGTTTTCTCCGTTCCGGCGGACAGGTGCGTCCGAATCAATTCCCGGGCAATGGGGGCTGCCGTGCTGGACCCATGTTCGCCGTTTTCAACGATCACCGCCACGGCGATTTGCGGGAACTCGGCCGGCGCATAGGCCACAAACCACGCATGGGGCATGAGGTGGGCCGGCAGTTCCGCCTCACGGGTCTCCTCGCTCGTTTCGCGGCTGATGACCTGCCCGGTGCCGGTTTTGCCGCAGAATTCAAGACCTTCGATTCTGGAACCCCGGGCGGTGCCGTGGGGACCGTTGACGACGCGCCACAACCCTTCCTGAACCAAATCGAGGGTCTCCCGGCTTGCCGGGAGCGTCGGCCATTCGGCGTCGGCTTTCCGGCCGCTTGCCGGCGCCCTGACGTTGCCGTCGGCGTCTTCGATTCTCCGGACGATGGTCGGTTTTGGAATCGGGCCGCCGTTTCCGATGGACGCGATCAGGCAGGCCATCTGCAACGGCGTCGTGAGATTGTATCCCTGTCCGATAGCGATGAGCAACGTCTCGCCTTCGGCCCAGGGCATTCCCAACTGCGTCCTCTTCCAACCCGATGTCGGGATCAACCCGTCCGCCTCCCTTCCAAGGTGAATGCCGGTTGATCTCCCCAGGCCCGATGACAGCGCATAATCGGCCAGCCGATCCACGCCCAGCTTCTCACCCACCTGATAAAAAAAGACGTCGCAGGACTGGGAAATGGCGGACACCACATCGACAGTCCCATGCCCCCCTCTATTCCAGCAACGGAAGACCCGGTTGCCGAATTCATAATATCCCGGGCAAAAAATTTTCGTGTCCGCGTCGATGACACCTTCTTCCAGGCCGGCAATGGCCGTGATGACCTTATAAGTGGAAGCCGGTGGATACTCCCCCTTGATGGCGCGGTTTTCCAACGGCCCGTAAGGGTTCAGCAGCAATTCTTCCCAGACGGCGGCATCAAGGCCGCCGACAAAATCATTGGGGTTGAATGCGGGCGAGCTGACCAGCGCCAGGACATGGCCGGTGCCCGGCGTCATGGCCACCACGGCGCCGGTGATGCCGTTCATCAACATTTCCGCTTTTGCCTGAAGATCGTGGTCAATGGTCAAAAACAAATTCAGCCCCGGTTCGGACGCCACCGTTCTCAATACCTTGACCACCTTGCCTGTGGCGCTCACCTCCACCTGCTGGCCGCCCGGTTTGCCGCGAAGAGACTCGTCCAGAGATTTTTCCAATCCGAATTTCCCCACGAGATCTCCGGATTTCAACCCGCCATGGATCGGGGCATCGGTCAGATCGATCGGACTCGCCTCGCCGATGTATCCAAGGAGGTGGGCGGCGCTGTTTCCGTGGACATAAAATCGCTTGGGCTCCGGTTTGACCACGACCCCCGGCAAATCGTACTGATGGACCTCGATGGCAGCCAGCGCGTCCCGGGAAATATCCTCCTTCAGCATCAGCGGCTGGTAGGGATTTTGTCGTTTTCCCCGGTGAACGGCCGCCAGTAGCTCTTCTTCCGGGTACCCTGTATAGAAGGAGAGTTTGTGGAGCGTCTCATCGATCGGTTCTGCATCTTTCAAAACGATGAAAAGATTGAAGGAGGGGCGATTGTCCACCAGCAAATTCCCTCCACGATCGTATATCAAGCCCCTGGACGGGGGAACAGATCTCAACCGGATACAGTTATTGAGGGAAAGCCGATGGTATTCCTCACCTTCGATGATCTGAAGGTGGAACAACCGGGCGACTAAAACCGAAAATACAGCGATGACGCATAGAATGCCGCCATTCAGGCGCTTCTTGTACCAGTCCCTGTCGCCAGTCCGAACGTAGGCCGTAATGCGCGGCCTTCCTCCCTTTCTGTTTCTCGTGGGAAGAGCGCGTCCATCCACCGGATCCATTGGCGATGAAGCAGCCGGATTCCTCTCACCAGGAAAGCGCCGGTCAACAACGCCCAGAGAACCTGTTCACCCAATGACGCCATGGCATCGGCCGGTGGCCGCACCACCGATCCCGGGAGCAAGCAGGCGCCGCCTAAAACGAGGTTTTCAATGACCACGCCCTGGGCCACAAAAACAGGCAGCAGAATTCGGTTCCCGGCCTGCAGAAACCGCAGGATCCATGCGCCGGAAACCAATACCAGCAGATAAGTCATCGAATAGATGCCGTAAGGCCCGGATGACATACTGTCCGTTGCCGCCCCAATGACCACCGCCGCAAAAATGGTTTCTCGCATCGGCCGGAACAGCACGAGATAGAGCATCAAAGCAAGCTGGAGGTCGTACATATCACCCGGAAGGGCTGCGAATGGAACGAAGCAGGTCTGGAGGATGATCAGTGCGAAACCGACAATAATGTGAAACCCATAGGTCATCGGCCGACGTTGCGCAGATCTTCCGGGAGAGGCAGCATCACCATCACTTCTTCCAGTTTCTCGAAATCGACAAAGGGCTTGATGTAAATGCTTTGAAAAACTCCCGCATTTCGTTTCATCACCTTTTCCACGGCGCCCACGCGCAATCCTTTGGGAAACACCCCGTCTAGCCCGGATGAAACGACCGTGTCTCCGACGCTCACATCATATTTCCGCAATACGTAATCTAAACGGCATCGGTCCACGGACGCTCCTTTGCTCACGCCTCGGGCTCTTTCTTCCTGCAACAGGACGTCCACCGCGCTGTTCTGGTCGATAATAAGCAGCACCTTGGCATAATGGTTTGCCGCATCGGTGACCATGCCCACCACTCCCCCGGCCATTACCACCGGAGCGCCCCTGTCAATCCCCTCGGACAGCCCCTTGTTGATGGTGATGCTTTTGAACCAGGGGGAAGGATCTCTGCCGATGACCTCTGCTGCAAGCAGCGACCGGGGGGTTCCCTCTTTGAAATTCAGCAGATCTCGAAGCCGTTGATTGGAAAGCGCCAGTTCCATGCACTGGTTCTGGTATTGGGTGGCCCCTTTCAACGCCGCTTCAAGCCGATCGTTGGTCCGGGCTACGGAAACGATATAGAAATAATGATGCCAGATATCCGAGGCAAAACGAATGGCATGGGCGGCGATCTCCTGGAATGGCCCCGTAAAGGAAATCGCAACATTGGCAGGCCCGGCAAAATAATACCGGCGACTAGCGGACACGCTCAGGGCCATGAGGTTGACGGCGATCAACAAACCGATCCCGACCACCGTGGCCGTCTTTTTTGAAACCATACCTTATGTAATAACGACCTGCCTGAGGATTTCGATGCTGTCGAGCGTCTTCCCCGATCCTAAAGCCACGGTGGACATGGGGTCATCGGTCACTGTAACCGGAAGGCCGGTCTCCTCCCGCAGCAGTTTGTCGAGATTCTGGAGTTGGCCCCCTCCGCCTGTCAGCACAATGCCCCGATCGACAATGTCCGCAGACAGTTCCGGCGGGGTCTGCTCCAGGGCGATCTTGACCGTCTCGACAATGGCGTCGATCTGTTCGGAAATGGCCGTGCGGACCTCCTCGGTGTCGACGGTCAGAATTTTGGGAATTCCCGACACCAGGTCCCGCCCCTTCACCTCGATGGATTCCAGTTTCTGGGGATCGGGGTAAGCATTGCCCACGGTCGTTTTAATGATCTCGGCGGTCCGCTCGCCAATCAGCAGGTTGTACTTTCGCTTGATATGCTGAATGATGGCGGCATCCATTTTATCACCCGCCACGCGTATCGAGCGACTGTAGACAATGCCGGCCAGGGAGATGACCGCTACCTCAGTGGTGCCGCCGCCAATGTCGACCACCATGTTGCAGGTGGGTTCGGTAATGGGCAGGCCGGCCCCGATGGCGGCGGCCATGGGCTCTTCAATCAGAAACACCTCGCGGGCGCCGGCGGATTCCGCCGATTCCCGGACGGCCCGTTTTTCAACCTGGGTAATGCCCGAAGGCACCGCTATAATGATCCTGGGACGGACAAATGTTCTGCGATTATGGACCTTATGGATGAAATGGCGGATCATGGCTTCGGTCACTTCAAAATCGGCGATAACCCCATCGCGCATAGGGCGGATGGCCACGATATTCCCGGGAGTTTTGCCCAACATGTTTTTCGCCTCCAGGCCCACCGCCAGCACCCGGCTCTTCATCCGATTATCGGTCCGAACGGCTACCACGGACGGCTCACTGAGAACGATCCCTTTGCCTTTGACATACACCAGGGTGTTGGCAGTTCCCAGGTCAATGGCCAGGTCATTGGAAAAAATGCCTAAAATTGTATCTAAAAACAGACTCATGTTTCCTCGATCCTCAAGTGGGTTCTCGAAAATCCCTTCTTATCGCGCATACCATATTCGCAATTGCATCAACAACCGTCTCGCTACCAAAATTGGATTTTCATTACAAGCATAAAGTAGGGGACGATACGCTAATTATTTTTCAACTGCAAGGGTTTTCATGATTTCGTCATGGAGTTGGGGTCGAAACGCCTTAATTTTAAAATTATTGCGGGACGGATGGATCCTGTTGGTCAAGAGGACGACGATGATCTCCCGGTCAAGATCCATCCAGAAACTCGTACCGGTAAATCCAAGGTGCCCGAGGCTGCGGGGGCCGAAAAACCGGCCTGCGCTGGAACCACGGGAAGCAGGCGCGTCAAAACCAAGGGGCCCCCACCCGGCTCTCCCTATGAAAAACTGCGCCGCCGTTTCCCGCCTGAACCCGCCTTGATTCGTGCGGCCTTTATAAATATCGATCAATTGAACGAGAAGACGCCAGACGGCTTCGGGCGTGCCAAACAGTCCGGCATGCCCCGCTGCGCCGCCCATAATGTAGGCGTTCTCATCATGAACCTCTCCATCCACCACCCGCTGACGCAGATCGCATCGTTCCGTGGCGGCAAAAGGAACCGACAACGCGTTTATGCCGCTCATGGCCGGGAAAAAAACGCCCCCCGCCCCCATGGGCCGATACACCGATTCCACTGCGAATCGCTCCAGACGTTGACCGCTGATCCACTCCACCAGCCATTGGAGGATCATAAATCCGATGTCGCTGTAGAGTCGGTTCTTCCCAGGGCGGCCGACCAGGGTTTCCCGGATGAGAAACTCCCGCAACGCCGTCTGCCGGCGGTGGGACGCGACGTTCGAAAGGGGAATGAAATAGGGTCGGTAGGCCGGCAGACCTGAGCGGTGACAGAGCAACTGCCGAACGGTGATCCCGGATTTGTTCGATCCGTAAAACGGGGGCAGAAGTTTTCCGAGGCGATCATCCAGATCCAGTCGCCCCATTTCAGTCAATCGCATAATGGCCAGGGTGGTCGCCAGGGGCTTGGTCAGGGACGCCAGATCAAAAACCGTATCCTGCGTCACAGGGCGCCGGGTCCGCAAACATCCGACCCCGTATGTCCCGAGAAAACAGATCTCGCGTTTGCAGGAGACGAGCAACGCGCCACCCGGGAAAACCCCTCTCTCCACGGCGCGCTGCATCAGACGATGAACGCTCTTCATCGCGCGTCGCCTTCGCTCTCTTCATGATCGTTGCGCGCGTATACGAGCCGTTGCGTCGCGGTATCCAGAAGGGCATCCATCCCCATGGGCGCCGTCAGGTTGACGGACCCGTGTCCCACATCGATGCCGGCCATGATGGGGATGTCCCACCCTTCGAACACTTCCACCACGACCTCGAAAATTTCCTCCATGGGACCGCAGTCCGTAAACGCCCCCAGGACAAGTCCGGACACATCGTCAAAACATCCGGACAGTTTCATCTGAGAGAGCATCCGGTCGATTTTGTAGGTAGGTTCATGGGTATCTTCCAGCATCAGAATGCCGCCGCTGAAGCGGGGCGCAAAGGGCGTGCCCAGCAGGTGGCTCAGGGTGCTCAGATTGCCGCCGACCACCGGGCCCACAGCCGCTCCCTCCTTTAATACAGCAGTCCCCTTCAATTGGATGGAACTCCGGGAGCAGAGGGCCAGCAACAGGGCGTCCCGGCTTGACGAATCCCCATCGGCCAGGGAGGCGAGCATCGGCGCATGGAAAGTCGCCAGACCGCAATGCCGGTAAAAAATCCATAACAATGCCGAAATATCGCTGAACCCAATGAAGGGTTTAGGGTGTCGGCGGATGGTGTCCAGATCAAGAAGCGGAAGAATCCGCAACGCCCCATATCCGCCTCTGGCGCAGATAACCGCATCGACGCCGTCATCGGCAAAACACCGATGGAGCGCCTCCGCACGTTGGCGATCCGTCCCGGCAAGGTATCGATGGCGGGCAAAAACATCCCCATGCACGACCGTTCGAAATCCCATGGATTCAACAACGGCCACTCCCCGTTGAAATCGACCTCGGGGAATCGCGCCCGAAGGGGCAATGATGCCGAGCCGGCTGCCCGGTTCGATGGGCGGCGGAATCCTCACTCCTTTTCCACTAATCACGTCGCCGCCCCATGGCAATGACCCGACCAACCATAAAAATTCCATAACACATATTGACATGCTCCGAAGATCGTACTATATATCCTTGCAGCGTCGGGGCGTAGCGCAGTCTGGTAGCGCACTTGAATGGGGTTCAAGGGGTCGGAGGTTCAAATCCTCTCGCCCCGACCAAAAAACAACAGACCCAAAATCTGCTTCATACGAACGGGCCGGTGCATCGCTGGTCCGTTTTTTGTTCCCGACATCCTTTCGCCGCATCGCCCTTTCTCTTCGAGGTCTACCGCTTATCCACTCCCTTATCAATGAAAATGATCAATAAAAGTGATCTACACCATTGCGAAGCGGCGAAAACCATTATACACAGAGCGCCACATGCATACAATCTGCTTTTAGGTGCAGACAAGGAGCCCATCCACCGCAATCACCTCACGCAACTGTTGACAAAATTGAGATGTGCGGGCTAAACAGGATCGAGCGGCGCGAAACACCACCATCGTCCTCATCCTTCATGCCCGCTGATGCGATGCAATTTTCACGCCCCTGGTGACTCTCATGGCGCCTTATTGCCGTCTATAGAAAAACCCCACGGACGAAAACGTGAGCAGGATGATCACCATGGCCAAAATCGGAAAAATTCCAAGTCGCCAACGGACTTTATCTCATCGAGATTCCCGAAGCCGACCTGTCGGTGCTTTGCGGATGCCCTGCCGACAGCGTGAAACATCTCATGAAACGGGGGCTGATCGTCACAAAGGAGAAAGACGGAATCCTTTTTGAGACCGGCCCGAACGCCGTTCTGCTCTCTGACGTTCTGGTCCAGAACGGTTCCTTCTCCAATCTCGCCGAGTTCCCGGTATTGCAAATGCTCTACCGGCAGGGGATGATCCTTCCCAATCACCCCAACAACACCGGCGTCAAACCCATGCTCATCGGGATTCCCGACCAGGTGCACGCCCAAATCCAGTACATTTACCGGGGCAACTACGGACTGGTCTCCGAAGAAGAAATCATGGAAACGGGCATTCCCGCCGAAGCGGCAAAAGAGATGATGCGCCTGAAACTGAAGTTCGCTTTCGGCCGCATCAGTCCGGCCGAGGAATTGCTGGAGACCCGTCTCCTGGACTCCAAGCCTGTGGAGATCCGCAACGGGGTCATGATCCGCCGGGAACACCTCAATGTTTTCCAATTCAAATACAAGGGAGAAACCGTCACGGTCGATCTCAATCTTTCTCCCAATGAAAGTTACGGCGCGCCGTATCCCCTCGGGTTTCACCTCATCCGGCGGGAATATTTCGCCGTGATTCATTCCGGGGAAGGAGACGGGTGGAATCCCAACCGGCCCTGCATGTCGAGCATCCTCATGTTCCAGGGAAAGATTTATCTCATCGACGCCGGCCCCAACGTGCTCTACAGCCTGATGGCCCTGGGCATCGGCGTCAATGAAATCGACGGCATCTTTCATACCCACGCCCACGACGACCACATGGCCGGATTCACCACCCTGATGCGGTCCGATCACCGGATCAAGTATTTCGCCACCCCGCTGGTCCGGGCCTCAGTGACCAAGAAGCTTTCGGCCCTCATGTCGATCTCGGAACGGAATCTCTTCGACTATTTCGAGGTCCACGACCTGGAATTCGACTTATGGAACGACATCGACGGGTTGGAGGTCAAGCCGATCTTCTCGCCCCACCCGGTGGAGACCAGCGTGATGGTCTTCCGCGCCCTGTGGGAAAACGGATACCGCTCTTACGCCCATTTCGCCGATATTGTCTCTTTGAGCGTACTCAAAAAGATGGTTACCGAAAACCATGACGAGATTGGCGTATCTCCAGAATACTACCAACAGGTGCGAGATACCTACCTGGCCAGAGCCGACATCAAGAAGTTGGATGTGGGCGGTGGACTGATCCACGGCGACGCCCGGGACTTCCGGAACGACTCATCCGACGTGATCTTCCTCTCCCACACCTCCCAGGATCTAACCGATGAGCAGAAGGAGATCGGCTCGGGAGCGCCTTTCGGGATGGTCGACGTATTAATCCCCACCGCTCAGAACTACCTCCATACCTACGCGGTGGAATTCCTGCGGTCCTATTTCCCGTCGGCGCCCAAACACCACATCCGAACGCTCTTGAACAACGAATTGGTCACCTTCAATCCCGAATCGATCCTCCTGAAAGACGGCGCCCTCAATGAGGAAATCTTTCTCGTTCTGACGGGCAACGTCGAGCGGATTCAAACCGAGGTCGGCATCCACTGCATTTTATCGGCCGGCGCCCTTCTCGGCGAGATCCCCGCCCTCGACCGGGTGCCTCTGAGCGGCACCTATCGGGCCGCGAATTTCGTCCAGGCCCTGCGCCTCCCCCTCTATCTGTATGAAGAATTTGTCCAACGCAACAAGCTGTACGACGAGGTCAAGCAACTCCAGTACAACCGGGAATTCCTCCAAACGACATGGCTCTTTGGAGAGGTCGTGTCGTACCCCAGCCAGAATCGTCTGGCCCAGGCCGTTCAATTCCGTCACTACGAAAAAGGCGAGGTCTTCCCCAGGGAGATCCTGCCGGGCATTTTTATGGTCAAAAGCGGAAAACTCGAACGGCATTCCTCCGAAGGGGTGGTGGACACCCTGACCGGGGGCCATTTTTTCGGCGAAGAATGCGTGCTCTTCAAGATGTCCAGCCTCTATGAAATCCGGGTGACCGAACCGACCGACATTTACCAGATTCCGGGTCATCTGCTCCTGGGCATTCCGGTGGTGCGCTGGAAGCTTTTCGAGACCTTCCAGAAACGAATGGAGATGGACGTCAAAGCCCGGTTCAGTAGCCCGCCGCCTGACCATCCTTCCGGGGGTCCGACGCCGCGCAGTACCCCTCGCCCATCTTCAAAATAAGCTGGGCGCCCCCATACCCCCATTCCGGATCGCCCACCATCACGCGATGGCCCCGCCGGCGGAGGCCATCCACCACCGAGGGATCGAATCCGCCCGCTTCCAGGGCAACGGACATATCCTTGCAAACATGCCATCGGGGCGCATCCGCCGCTGCCTGCGGGTTCTGCCCATAATCGAAGATTCGGGTCATCATCTGAACATGGCCCTGGGGCTGCATGTGCCCGCCCATGACGCCGAAGCTCATGACCGGCGCGCCGTTGCGGGTGACGAATCCGGGAATGATGGTGTGGTAGGGTCGTTTGCCGCCGCCCACAAAGTTGGGATGTCCTTTCTCCAGGGTGAAGCCATACCCCCGGTTCTGGAGGCTGATCCCGGTTCCGGGGATCACGATGCCCGACCCGAAGCCTGCAAAATTGGACTGTATGAAGGAAACCATCCCTCCTGCCGCATCCGCCGCCGTCAGATAAACCGTTCCCATTTCCGGCAGGATCTCGCAGGCCGGGACGCCGGCAATGTCCATCCGGATCGCTCGGGCGGCCGCCTCCACAATGTTTTCGGACAGCAATTGCTCGGGCGTGTGATTCATGAATCCCGGATCTCCCACGCATCTGTGGACCAGGGAGAAAGCGGATTTCATGGCCTCGATCTGCAGGTGGAGGCTGTCCGCGGAATCCGGCGGATACTCGGCCAGATCGAATCGCCGGAGAATCCCCAGGGCAATGAGGGCCGCGATCCCCTGCCCGTTGGGCGGAATCTCGTGGAGAGCGACGCCCCGGTACTCCTGTGAGATGGGCCTCACCCACTGAGACCCATGCTCGGCCAGATCCGACGCCGCCAGGCATCCGCCGGTGTTCGCCGCGTGGGCAACGATCCGCTCAGCCAGGGGGCCGCGATAGAAAGATTCTCCTCGCGTGTCGGCGATCTCCGTCAGGGTGCGCGCCTGATCCGGACATCGAAAAAAGGTCCCCGCCCGGGGGGCGGCGCCGTCCGGCAGAAACGTCTGCTCGAAATCACGGAACCCTCTATAGGTTCGGGACGCCTCATCCCATCGGGCCGCCGTGATGGGCGAAACCATAAACCCGTCGCGGGCATATTCGACCGCCGGCTCGAACAAATCGCCGAAGGGCAGCCGCCCGAACCGTTCAGACATCCGGACCCACAGGTCTACGGCGCCCGGCACGGTCACCGGTTCCCAGCCGTAAAGAGGCATCCCCGCCATTCCGTCAAAACGCCCGGGATCCAGGGCGGCGGGGGATCGACCCGACCCATTGATGCCGTAAAGCTGCCCGCCGTCCCAGACTATGGCGAAGGCATCGCTTCCGATGCCGTTGCTGGTGGGTTCCACCACTGTTAAAGCGATGGCAGATGAAAGCGCCGCATCCACTGCATTGCCGCCCTTCAGCAACATGCGCAATCCCGC
Organism: Desulfobacteraceae bacterium; assembly: GCA_011390065.1. Taxonomy (GTDB): domain Bacteria; phylum Desulfobacterota; class Desulfobacteria; order Desulfobacterales; family JAABSP01; genus JAABTD01. Next base: position 20,355 of record JAABTD010000057.1, read on the forward strand.
CTGAACGGCCAGGGGCTGGGAGGTCGCCACCACATTCCGGGCTAACACCGGCATGCGCCGGGATGAGTAGGGAAAATCATCTAAAGCATTTGAATCCATGGTTCCGCCGACTGATTTAAAAGGATCGTATCAATGCACGTAAAGGGGCAGCATGAGGTCGGAGAGCTTTTCCGAAGTTCGCCGCAGATGGACGCTAAGAGAACGGGCGATGCCCTTCAGGAGCTTGATGCCCAGTTTGGGGTTCTGTTCCAGAAGGACCTCGAACTCTTCCCGGGTGAAGATGATCAGCAGCGATTCGGTCCGGGCCTTGACCGTGGCCGATCGAGGAAAATCGTCGATGACCGCCATTTCGCCGATGGTGTTCCCCTTGGCCAGCGCCGCGATGACCACGCTGACGCCGGTCTGGGAGGAGGTCTTGATCACATCCAGAACCCCGTCCACCACAAAGCAAATGCAATTGCCTACCTCGCCTTCTTCGAAAATCTTGTCCCCCTGGTCAAGGCTGAACACATGCATGCGCCTGGCGACGTACCGCAGCTCTTCATCGGATAATTTGGAAAAAATGGGGATGTCGACCAGCGATTCGGCGATCTTTTTTTTCTCGTAATATTCAAGCTGCTTCATATTTTTGTCGGCACTCCTCTCGCAATGTTGGCGTCAAACGGCGTCCAACGGTTACCCAAGGGTTGACCAAGAATTGAATAAACCCGCCATGAATATGATCAAACATTGTCTGAATTGCAAGTATTTTGGATCATCGGGATCAAATGCCGTCTGGGCGCTTCGTGAACGCCGGAAGGATGTCGCCACTAAGTTCATCATTTCATGCTTTCAAAATCGATCTTTGTCCCTGTTGACATTTGTCTTCTCCATCTTTTTTATCATACTGCATCCATGGCGTGAATTAAAGAATGCCCATCATGGTTTAATAGAACCATCGCCAAATCCGGCAACCTGTTATACAATGAGCATGGCGTCGATATGACGTCCACTTGATGCCTGAATCGACGCGAGAACCCTTTCGGAGAGAATGCATGAAATCATTTACAATAATTTTCTCGATGTCAATTTTCTTTGTTTTCCACTGGGGCGCCGGCCAACTCCATGCCGGAAAAACGGATTCCGCCGTCCCCGACAACCGACTGTCGGCGCCGGTCGCAGTCGCCGACCTGATCGCCTGCGCCTACGACGCCAATCCCGAAATAACCTCGGCGCGGGCGGCCTGGCGGGCGGCGGTGGAGCAATACCGCGTCGCTACGGGCTACCCCGATCCCCAGTTGATGGTCACCTATTTTCCGGACCCCATCGAAACCCGGCTCGGGCCCCAGGACTGGAACGCGGTCCTCTCCCAGATGATCCCGTTTCCCGGCAAGCTCTCCAAAGCCGGCGAAGTGGCCGCCGCGGACGCGGAAATGGCACGGGTGAAGCTGGACATGGCCGCGACGAACCTGGCCGTATCCATCCGCGAATCCTTCCACGAACTGGCCTACATCCGGACCGCCAAACGGATCGCCGGGGAGGAACTCGAACTGGTGAACCACCTGCGGAAAGTGAGCGAAACCGCCCATGCCGAGGACCGGGCCAACCTCAACGACGTCATCCGGGCCCAGTCTCAGATCGGCCAGTTGCGATACGACCGGATCCTTCTGGACGAACTGGAAGCCACGGAAATCGCCCGGCTCAACGAACTCCTGAACCGTCCGCCCGACGCGGCCGTCGGAGAACTGGCGGCCCCGGAGATCGGGGCGCCGATCTACAGCCTCCAGGAGATGAACAACATGGCCGAGGCCCACCGGGAGGAGATCCGGATGGCCCGCTTGGCCGAGAACAAATCCGCGGCGAAACGGGAACTGACCCGATACGACAACCTCCCCGAATTCAAAGTGGGGGTGTTCTATGCCGGCATCGGCGAACCCGACGTGCCCATGCCGCCGGACGACGCGGGCCGGGACGCCGTCGGCATCCAGTTCGGCGTCTCAGTGCCCCTGTGGATGGGAAAAAACCGGGGCCAGGCGGCCCGGGACGAGGCCCGCCTGGAAATGGCCAGGGCCGATACGACCGCCCGGATCAACGAAACCCGGACCCGGATCCGCGAAGTCTATTTCCGGCTCCAGAACGCCCGCCGCCTGATCGACCTGTACGGCGATGAACTGATCCCCCAGGCGATGAATTCCATGGAACTGGCCGAAACCTGGTTCCGGGAAAAGGAAGCCAGTTTCTCCGACGCCGTGGAGGCCCAGTCCGTGCTCTACAATTTCCGGCTTTCCCTGGCCCGGGCCAGGGCCGACTACGGCCAATACCTGGCGCGGCTGGAGCGCCTCGTGGGCCGGAGCGTCACCCAGTCGGCGGAAGAGGAGGTGGACCGATGAAGCAGCGCCTGCCCAGTACCATTATATTGATTACCATTATATTAATGATCGTTGCCATCCTTTCTCCTGCCGTCACATCCGCGGATTACCAAGACCTCAAGCGCGATTTTGAAAATTACGAGCCGCCGCCGCTGGTCCAGTCCCAGATGCATCCCGCCCCTTCCAAACCCGGAAAAACGGAACCGGCGACGGGTCAGTCCAACGGCGAGGATGCGGTCTGGAAACAGAAAATGGCCGCCATCCAAGCGAGATGGGCGGAAGCGGCGACCACTCCCGAGCCGTGGGATGATCGGTTCATCTCCTTTTCAGAAGACCGGATGGCGTCCTACCTGCCGGCCGCCGACAGCACCGCTGAAGCCGAACGGGTCATCGGGGACCGCTTCTCGCTGACCGACCTGGAAATCCTCACGCTGCTCCGGAGCCCGGCCATCCGGGCCGCCGAGAGACGGTTCAAGGCGGCGGTCCAGGAATTTTCCCAGGTATCGCAACTCGACGCCATTCTTCGCCAGTACACCGCCTTCACCGAAAGCGTCATAACCGGCGTGGGTCCCATGAAAGGGAAAGACCCCGTCCGGATGAAATTCCCGTTTCCTGGCGTGACGGGGCTGAAAGGTCAGGTGGTGACAAAATCCGTGGAGATCGCCCGGGCCGATCTGGCCATCGCCCGGAGGGACGCCGTGACCGAAGCCCGCAAGGCCTACTGGAACCTGCTCTACGACCACCAGGCATGGTCGGTGACCGCCGAAACCCTCACCCTCTTCGACCGGCTGGAGGATGTGGCCACGACCCGGTATAAATCCGGGTCCACCAGCTTCCAGGACGTGATCAAAATCCGGATCCGCCGGAAAATCATCGCCGAAAACCTGGTCACGCTGCGCGAAAAAGAACGGAATGTCGAAATGCGCATCCGGGAACTCCTCGATTTGAGGCCGGACGCCCCCGTCGGCCGCCCCAAAGGGCAGTGGCCGAAGTTCGACCCGCCGGCACTTGAATCGCTTTATGCCCGGGCGGTGGAAAATCGTCAGGAGCTGGAAAAAATGCGGGCCATGATCGGCAAGATGGCGCGGATGATCGAGATGGGCGAAACCATGATCCTGCCGACCTAC
>JAABTD010000243.1 GCA_011390065.1 Desulfobacteraceae bacterium
GCGGCCCTTCTGTGAGGCATTGAAGGGGAAGGGGTTGCTCTGTAAAGAGACCCACGAGAACGTCATCCGGTTCGCGCCGCCCCTGGTCATCACCCAGGACGAGATCGACTGGGCATTGGAGCGGATCAGGCAGGTATTGAAATCGTAGGGGCGAAAAATTTTTCGCCCTTACAAAAAGTGGCATTGATCATCATTCCGGCCATCCATATGGACGAAGACCTGCGAGGTTTTAGAAACCTCGTAGGTCTGGGCGTGGAGCTGGCCGAAACGATGATCAAGGCCCAAAAAATTCGGCATATCGCCATAGTCAGCGGCGATTGGGGGCTGGAGCGATAGCGGAAGCCCTCAATTTGGACGCCTGTGTGTTGATCGACTTCATCAAGACGGATCGGGCTGTGTTGGAACTCGTTGTGAAGCATCTCGGGCCGCTCCATGTGATTAGCCCGATAGTCGATGAAGTGAACGATATCGATGATGAAAATGAACTGATAGCGCTTGGTTTGATTATCATTGAGCCCGAAATTGAAGTGACCGCCGGCTTTGCACGTTTCACCATAACTACAGTAGCAGCATCCCCAGGCTCCGGTCGCGTGGACGGTATCAACGACCTTCATGAGATTGTATGTGCAGAAGGAGTTCATCACTTCGGCAGGCGGCTTGGGCATCGCACCGCCGAGCCCAACGGTTACCGCAAGCTTGCCCTACATGATATTGGCTTCGCGGTTACGGAACTGGTACCATCGTTCGAGGAAAGCGTGCATGACGGCATTGAGCGTGGAGAAGCAGTTTACGCCCCATAGCACGAATGCATCAGCTTCGACGACCTTGTCGCGGAGCGGCGCGAAGTCGTCTTCAACAATATCCGATTTCCTTTGTTTGTATCCTCACTTGGTAAGGCATCGGCCCAACGATGTCGGAGTCACCGCCCATGATGGTGTCAGACTTGTTGCTTATAGAACCGCAAGTCACGCCATCGTATCCAGTTGGTCTTCATATCACCTGAACCAGCCGTCGGCTCCGCATTCCTTGTAGATCAAGCCGCCTTTGATTGTTTGCTGAATTCTTAAATATCTTCATTTCAATAATGCTCCAGCCGGCCAATAGCCTCTTCAATAACACCTTGCAGCCCTTGAAGCCCTACTTCCTTTTTTCCCAAAATTGGAAGGCCTGTGACACTGCTGATCGCCTCTATTTCAGCCCCATGGTCATCTAAATCTCCAAGTGTGTCCAATAATATGATACCTTCCAGCACCCCATACCGTTCTTTAAGGTTTTCCCTGGACTTTTCAAATTTGTTCCAGAAGTTAATCACTTCAGGCGTTAAAAAGAGATATTTATGCTCAGGATCTGTCTGAAAGATCTCTCCTTTTCCGCCGAACAAACAATCGATGCAGTTAATGGCGTCAACCTTCACGATGCCATAGGCATCAACAAGTTTTTTCATCTCATACTTGAATCCCAAACAGAGATCACCATAAATAACAACGATTTTTTTCCGGCCGCCATCCAAGGATTTTTCAATCGTACACTTCAAGGCTTTTTCCAGAAGACCGTAATCATAATGCAGTTTGGAACTGAGGAAGGTCACATCGGCTTTCAACCGGCCGGATTCAATCAATCTTATGATTTCTCTTTCTAGGATATTGCACGATATCACAATTGGATCTTTTTTTTCTGTCATGATGGTTCTCCTTCATCATGGCGGTGTCTTTCTGCAACGAGGAATACCTATCCAATTCCTCCATACAATGGTTTCAGGATTCTGATGTGCTATAGTTCCTTGCCGATCTTAAACGCATTGCCGATAGCATCTCCGACCCTATGATAGGTTTGGGTATCGCTGTCCTATGTAAAAGGTGCCACTTTGTTCATATCCGGTTGCCCGGATGCATCCAGAGCGGCTTGATCGACTTTTACATCAAGAATCTCACCTATGAACTGGGTGTGCAGACCGATCTCATGGGTATGAATCACTTTGCACTCTAGTATCATTGGAAACTCTTCCACATACGGTGCATCCACAAGGTCACTTTTCATCGGAGTGAGACGGATGGTCTCGAACTTATTTTCCATTTTCCCAGAGACCATTCCCACATAATCTGCATGTTTAACGAATTTCACCGATGGGATATTAACGGTGTAGGCCATCCGAGCCATTATATTGCCATAGGTGTATGTGGCTTTACGCAATGATATGGTAACTGCCGGCGGTTTGGAACAACAAATCCCGCCCCAGGCAACTGTCATCAGGTTCGGTTGATTATTGACGTCGTAGGAGCCGACACACCAAACAGGATTGGTAAAAACTAGGGTTTTGGCACCGAATGATTTTTTCATAATATGCTCCTTTCCTACCACCCTCAATATCTCAATCGGTTTTTCCGCTTATGTGAGGGGCTGGCATCAACGCTTTCTTTTCCAAAGCCATGTGGAAGATGGTCGAATCTGCCGGATTAATATCGGCCGCCGCTGGATGGAAAATGAGGCGCTGAAATGGTCGTGCGCCCCTTTTCATCCTATTCATCAGTTTAGCCACAGTTACACGGAGTGTTGAAGCTTCTTCATCATTTCAGCTTTCCTGACATCCATTTTGGCCTGCACGTCGGCCGTGATCTTTTCCCGGTCATGGCCGGCGGTGAGGCGGGCGGCAAGGGTTTTGCCCGCTTCCTCGGCCGCTTTCATTACATCCGGCTGCTTGGCAACGTCAGGAATCATGTCGGGAGTGATCTTGACACCCTCGCCCAACAGCAGATTGGAAATGCCCACGCGGCAGGTTTCGCCGTAACCGCAGGAGAAGCAGGACGCTGCGCCCTGGCCACCCACCTTGGCCACGGTTTCGATAAAATTATAGTCGTAGAATTTTTCGATATCGTCCGCCGGAAAATTTCCGATGGTGCCGCCCACACCCACGGCCACGCCGAGCTTGCCCCATAGGGTGTTGCCCTCCTGGTGGCGGAACTGAAAAAACCGCTCCAGAAATGCATGGGTTTTTGCGTTGAGGGTTGAATAGTAATTGGGAGCGCCGATCACGTAACCATCGGCTTCCACAATTTTGTCACGCAGGTCCGTCATATCGTCTTTGACCTTGCATATGTTATCATTGACACAACCGAGGCATGCGATGCACCCGTCAATTCTCTTTCCCTGCAGAGACACTAAATCATAATCGAGTGCGGTGGCTTCGAGAACGGTCCGCACGAGCTTGTAGGTTCCGGTGCGATCGTCCTTGCGCGGGCTGCCGGAAATACCCAAGATTTTCATCGGTTCCTCCTTCCAGTATCGGATTGTAGAAAGTAAGTAACGTCCCTTAACACCTTTAATAACAGTACTGGCAGACATATATCTGAACAGCCATCAACATTTTTCAACTGACCGGTTTTTCGCTTTTTGCCACGCCTTTTCCATCAACGCCAATGTGCCGGGGATGGACTCGGTTCTGAGTCCGAATTTGGCATTGAATGATTCGATGTTCGCCATCATCTCAGTTTCTCCCAGAACTTCCGTGGGCAGCAGCAGGCTGCGTTTGTAGTCTCGCATCATGCGCTTGAGGATCTTGTCCTTTTTCGGAAGTAATTTCTCAGGGATATCCAAGTCCATAAATTTTTCCAAATGCCGGGAAAACCCGGCGTTCATGAACATGGTGCCTGCGCATTCGCGTTGCTGTGCGTAGTAATTTTCACGTCCACCAATGATGAGACCCACGCAGTCGTCCACCGGGTGGTCTTCATCCATGGGAAGAATCACGGGTACACTCACTTCCGAAAAGAGATCCTCGGCGTGGTTAAAGGCATTTCCACACAGGCCGTATCCGAGAAGAACGCTGTCCACGTGCCGGGCTATCTCCTTGACGGCAGAAACCACATGGCGTTGCAGATTTTTAATGTTGGAATGTAGTCCAAGCTCCATGACCCTGATCAATACATTGTGCCCGTCGATTGGCGTTTCACTGAATTCCCTCGGGTCTACCAGTTGATGCACGCCCTTTTTGCCGTGGCCCTTGAGTTCTGCAATCAAGTCCGCTGAAAATTCGTTGTCTACCACAAAGACATCCGAAACTTCCATGTCGGCACTCAACACGTGGGCGAACTCGAGTTCCAGGATTTGACAGGTGATAATACCAATTTTAGCCATGTCATGATCCTTTTTGTTTTTCCCTTTATTCCACTACACAATAAATCCCTTCACCAGCCATGCCCGGTTGAAAACAACCGTTATCGGAAATGCAGGCGGCTTTTCGCAAGTCACCGGATTCCAATCGATTGATGAGATTCGGCTCCCGAATACGGGGACGGCACTGGGACACGTAGTCGGTGATTCCTTTATCCACAAGACGCCCGGCCATCTCGAAGGAACGGATGCCGCCGACGAGCATCAGGAGAGCGGACACTCGTTGCTTGTATTTAAGATTTCAATTAAGTGCTACTTTGAAAAAACTGGGGTCCAAAACCCCACACCGGGCAGTTGCGCCTTGTCTTCCCACAGGCCCATACCCACGGCCGTCATGGAGCCGCATCGGAACACGCTGGCCCCTACCGGGGTCGCGGCCAGGATCTCCTCCTTGGCCTTTTCCGCCGTGTTGGCGTAGCTTCCCTCGATGCGGCACCTGTTCACGTTTTTGATGATTCCTCCGCAACTTCTCGATTCCAGTCCCTCTGATGTGCATCCATAGTCCTGTCTTCCGGACAAAAGGATTGATGGAACGGCTCATTGCGAAAAAGCGGGACGCCTTCACCCGGCCGCGGCAACGTGATCCGGCCCGCCGAGGCGCAACCAGGTGGCCAGGATGCCCAGGGCGCTCGCCGCCGCGCCGCACAGAAAGGGCGCCGTGAAGGATCCGGTGCGGTCGTAGAGAAACCCCGTAGCAACCGGTCCCAGTGCCTGGCCTATGGCAAAGAAAAAGATGCCGAATCCCACGCCTGCAGGCGCCAGCCTCGGCCCGAAAAGGTCTCCGCACCAGACCGCGAGGATCACCGGAAATCCCCACACGCAGAGGCCGTAGAGCCCGACGGCCAGGTAAAGGGAAAGGCTTGTGCGGCCCAGAGCCATGAGCAGGAGGGCCGTTCCCAGAGCTGCGAAGAGAATGGTGAAGGCCTGCTGCCGCCCCAGCCGGTCCGCGAGAAGGCCACCGATGAGGCCGCTGAATATGCTCAGGAACCCCACAACGGACCACAGGGCCCCGGCCCGGGCCTCGCTCAGCCCCAGTTCATCTTCCGTGTAGGCCCCGAAGAAGGTGCCATAGATGACATAGGCAAATCCGAGGGTGAGCGTAACCGCGTAGATGCGGCGCATTTCCCGGGATGTGGCGAGGGTCTTCCAGGCCGACCAGGAACCGGGACCCCTCTCCCGGGACTCCGCACGGGGCCCACCCACGGGCGCCAGTTTCATGTCCTCCGGGCGGTTGCGCAGAAAAAGCCAGCAGAGGATGCCCAGGCAGGCGGTGATGCATCCGCACCAGGCCCATGCCCACCGCCAGCCGTCCGGCCCGGATCCGGACAGGATTACGGGTACCAGGAGGCCCACGGCCAACATCCCCACGCCGGCCCCGCCCAGGGTGACCCCGGTCGCCCGCCCGCGGCTTCTGCCCGGGAACCAGGACCTGGCAAAGGCGAAACCGGCGACGTTCCCGGCGGCGCTTCCGATGCCCACCACCGCCATGAGCAATCCTGCGCAGGCCACGCCCCCGACCGTTCCCATGAGCATCATGCCCGCACCGGTGCTCAGCAGGGCCAGGGCTATGACCACCCGGGGGCCGAAACGCGCCGCCAGCACGCCGCCCGGAATGGCCATGGCCAGGTACCCGATGAAGCCGATGGTCCCGATCAGCCCCATCTGGGTGTTGTGAAGCCCCAGGCCCTCGCGCATGGCCGGAAGGATCATGGTGTACGCAAAACGGCCGACCCCGAGCGATCCCGCGATATTGAGCATACTAAAAAAAAGGACCACGTATCCGTAGTGCATACCCTCTAAACGGGGCACTGCGGTCTCTCTTCGAATCACGCCCATGGTTCCATGCCTCCTGACCGTCCCCTGACACCTGTTCGGCATTGTGCGTGCCCGGGTCGTAGACCTTGTCGGCCACCTGGAGAAACGGGGGCAGATTCGGCCGATGTCTGATATCGGTGATTACTCCTTCTCCTCCGTCACACAATAAATCCCTTTACCGCTCATTGCCGGACCAAAGCAGAAATTGTCGGATTTGCATGTGGACGGCGAGGTATCCCCGGACTGCCATCTTTTTATCAACCCCGGCTCACGTACTAAGGGGCGGCACATGGAAATATAATCCGCAATTCCGCTGTCGATGATTTGTTCAGCAACAGAGAACGAGCGCATGCCGCCCACCAGGATTAAGGGCAAATCGATTTGCTTTTTAAAAACGGCGGCAGCTTCCCTGAAATAGGCTTCTTTCTCCTCCTTGTTTATTCCGACCCGGGCTGGGCCAAGTTTGCCGGAATCGGGGGTACCGCCGGAAAGCTCAATGGCATCGAGACCGGCATCTGCAAGCATATTGGAAACCATGACCGAATCTTCCAAAGAAACCCCGTTTTCAACGTAGTCTTCATTATTGATCTTGATCAACACCGGGTATTCTTTGTCAACGACATCTCTGATGGCATTGTAAACTTCCATGTGAACCCGGGCTCTGTTTTCTATGGAACCGCCATATTCATCTTCCCGCAGGTTGTACGCCGGCGACAAAAACTGATTCAGCAGATATCCATGGGCCGAATGAATCTGAACCCCGTCAAAACCAGCTTCTTTGGCGCGTCTGGCTGCATCGCCGAATGCCTTTACCAATTTTTTGATATCCTCTTTTGTCAGTTCATGTCGGGGGGATTCAGAGAGCCCTTTGAACGCAGAAACTACATAGGGGATATTACCATCTGTCTCAACGGCGGAATTTCCGGCATGGGCCAGTTGGACAACGATTTTTCCACCGGCGTTATGAACTGCATCGCACATGGACTTCAACCCGTACACCAGTTCATCACTGTAAATTCCCAATTGCCAGGGACCAGCTTGTCCTTCGGGGCTGACATACGCATGTCCGGTGACGATCAACCCCACACCGCCTTGGGCCAGATCCACCATGGTTTGAGTCAACTTCGGGGTAACCGCCCCGTCATCTTCTGCCATACCTTCCCATGTGGCGGATCGAACGAACCGGTTGGTCAGCTTCATTCCGTTTATTTCCGTTGTTTCAAACAGTTTGCTCATTGCTGTCTCCTTTTTTACAATGTTAATTCGGTTTGTTTTCGCCATTCTGATATGATACGACTTGATTGGATAAAACTTGCTTTGTTAACTCCGCCATAGGATTCTGTAATGCAGAGAGCGTTTGCTTAGCCCAGGCTAAAAACCACTCCGGTCCGCCATCAGGCGCTTCATGGGTTCCTTGGATAATTTCGATCTCTGGAAAATTTTCTCCCAACAGTTTAATGTACTTGTTTTTAAAGGGGCACA
>JAABTD010000058.1 GCA_011390065.1 Desulfobacteraceae bacterium
CAGCGCTCTGGCCATGGTCCTCCTTTCCCTCTTTGTCCCTTTGTGCCTCTGTCCCTTTGTCCCTCTATCATTTAAACATATTGACCATCGGAATCTTCACCCCCCGTTCCGAAGCGACCCCAACCGCCCGTTCATAACCGGCATCCGCATGGCGGATGATCCCGGTGGCCGGATCATTCCGCAAAACCGTGGTCACCCGTTTTTCCCCTTCGGGCGTGCCGTCGGCCAGGGAGACCTGGCCGGCATGGAGGGCGTATCCGATGCCCACGCCGCCGCCGTCGTGGAAGGAGACCCAGGACGCGCCGGAGGCCACGTTGGTCATGCAGTTGAGCAGGGCCCAGTCGGCCACGGCGTCGGAGCCGTCTTTCATGGCTTCGGTTTCCCGGAAGGGGGATGCCACCGATCCGCAGTCGAGGTGGTCGCGGCCGATGACCAGGGGGGCCTTGACCGCGCCGCTTGCTACAAGGTCGTTGAAGATCTTTCCGGCCCGGTCCCGCTCGCCGTATCCCAGCCAGCAGATCCGCGCCGGAAGCCCCATGTGGCTCACCCGCTCGCCGGCCATTTCCAGCCACCGGACCATTCGGGTTTTTTCGGGAAAAGCTTCCATCAGCGCTTTATCGGTGGCCGCGATGTCCGCCGGATCGCCGGACAGGGCCGCCCAGCGGAAGGGCCCTTCCCCCTCGCAGAACAGATGACGGATGTAGGCCGGCACGAAGCCGGGGTAGTCCATGGCGTTGTCCACGCCCCGCTTCATGGCCTGGCCCCGGAGGTTGTTGCCGTAGTCGAAGGCCACCGCGCCTTTGGCCTGCATCTCCAGGATGGCCCGGCAGTGGACGGCAATGGAATCCAGGGCCATACCGGCGTATTTTTTGGGGTCGCTCTTCCGCAGGGCCAGGGCGTCTTCGTAAGGGACGCCGGCGGGCACGTACCCGTTCAATTCATCATGGGCGCTGGTCTGGTCGGTGACCACGTCGGGGATGAATCCCCGTTCGATCATGGCCGGCAGCACCTCGGCCGCATTGCCCATCAGGCCGATGGAAAGAGGCGTTTTCGCGTCGGCCGCCGTCCGTGCTTTCCGGACGGCGTCGTCCAGATCCTCGGTCATTTCATCCAGGTACCGGGTCTTGAGCCGCCGCTGGATCCGGTTGCGATCCACCTCCACGCATAAGGCCACGCCGTCGTTCATGGTCACGGACAGGGGTTGGGCCCCGCCCATGCCGCCCAGCCCGCCGGTCAGGACGATCTTTCCGGCCAAAGACGTTCCCCAGTGCTTTTCCGCCAGCGCGGCGAAGGTTTCGTAGGTGCCCTGGAGGATGCCTTGAGTGCCGATGTAGATCCAGGATCCGGCGGTCATCTGACCGTACATGATCAAGCCTTTTCGGTCCAGCTCGTGGAAATAGTCCCAGTTGGCCCACCGGGGCACGATGTTGGCGTTGGCGATAAGCACCCGGGGGGCGTGTACATGAGTCCGGACCACGCCCACCGGCTTGCCCGATCCTACCAGGAGGGTTTCGTCGTTTTCCAGTTCCAGCAGGCTTTGAACCAGGGCGTCGAAGCACGGCCAGTTCCGGGCTGCCTTGCCGCTGCCGCCGTAAACGATGAGTTTGTCGGGGTCTTCGCCGTTTTCCGGGTCCAGGTTGTTCAACAGCATCCGCAGCGCCGCTTCCTGATGCCAGCCTTTGCAGTGCAGTTGGGTTCCGTGAGGGGCCTTGACCGGACGGGGTTCGCCGCTGCCGATCCGGAGCGATTTTAACAGTCTGTCCTTTGCCGTGTCCGCCATGTGCAGCCTCCTGGGGCCGTCTTTTGAGTTTCCGCGGCCCTGAATGTGGAGATTCCTTTCCTGTTTGACCCTTATTTCGACGGCCCTGCAGCCACGAGATAGAGCATGCGCCGGCCTTTATCCAGCCCGAGGAGATCCGCGGCTTCCGGATCGTAAAAGGCCCCGATGCCGCAGCAGGCCAGTTCCAGCGCGGTCGCGCCGAGATAGACCCGGTGCCCGAGGCGGCCGGCCGTCAGCATGGCGTAGCGGTATCCCCGGGGGCCGCATGTCGCATCCAGTCCATCCAGATCCGCCGCGAAAAAGATATGGCAGGCCGCGTTGGCGAGCCATTCCTGGTCCAGGCAGATCCGGGTCATTTGGGGGATCAGGTTGCCCTTCTCGGCCAAAGTCCAGGCCTTTTCCGTCCGGTCCAGCCAGTACAGCCCCGGTTCGACGCCGGGCGCCTCGCTCGTCAACACGCCCACCCGGATGGCATCGTCGCAGGCCGGTCCGGTGGGTTCGCACAAAAGCCGGAGCAGGGCCCACAGCGTTTCGCGATCCATGCCCTGGGGGATGAAATTCCGGCGGGATCTTCGGAGGAGGACCGTATCCGCAAACCCCATTTTCGGGGATGCGACAGGGCCGTCGAATCTGTCGAGGGTCTCATCCGCATTTTTGACGGGGATGGCCGGCGATGGCGGCAGGCCCGATGCGGCCGTCGATGTGAGGGAATGGATCTCGCGGATCAGGGGGTAGGCAGTCTCCTTTGCGGCTGTCCGGCTCGCCTCGGGCTGAACCTGGACCAGGTCCGCAGCGGGTGATGCATCGCCTAACACGGTCATCTTGACCAGACAAACCTCCAGATCGGGGTCGATTCCCAACAACCGGTTGATTTCGTTGTCTTCGAAATCGTAATCCGCTTTTGCCGGCAAGGATTCGGCTCGGATCGCCAGCGATAGACTCTCTGCCAGATGACCCGAATCCAGAAGATGATAGCGATAGGACCGATCGCGGTATTTCCAGGCGGAGCGGAAGAAAATGGCGGTGATGAAAAAAACGAGACAGGGATCTGCATGCTGACTGAACCCTTCGCCCCTCAGCCGGACGAGAGAATGGTGGGCGACGCTGTAATGGTACAAGCCGTCTTCGATGCCCGGCGTTTTCTGAATCGCGGCGTACAGCTCCGATGGATAAAGACCGCCGGCCGACGGCACGCTCCGGTGAAAAAATTCGCCGCCCGGCGTCCGGCTCCGGGTTGTCAAACCATAGGAAAGCGACAACATCCGGCTCAAGGCCTGGAGGGTGATTTTTTCAGGATCTGCCGGGCCGGGTGTTTCCAGCAACACCGCGTCCAGGGACGCTTGCGAGCCCTGAACATCCCTCGGCAGTTCCACCCGATCCAGACCCCGGTATTCCTTGAATGGATTGGGTTGATTCGACCAGTCGAGATAATGACCGCTGAGTTTGTTTCTCTCGTAGCTTGTCCGTTGATGGTATTGTTTGGCGGATGGGATCATGGGGCCTCCTTATCGGATTGTAACCTCAAGGATAACAATCCGATTTCTACAGGTCAATTATCAATTGACAAGTGAACCCTTCATTGATAACTTTAAATTCAATATGAACCCTTTCGGGGAGAAACGCATGCACTGCGAAACCGTTCGCAGCGCAGCCGCGGCCGCCGCGACCGTCACCGTCCTGGCGACCCGCCGCTGCTGCTGACCCACACAACCCGCTACAGCAAACCAGACGCCACGGACCGGTGAACCGGACCGGCGGCGTTTTTTATTTTGAGCCCCGGGCCGGAAGCCGCCGGGGCTTTTGGATTGCGCACCAGGAGGTCGTCATGAGCAACGAACCCACCATCCAGTTGGCCCAGCGCATGAACCAGTTGCCGCCGTATCTTTTCGGCATGATCAATCAGCGGAAGGCTGAAAAGCGGCTCCAGGGGGACGACGTCATCGATCTGGGCATGGGCAATCCCGTGGATCCGACGCCGGAGCCCATTGTGGACAAGCTGACCGAGGTGGTCAAAGACCCCAAGAGCCATCGGTATCCGATGGCCAGCGGTTTGAGAAACCTGCGCCGGGAGATCGCCAGGCAGTATGCCCGGGATTACGACGTCCAGGTGGACAGCGACGCCGAAGTGATCTGCACCATCGGCTCCAAGGAGGGCATCTCCCATCTGGGGCTGGCCATCGTGGGACCGGGGGACACCATCCTGGTGCCGGCCCCGGCCTTTCCCATCCACATTTATGCGGTCACCATCGCCGGCGGCAACGTCATCCGGTTTCCCCTGACCGACGAGGAGACGTTCGTCAAGCGGGTGGCGGAGATGTGCGAATCCCTCACGCCCCGGCCCAAGGCGCTGATCCTCAACTTTCCCCACAACCCCACGGCCCAACTGGCGAGTCTCGATTTTTTCAGGGAGATCGTTCGGCTGGCCAAGAAGTACGGTTTCATCGTAGTCCATGATTTCGCCTATTCCAAAATCACCTTCGATGGGTACGTGGCGCCCAGCTTCATGCAGGCGGCGGGGGCCCGGGACGTGGGGATCGAATTCGGCTCCTTTTCCAAATCCTACAACATGGCCGGCTGGCGGCTGGGGTACGGCGTCGGCAACCCCCAGATCATCCAGGCCCTGGCCAAGATCAAGGGATATTACGACTACGGCATTTTCTCGCCCATTCAGATCGCCGGCATTGTGGCGCTGAGAGATTGCGAACCGGACGTGAAAAAGCAGGTGGAAATCTATCAGAGCCGTCGGGACGTCCTCTGCCGCGGGCTGGAGAACATGGGATGGCCGGTGGATTCGCCGGCCGCCGGCATGTTCGTCTGGCTCAAGATTCCCGAGCCTTACAACCTGCTCGGATCGATGAAATTTGCCATGGAATTGATGGAACGGGCCAATGTTTCCACAGCGCCGGGCATCGGGTTCGGCCAGGAGGGCGAGGGATATCTCCGTCTGGCCCTGGTGGAAAACGAACACCGGATCCGCCAGGCCCTGCGACAGATGCGGCGATCTTTGCCCGACATCGCATCGCTGGCGACGACGGCCAATTGAGTGAACAAGGAGGGGCCGGATGGCTGAGAGTTGGCCGGGAAGTCGATGACGTTGGACTGTCGGGCGGCTTAGACGGCCGGTCCCTGTTCCGGTCTGGTTGCGTCTCCGGCGCTTTCCGATTCGTCTGCCGAGTCATTGGCGCCGGGTCTGATGAGCGTCGCCAGACGTCTCAGGGCGTGGTCGATTCGATGGATTTCAGCGGGGTCGCGTCCGGCCAGCCTCTCCAAAAGGAGTTCTTCCACCGGGTCTAACAGTCCGGGGCTCAGCCGACGACCCTCCGACGTCAGATCGATCATGGTGATGCGGCGGTCCTCCGGTTTTCGTTTCCGGAACACCAGCCCTTTCTGTTCGAGGCGGTCGATGATCCCCGTGATGTTGGAGGCCGTCATGAACAGCTCCCGGCTCAGATGGGCGGAGGACATCGGGCCGCGGCGATGAAGGGCCCGCAATACGCCGTTCTGGGGACCGGTGAGGCCGAAGCGCTTGCTGATCCGTGATTCATCCAGATAAATAGACCGATGCAGTTTCCGGATCGCGTCGGCGATCCCTCTGATGGCCTGCACATCGTCTGAGTGGGTTTCGATCGACATGGCAGCGGTATATCGGATCTCTCGCAAATGTTCAAGACATTAATAATCAGGGATGAAATATTTCAGGCTTGAAGGGCTTGGAGACGCAAGGAACGCTGACGATCCATCATGAATGAACCGGACAACTGGCCCGACTACGCGGATGATCCGACCGCCTTCAAGCGCGCCTGATATCGATCTTCCGCTGCTCTGGTGGATTCTCGGCTGTACCGTTGCCACCTTTCTGTTCGGTAAATACGCCCTTTACCTGGGGGAGAAAACCGAGTCGCCCACGCTCATCGCAGAGGGCCGCCACCGACAGGTGGACGTGCTGGCCTCGCTGGTGGTGCTGATATCGGTGCTGCTCAATTACTACCAGATCGAATTCCAATACCGGTTTTTGACCATCGACCGCATCGCCGCGCTACTGGTGCTGCTGTTTATCATCAAGGCTGGATGGGATCTGCTCTCCGACGGGATGCGGGTGCTTCTGGATGCTTCCATCGATTACCAGACACTCGAAAAGGCCCGGAATATCATTGAAAAAGAACCGGCGGTCAAGGCTGTTCGGTCAATCGTCGGCAGGAACGCCGGGCGGTTTCGGCGATTCCCCTTATTTTTCCATTTGGCAAATCGATATGGAACGCCTGCAGACGGAAAAAACGACGCTGTTGAAAAACCCCTACAGCCGTCAGGCAAAGGGAAAGGGAATTCGGACGGCCCGGTTTCTGGTGGAGCAGAATATCGATGTGGTGGGCGCCGCAAAAAAGATGGAACAGAGCGGGCCTGGGTACGTGTTTGCGGACGCCGGCGTAGCCACCGCCGGTCTGATGATCTACATCACCGCCGACGAACTCATCCCCAACTCCTGTGCCGGGGAAAACCATCAGACCATTTTTTCTTTGCTGGCGGGGATTGTTTTTGTGGTGTTGCTTCGCATGATTTGATCGGTCGGTCTGTCCGAGGTTTCCAGCGCCAGCCGGGTGTAGAGGCCTTCGTTAAACTGCGGGCAAATGAAATGACCTGCGGCATTTAGCTTTTGCCGGCCGGTCCAAGACATTCTGACAGGGGATCGTTTATGCTTTCATATGTTTTGCTTGTCGTCGGGTTCGTTTTGCTGATCAAAGGCGCGGATTTACTGGTCGACGGCGCGTCTTCCATCGCCAAACGCCTGAACGTTTCAGATCTGGTGATCGGACTGACGGTGGTGGCCTTCGGCACCTCCACGCCGGAGCTGTCCGTCAACCTGATCTCCAGCATCAAGGGGAATACGGGGATCGCCGTCGGCAATGTCCTGGGCAGCAATGTCGCCAATATTCTTTTGATTCTAGGGATCTCCTCGATGATCTACCCCCTGTCGGTTTCCAAAGGCACGGTGTGGAAGGAGATCCCCTTCAGCCTGCTGGCGACCCTGGTTTTCGCCATCCTCGCCAACGACCGGCTCATCGACGGGGCCGGCGCTTCCGCCATCGGCCGGAGCGACGGGCTGGTGCTGCTGTCGTTTTTCGCCATTTTTCTTTACTATTCTTTTTCCATCGCCAAGCCCATCGAAGGCATGGCGATGGAGATTCCGTCCGATGTCCGGTCCCTGGCGGGGGCCGTGATCCGGGTGCTGCTCGGGCTGGCGGGGCTGACGCTGGGAGGCCAGTGGATCGTGGGCGGGGCCATGTCCATCGCCCTGACCTTCGGATTGAGCGAAGCGCTGGTGGGGCTGACCATCGTGGCCATCGGCACGTCGCTGCCGGAACTGGCCACGTCGGCCATGGCCGCCTACCGGCGGAACGTGGAGATCGCCGTGGGCAACGTGGTGGGCTCCTGCATTTTCAACGTATTGCTGGTGCTGGGTTTGAGTTCGGTGATCCGGCCGTTGCCCTTCGATCCCGCCGCCAACCCGGACATCGCCGTATTGCTGGGAGCGAGCCTGATGCTCTTCATCTCCATGTTCACCCTCAAAAGTCGGTCGGTGGATCGCGTCGAGGGGGGCCTCTTTGTCTTCTGCTACGTCGCCTATATGGCGTTTCTGGTCGTTCGGGAGGCCGCTATTCCTCATGTCGGAGGCTGAACCCCCGGCAAATCAAGGCGCCGCCCGCCAAAGATCGGTGTGTCCGGCGACTGGAAAAGGCGGGGGAGGAGACCGGTCCCATGACTGCCGGAATGGAGGATTGCGAGGCGAATTGCGAGCGGGGCGAGGCGGCCTGCCGTCCCTGTTGTCAGGCCCGCGGGGGGACTGTTGAAGAGGAAGTGGTCCCCCGAACGAGCATGGCGTCGCCATAAGAATAAAACCGATACCCCCGGTCAATGGCCTCCTGGTAGGCGGCGAGAATCCGTTCCCGTCCCGCAAATGCGGAGACCAGCATGAGCAGGGTCGATTCCGGCAGATGGAAATTGGTGATCATGGCGTCCACCGCCTTGAACCGGTATCCGGGATAAATGAACAGGTCGCAGTCCCCCGAACCGGCTTTGATCCATCCGGCTTCGTCGGCGGCCCATTCCAGGGTGCGGACGCAGGTGGTGCCCACGGCCACCACGCGGCGGTTTTCGGACCGGGCCCGGTTGACCGCGTCGGCGGCAGCTGCGGGGATGGCGTAGGTCTCGGCGTGCATTCGATGGCCCCGGATATCCGCGACCCGCACCGGCAGAAAGGTGCCGTATCCCACATGGAGGGTGATCTGGGCGACGTCGATGCCGGCGGTTTTCAACCGATCCAGCAGAGCCGGGGTAAAATGGAGACCGGCGGTGGGAGCGGCCACCGCCCCTTTTCGGGCCGCGTAGACCGTCTGGTAGGCGGTTCCGTCGTCACAGGGGGGATCGGCGGTCTCATGACGCCGGATGTAGGGGGGCAGAGGCATCCGGCCGATCCGGTAGAGAATTGCCTCAAAATCGGCGTCGCATGCAAAACGGACGGTGTGGATTCCGTCTTTGAAGTCGATCACCTCGCCGGACAATCCCTCGTCGAACCGGAGACGGGTTTCCGGCTTTGGCCGTTTGGCGGCCTTGATCAGGCACCGATGGACCGGAGGCCCGCCATCTCCGGCCGCCCCGTGGTAATCGAGGATCAGAACCTCCACCCGTCCGCCGGTCTCTTTTCGCCCCGACAAACGGGCCGGGACCACTTGGGTATTGTTGATCACCAGCAGATCCGCGGGCCGCAGCAGGTTTGGCAGATCCCGGAAACGGTGGTGTTCCATGGCCCCGGTCGTCCGGTCCAGGGCCATCAGCCGCGAAGCGTCCCGATCCGGGGCCGGGGTCTGGGCGATCCGGTCCGGAGGGAGTTCGTATCGGTAATCCGAAAGAGAATGCACCGTCTACTGCCTTCCGAAGTAAACGATCATGAGACCGAGTCCCATGAGGACCAGGCCGAGCTTCCGCAGCGTGCTGTCCGATTGCTCCATGAGTTGGGCCATCCATTCCTTCATCTTATCGGGAAAGGCCGCATAGGGCAGCCCCTCTATGAACATCACCATTCCGATTACGCACAAAAAAAAATCCATGTCCATCCCTGTCCGTCTTAAGCGCCTAAAAAAAAGCACTATACGTCCAGGCTTCCGGTTTTGTCAAAAGGATTTCCGCCCCGATCACGGGCCCAGAAAACGATCCCAGTTGCGTCGGACCATCCGCCTGAGGATTCGGAACCGATCGTCGGAAACGATGGGCGGCTGTTCTTTCAGGTCAAGGCGGTGACCCACGATCCGATAGGTGAGATAGGCCTTTCTGAGGAAATAGGCGGTGACGTCGTCTAAGATGCCGCACCGGGCCAGCGCCCCGATGAGCCGAACATTATCGGTCCACCGGACCAGTTCTTCGTGCCGGTGGGCGTGGCGCAGGACCAGGTACTGGACCAGAAATTCGATATCCACCATGCCGCCGTCGCCGTGCTTGAGGTCGAACCCCCGGGCGTTGCCCTTGTTGCGGTTGTCCTTCCGAAGCCGGTCGCGCATGTCGGCCACGGACCGGCGCAGTTGGCCCTCGTCGCGGGACCGGGCCAGAATCCGACGGCGGATCGCCGCAAACCGCCGGGCGATGGCCGGGTCGCCGCTCACGGGACGACCCCGGATCAGGGCCTGCTGTTCCCAGGTCCAGGCCTCGTTTTCCTGGTACCGGCCGAAGGCGTCCATATGGGAGACCAGAACCCCCGATGCGCCCGACGGCCGCAGCCGCATGTCGGCCTCGTAAAGGGCCCCGGCTGAAGTTCGCGCCGTGAGCATGTGGATGATCCGCTGTCCCAGCCGGGCGAAGAAATACGCGCTGTCGGTGGGCCGGTCTCCGCCCTGGGTGGGCTCGGACGCGCCGGCGTGGAGAAAGACCATATCCAGGTCCGAACCGTATCCCAGCTCCAGCCCCCCCAGCTTGCCGTAGGCGATTACCGCAAATCCCTCCCGGCAAATCTCTCCTTCGGGCAGGCTGCACACCGGCTCGCCGTGCTTTTTCTTCAAATGACGGCTGGAGATGGCCAGAACCTGCCCCAGAATCGTCTCGGCGATGTCCGAAAGATGATCGCTCACCCGCATCAGGGGCAGCGCGTCGGTCACGTCGGCGGCGGCCACCCGCAACACGTTGACCTGCTTGAAGATCCGGAGAGCGTCCATCTGATACTCCAGATCATCGGGCGGTATGGGATCGAGCCGCTCCCGGATCTCCGTTTCCAACGCCGCCCGGTCGGGGGGAACGTAAAGGGTGCGGGTGTCCAGCAGTTCGTCCAGCAGGACCGGGTGGCGGGTGATGAAGGTCAGAATCCAGGCGCTGGTGGTGGCGAACCGGACCAGATGGGAAAGGGCCGAGGGATTTTCCAGAAGGAGGGCGAGATAACTGGTCCGCTGCTGGACCGTTCGGATCAGCTCCAGAATCCGGGACAGCGCCAGGGTGGACAAATCGACCGTTCCGGCCGCTTTCAGTATCCGCGGAACCAACCGGTCGAGCCGTTCCCGCCCTTCCCTGCTCAAGGCGGCGGTCGCCGTGGAATCCCGCAGATGGCGGATGAGGTTGAGAGCTTCCGCCGGGTCCTCGTATCCGGCGTCGGACAAGATCTCCAATGCTCCCTCCGCATCATCAGGAGATTGCCAGAGCCGTTCCAGATCCGATTCCCGGCGGTCCTTCTCCTCCCCCTCCGGTCCGTCGCCGCCGGGTTCCAACAGGGCGCCGAAGTGGCCGCGGACCACCGACATGTGGTGTTTCAGGGCCTGGGCAAAGCCGTCGTAATCATCGAAACCCATGGCCGCCGCCAGCCGCTGCCGGCCCGATTCATCCGGTGGGAGCTTGTGAGTTTGGGCGTCGCCGAAGGCCTGAAGCCGGTTTTCGGTCAACCGAAGAAAGATGTAAGCGGCCTGGAGTTCATTCCGTACCGACCCTTCTATAATCCCCTCTTTTGTCAGCCGGTGGAGGATGGTCTGGATGGGCCGAGCCTGAAGGCGCCGGGACACGCCGCCCCGGATGAGTTGGAAAACCTGGCCGAAAAACTCGATCTCCCGGATGCCGCCGGGGCCCAGCTTGATGTCGTCTTGCAGTTCCCGCCGCCGGACCTCCCGATCGATGCCGGCTTTCATCTGTCGAAGGGATTCGAACACCCCGTAGTCGAGATATCGGCGATAGATGAAGGGGTTGAGCCGGGCCAGCAACCGCTCTCCGGCGGGAATGTCTCCGGCTGCCGGCCGGCCCTTGATCCAGGCATAGCGCTCCCATTCCCGGCCTTGTTCTGCGTAATACGATTCGACGGCGTCGAAGCTCATGACCAGAGGGCCGTTGCCGCCGAAGGGCCGCAGGTCCATGTCCACCCGGAAAACAAAGCCTTCGGCGGTGTTTTCCCCCAGGGCTTTGATGAGCTTCCGGCCCAGCCGGAGAAAAAAATCGGCATTGGGGATGGATTTTTTTCCGTCGGTCTCCCCGGTTTCGGGGAAGGCGAAGATCAGATCGACATCAGAGGAGAAGTTGAGTTCCCGGGCCCCCAGCTTGCCCATGCCGATGACCACCAGTTCCTGGGGCCGTCCCTCCGGAGAAAGAGGGCGTCCGTAGAGCGCTTCCAGCCACCGGTGGAGCCGCGACAGGGCCCCGTCGATGCAGGCGTCGGCGAATGCGGACAGTTCGGCCATGGTGGTGGAAAGATCCGCCCGGCCCGACAGGTCCCGCCAGGCGATGCGGACCATTTCACGTTTCCTCAGCCGGCGCAGAGCGATGGACAGTTCGCTTTCGCCGGTGGCGGATGCCAGGGCGGATTCGACGCGGCGGGGGTGCTCATCGGGCTCGTAGGGCCATTCAAGATCGCCGCTTTCCACCAGTTCAGCCAGCAGGGCCGGCTGCCGAATGCAGTTTTTGGCGATGAAATCGCTCAGGGCGAAGACGGTTTGGATGTCGGCGACGCAATCGGCGTCTTCGGGGACCTGGATGCCGGCGTCGGTTGCGGCAGCCTGGAGGGCGCTCCATTTTCGGCGGTTGTCTTGTTTAAGGGACTCTGGGAATGTGGGATGCATATCAATTTTTCAACTCGCTGGTTCCTATCGCCGCTATTTTTCAGAGACCTTATCAGACAGAGCGCCATAAAACAATGGTTTTGGTCCTAAACCCCATCCCCTCTTGCCAACCCCTGCCCTCCTGGACTATAAACAAGGAAGGCGCCGACGGCATCGACCGGCTTTAAGCTTGAAATCACTTTAGAATGTATTATAAGTGATAGATTGCGTGGGCGACGGGCGCCCTGCGGCGCCCCCGAAGGAGAGAGCCCGCGGCTCATGGAAAGAAGAAGATGAAGAGGATGCAAGATGACGCTGCACGCGCGCCAACGCACGGTTGCGAGATCCGTCAAATGCACCGGTCTGGGGGTCCATTCCGGTAAAACCGTCAACATGACCATACGGCCGGCGCCGGCCAATCACGGGATTAAGTTCGTGCGGACCGACCTGCCCGGAAATCCGGAGATCCCAGCCCGTTTCAACCGGGTGGTGGACACCAGCCTGGCCACGGTGATCGGCGACAACGGCTGCATCGTCTCCACCATCGAACACCTCATGGCCAGTTTTGCGGGCCTGTCCATCGACAACGCCGTCGTGGAGCTGGATGCCTACGAAGTGCCCATCATGGACGGCAGCGCCGGACCGTTCACCGAGGCCATCCGATCCGTCGGCATCCGGGAGCAGAACGGCCCCCGGTGTTTTTTCATGATCAACGAGCCCATCGAACTGACCGACGGCAACCGGTCTGTCGGGATTTATCCCGACGCCGCTTTCCGGATCACCTGCACCATCGATTTCAACCACCCCCTGGTCGGGGAACAGACCCTTACGCTGGAAATGGACGATGATCGGTTTGCAGCGGACATCAGCCCGGCCCGAACATTTGGATTTCTACAGGAGGTGGAATATTTGAAGCGCTATGGCTTCGCCCGGGGCGGTTCTCTGGACAACGCCGTGGTGCTGGCGGCCGATGGGGTGATGAATGACGGCGGACTCCGATACAAAGACGAATTCGTCCGCCACAAGCTGTTGGACTGCATCGGCGATTTTTCGTTGCTGGGCATGCCGATGATGGGGCATGTGGTGACTTACCGATCCGGCCATGCCTTCAACCATGCCTTTCTGGAGAAGTTCTTCGCATCCAAGACCGCCTGGGAGACCCGGACGCTCCACGACGCTGTTGACCGGCGCCCCCGGAACCGACCCGCCGAACCGGTCCACCGAACGGGCCGCGCTTCGGCCAGAATTTTCCCTTAACCGTCGCCCCCAGAGACCGGAAGCAGACGGCATGCCGGAAGGTCCCCAAACGCCATGATACGCGCCATCCTTCGAAAGGCAGCCATTCTGATCATCGCAGCGGCGCTGATCGTTCAATACCCCGCCCCGGCCGGTGCGGCCCGGTTCGAAGAACTGAGGGTCAGCAATCTTGGCGACGGACTGGTGGTCTATCTCAAGGTGCGGGGGGCGTTCAAGGATGACATTGAGAAAGCGGTCATGAGCGGTGTGAAAACAACCTTTTTTTTCGTTATCACCCTGAGAAAGGTCCGAAATTTTCTGCCGGATAAAACCATCGCCGCCATCACCCTGATTCATACGATTAAATATCACAGCCTGCGCAACGAATTCGTCGTCCGCCGCTCATGGGAAGACGATGAGCCCGTGGTGGTGAAGACCCTGGACGAAGCGCGCCGTTTGATGACGGAGATCGACGACACCCCCCTTGTTCCCCTGAGCGTGCTCGAAAAGGATCAGCGGTATCAGCTTCGGGCCAAGGCCGAAATGGGCAAAGTGACCCTGCCGTTTTATCTCCATTATGTCCTGTTTTTCGTCTCCATGTGGGATTTCGAGACCGACTGGTACTCCGTCGATTTCACCTATTAAAACCGGATTTCTTTTCCTGCGATTCGTGTATTTCGTGGTTTTTATCGGCAATCCATGAAGACCAACCGATTTATCGACACCTCCAAATATCGCAAGCCCAGGAACGAGCGGCGGCGGCGCAAACGCGAGATCGTTTTGATTCTTCTGGTCATTGCGGTGGTCGCCGTCCTGACCGTCGCCGAGAGCCGGATCATCCATTTCGGGTCCGATTTTCCCATCTCCAACACCATTTTGATGTTCATCCTCATCAACGTCAATCTGCTGTTGCTGATTTTGCTCATCTTCCTGGTTTTCCGGAACCTGGTCAAGCTGCTCTACGACCGACGACGCAAAGTGATGGGCACGCGGCTCCGGACCCGGCTGGTGATCGCCTTCGTCTCCCTCTCTCTTTTGCCCACCGTGGTGCTTTTCATCTTCTCCATCAACTTCATCACCTCCAGCATCGAATTCTGGTTCAATGTGCCGGTGGAGCAATCCCTGGAAAACTCCCTCCAGGTGGGTCGGCGGCTCTACGGGTACTTCGAGGACCACAACCGCTTTTTTGCGGAACGGATCGCCGACGAAATCAGGAGCAAGGGGCTTCTGGCGGCCGGAAACCGTTCGGAGCTGCGCCATTACGCCGAAGTGGTCCAGCGGGTCTTCAACATTGAAGCGGTGGAGATCTACGACGCCGGCCGGTCCGGAGAAGACCCCCCGGCAAGGATCGCCGCAGCCGTGGACGCCAAATTCGGCGGTGAGGACCTCGATCAGATCGATCTCGGCCAGCTCCGGAAAGCGGTGGACGCCAACGGGGTGCGAACCGTATCGGAGCAGATCCCCCAGGGAGAGATCAGCCGCACGATCGGCCGGATTCCCTTTGACGCCGAAGCGGTCGACGCCCGGGGGTTTGTGGTCCTGTCGTTTTTCATTCCCCCTTCCCTTTCAGACGACCTGGAATCGATTTCCCGGGGGTTTGAAGAGTACAAGCAGATCAAGCTCCTCAAGGAGCCCATCCAGCTCACCTACTACATCACCATCTCCATCGTGGGGCTGCTGGTGGTGTTCTGCGCCATCTGGTTCGGGTTCTACCTGGCCAAATCCATCAGCATCCCCATCATGGATTTGGCCGAAGGGACCCGCCGGGTCGCCGAAGGAGATCTGGGGTTCACCCTGCCCCGGGTGGGAGACGACGAGATCGGCGTGCTGGTGGATTCCTTCAACAGCATGACCCGGGACCTCCGGTTGAGCCGGGAACAGCTCGAGCTGTCGGCCCAGATGCTGCGGGAGCAGAACCTGGAGATCGAGGAACGCCGGCGATACATGGAGATCGTGCTGAAAAACGTCTCCGCCGGGGTCATCACCCTGGACCGCGAGGGCCATATGGCCACCATCAATCCTTCTGCTGAACGAATGCTCGGCGCCCCGGCCGACGAAATGCTGGGAAAAAGCTACCGGACCCTGCTCCAGGGCCAGCACCTCGACCTGGCCCGGGAAGTGCAGGAACATCTGGCGCTTTCCAACGACAATTCCGTGGAATTTCCCCTTCGCATGACCATTGACGGCGCCCCCCGCTCCTTCCGGGTCAACATCAGCGTTCTCAAGGACGACGCCGACCGGGACATGGGCATGGTGATGGTGGTGGATGATCTCACCGAACTGGAAAAGGCCCAGCGGATCGCAGCCTGGCGCGAGGTGGCCCGCCGGATCGCCCACGAGGTGAAAAACCCGCTGACCCCCATCAAACTGTCGGCCCAGCGGCTCCACCGGAAATACGCCGAGCGGCTCCAGGAGCCGGTCTTTGATGATTGCACCCGGATGATCATCGACCACGTCGATCTCATCCGGAACCTGGTCAACGAGTTCTCCGCCTTTGCCCGATTTCCCACAGCCAATCCCAGCCCTTGCGATCTGTCCGTCATTGTGGACGAAACCCTGGCCCTGTTCCGGGAGAGCCATCCGGAGATCGCTTTCGAGGCGCATCTCCCTCAGGATCTTCCACCCCTCAACCTCGATCGGCAGCAGATGAAGCAGGCCCTGATCAACCTGGTGTCCAACGCCATCAGCGCCATCCGGGGCGAGGGGTCGGTGACGGTGACCGTCCATGGGGGCGACGGGAAAAAAGGGGTCCGCATCGAGGTGGCCGACACCGGCCCGGGCATCTCCGACGAGGAGAAGCGGCGGCTTTTCGAACCCTATTTTTCCACCAAAAAATCAGGCATGGGCCTGGGCCTGACCATCGTCAGTTCCATCGTGACCGATCACGATGGGAAGATCAGCGTGCGGGACAACCTCCCCCACGGGGCGAAATTCATCATCGACTTACCGGGGGAAAACAGGTAATGGGTGATGGGTGATAGGTCAAGCTGGCCGCCGATCATCCCATGACCTTATGACCCATGACCCCCTTACAGGAGTTTTCATGTTTCCAACCCTTCTCATAGTTGACGACGAACCCTCCATCCTCCAGTCCCTGAGCGGCCTCCTGGAGGACGAAGGCTTCGAAGTGACGACCGCTTCCAACGGGTACGAGGCCCTGAAATTCATCGAATCCGACTCCCCCGATCTGGTGCTGCTGGACATCTGGATGCCCGGCATCGACGGCATCGAGACCCTCCAGGAAATCAAAAAAGACAACCCCTTTATCCAGGTCATCATCATCACCGGTCACGGCGCCGTCGAAACGGCTGTAAAGGCCACCAAGATGGGGGCCTTCGATCTCATCGAAAAGCCGTTGTCCATCGACAAGGTGATCGTCACCATCAACAACGCCCTCAATTTCCGGCGGCTGGAGGAGGAAAACAAGTACCTGCGCAAAAAAACCATCGAGAAAAACGCCATCAACGGGGCCAGCGCGCCGGTCCGGGAATTGAAGAAAGGCATCGCCGCCGCAGCTCCCACCGACTCCTGGATCCTCATTTCCGGCGAGAACGGCACGGGCAAGGAACTGGTGGCCCGAACGGTCCATCAGTTGAGCCCCAGGGCTGAAAACCCGCTCATCGATGTCAACTGCGCCGCCATTCCCGACGACCGGATCGAGAGCGAACTCTTCGGACACGAAAAGGATGCTTTTGCGGGCGCCCGCCAGCGGAAGCGGGGCAAGCTGGAGATGGCCAACCGGGGGACGCTGTTTCTGGACGAAGTGAGCGACATGACCCTCGCGACCCAGGCCAAACTGCTCCGGGTGCTTCAGGAGCAGCAGTTTCAGCGGGTGGGCGGCGATCGATTGGTGACAGTGGATGTGCGGGTCATTGCCGCCACCAACCGGGATCTGGTGAAGGAGATCGAGAAGGGTCGGTTTCGGGAAGACCTCTACTACCGCCTCAACGTCGTGCCTCTGCGCGTGCCGGCCTTGCGGGAGCGACGACAGGACATTCCGGCGCTGGTGGAGGTCTTTCTGGACGACTTCTCCAAGCAGAACCGCACCCCCGCCAAGCAAATCAGCAGCGAGGCCCTGGAGATGCTGATCCGCTATTCCTGGCCGGGAAACGTCCGGGAGTTGAAAAATCTGGTGGGCCGGCTGGTGATCATGGTAAACGAGCCGATCATCGAAGCGTCCGACATCCCCGAGCCCTACAATCCGGGACTCGAAGGCGCCGCCGAGTCCATCGAGACGCGGCTCTTCTCCGTGCACCGGCTGGAGACCGCCCGGGATCTGTTTGAAGCCGAATTCATCCGCCGCAGGCTCTTGCAGCACCATAACGACCTGGAACGGACCGCCGAAGCCATGGGCGTGGACTTGCCCGGCCTCCGCCGCAAAATGGCGGGTCTGGCCATCGAGATCTGACCGGCGGAGCTGTTGGGGATGCGCATTATCGGCGGCCGCATGCGGGGGCGGCGCCTCCTCTCGCTGCGGGGACTGAACACCCGGCCCACGACCGACCGGCGGAGGGAGTCCCTGTTCAACATTCTTGGAGAAAGCGTCCGGGAGACCGTGGCGCTGGATCTTTACGCCGGAACCGGGGCTCTGGGCCTGGAGGCCCTCAGCCGGGGGGCTGCTTTCGCCGCCTTTGTGGAAATCGACCGGCGGGCCCTGGAAGTGATCCGAAAAAACATCGACCGGTGCGGCGCCGCCGGACAGGCCGCCGCCATCCGATGCAATGCGGCCGCCAATCTGGGGCCTCTCAAAGGATTGGGCCGGCGGTTTAATCTGGTCTTCATGGATCCCCCCTACGGCCGGACCCTGGTCCGCCCTGCTCTGGAGAATCTGCTCCGGGCCGACCTGCTCGCCGAAACCGCCCGGGTGGTGGTGGAACACGAAGCCGGAGACCCGGTCGCCGAAGGGATGTCCGCCTTCACATTGACGGACAGGCGAAAATACGGCAAAACCGAGATATCGTTTCTGGACCGGCGCAGGGGCGAATCTTGTATTCGCCCTGAAAATGAATAGGGCATTAACCTCTTACAGAAGGGACCCACCAGCGAATGCAGCGAATCGCCATTTACCCCGGCTCCTTTGATCCGGTGACCATGGGACACCTCGACATCATCGAGCGGGGACTGAAACTCTTCGACAGGATCATCGTCACCATCCTCCAGAACCCGACCAAGACATACCTTTTTTCCCTGGATGAACGGGTCGAGATGCTGAAAGACAGTCTCGGCAACTTCGACAACGTGGAAATCGCCCATTACAACGGCCTTCTGGTGGAATACGCCAACAAGCGCAACGCCCACGCCATCCTCCGGGGCATGCGGGCGGTCTCGGACTTCGAATACGAGTTTCAGATGGCCCTGATGAACCGGAAGCTTCACCGGGATATCCAGACGGTTTTTCTCATGACCAGTCTGCGCTGGATCTACACCAGTTCATCCATCATCAAGGAAGCGGTCCGGTTCGGCGGCGACATCCAGGACATGGTCCCCCCTATCGTCCACGATAAGCTCAAGGAGAAATTCGCTTCCGAACTGGCTGTTGCCGGGCGGATGGACTGATCATGGACCTCTGGCAGCTCCGGGTCTTCTGCAAGGTGGTGGAAGAGAAGAGTTTTTCCAAAGCAGGAAAACATATTCATCTCTCCCAGCCCACGGTCAGCAGCCATATCAAGGATCTGGAATCCCATTTCGGCTGCCGGCTCATCGACCGCCTCTCCAAAGAAGCCCTGCCCACCCGGGCCGGGGAACTGCTCTACGTTTACGCCCGGAAGCTCATCGCCCTGAAAACGGAAACCGAGACGGCCCTGGCCGAGTTCCAGGGCGTGATCAAGGGACGGCTGATCCTCGGCGGCTCCACCATTCCCGGGGTGTATATCCTGCCGGCCGTGGTCGGGGCGTTTACCCATCGTTATCCCGAAGTCTATGTCTCTCTGACCATCGGGGATACCGAAAAAATCGTGGAAAAGACGGTGGCGGGCGACCTGGATCTGGGCATCGTGGGCGCCCGATCCGGTGATCGGCGGATCCACCAGGAAAAGCTTATCGAAGACGAACTCTGCCTGGCGACGCCGGCCGATCACCCCTGGGCCGACCGGGGGACGATCCCCGTGAGCGCCCTGTTCACCGAACCCTTTATCATCCGGGAGCCCGGTTCCGGCACCCGTAAATCGATTCAGCAGCGTTTCGCCGATGCCGGATACAACGCCGACGACCTCCGGACAGCGGCGGAAATGGGGTCGACCCAGGCGGTGATCCAGGCCGTCAAGGGCCGCCTCGGGGTGTCCATTCTCTCACGCATCGCCCTCGCCGACCCCCTCAAAGCGGGCAGCGTCGCGGCCCTGACGGTGGACGGCATCGACCTCAAACGGAGCTTCTACATGACCCGCCACAAGCACCGGACCCTTTCTCCCCTCTGCCGGGCCTTCACCGATTTTTTGACGGACCGGTTTCTGGAAAAAGGCGCCGGCCTGGAAGGAGGGACGACGCCATGACCGGCGAAAAGGAGCCCTTTTCCCTGTCGGAAAACGCCAGGACCGTTCTGGCCCGGCGCTACCTGAAACGGGATGCGGACGGCGTTCCCGTGGAAACGCCGGCGGACCTGTTCCACCGGGTGGCCGCCAGCATCGCCCAGGGAGACCGGGCGTTCGATCCGGATGCCGACGTCGATGGAACTGCCGAGTCGTTCAGAGAGATCATCGATCAGGGGTGGTTTTTGCCCAATTCCCCCACCCTGATGAATGCAGGGCGTCGTCTGGGGCAATTGG
This sequence comes from Desulfobacteraceae bacterium, assembly GCA_011390065.1. Classification (GTDB taxonomy): domain Bacteria; phylum Desulfobacterota; class Desulfobacteria; order Desulfobacterales; family JAABSP01; genus JAABTD01. Next base: position 19,830 of record JAABTD010000058.1, read on the forward strand.
CCGCCTGCTTCGTGCTCCCCATCGACGATGCCATGGAGTCGATTTTCGACACCCTCAAGCATACCGCCGTCATCCACAAAAGCGGCGGCGGCACGGGGTTCTCCTTCTCCCGGATCCGACCCAGAAACGACGTGGTCCTCTCCACCGCCGGCGTCTCCAGCGGACCGCTCTCTTTCATGACCGTCTACGATGTGGCCACCGACACGGTCAAGCAGGGGGGAACCCGCCGGGGGGCCAACATGGCAGTGCTCCGGGTCGATCATCCAGACATCGAAGACTTTATCCGGATGAAAGACAACCCGGACCGGCTCAACAACTTCAACATCTCCGTGGCCCTGAGCCAGACCTTCATAGACGCCCTGAAGGCCGACGGCGACTACGATCTGATCAACCCCCGGACGGGCGAAGCCGTGGGCCGGGCATCGGCGAAACGGATCTTTTCGGCCCTGGCGACGTCAGCCTGGCGGTCCGGAGAACCCGGGGTGCTTTTCCTTGATCGCATCAACGCCGCAAACCCCACCCCCCGGCTGGGGGCCATGGAGGCCACCAATCCCTGCGGCGAAGTGCCGCTGCTTTCCTATGAATCCTGCGTTCTGGGGTCCATCAATCTTTCCCGGATGGTCAGGGACGGGACACTCCACCGGGACCGCCTCCGCCGGACGGTTCACCGGGCCGTCCATTTTCTGGACAACGTTATCGAAGTCAATCAGTACCCGCTGCCGGCCATCGGAGAGATGACCCGGCAGACCCGAAAAATCGGCGTCGGCGTCATGGGGTTCGCCGATATGCTGATCCGGATGTCCATCCCCTACGATTCCGAGGCGGCGGCGGCCCAGGCTGAAGCGGTGATGGGGTTTTTGTCCGCCGAGGCCCGGTCCGCATCGGCCGAGCTGGGGCGGGTTCGGGGGAATTTCCCGGCCTACCCGGGGAGCCGGTTCGATGGACCGGATACCCCCTACATGCGCAACGCCACAGTCACCACCATCGCCCCCACCGGCACCATCAGCCTGATCGCCGGCGCCTCCAGCGGCGTGGAGCCGCTGTTTGCCGTGGCCCACGCCCGGCACGTGCTGGAGGGTCGGCGGCTCTTCGATATCCATCCGCTTTTTGTGGAGATGGCAATGGAAGCGGGGATCTACTCCGATGAACTGGCGGCGGCGGTCTCGGAGGCCGGTTCGGTCCAGGGGATGCCGGCCGTGCCGCAACAGCTGCAACGGTTGTTCAAAACCGCCCACGAAATCGCCCCCGCATGGCATGTCCGGATCCAGGCGGCGTTTCAGAAATACACCGATAACGCCGTCTCCAAAACCATCAATTTTCCCGAATCGGCCGCCGTCGAAGATATCGCCGCGGCCCTTCAGCTGGCCGACGCGCTCGGATGCAAGGGGATCACCATCTACCGGGACCGGAGCCGCCGGGACCAGGTGCTCCGGGTCGGCCCGGAGGCGTCTGAAACGGCGCCGGTCCTCTCCCCCAGAGACCGGCCGGAGATCACCCACGGCGTGACCCACCGGATTCGAACCGGCTGCGGCAACCTCTATGTGACGGTCAATTCCGACCGGGATGGCCTGTGCGAGGTCTTTGCCAGGACCGGCAAGACAGGGGGGTGCGCCGCTTCCCAGATCGAGGCCGTCGGTCGCCTCATCTCGCTGGCTCTGCGCTCCGGGATCGGGGCCGATGCGATTATCAAGCAGTTATCGGGTATCCGGTGTCCGTCGCCCGCCTGGCAAAACGGCCGGATGACCCTGTCGTGCTCCGACGCCGTGGCCCGGGTGCTCCGGGAGATTTCCGGCGGAGGAGGCGCCGAGCCCGTCAGCGGCCGGGACGCCGGCGGGTGTCCCGACTGCGGCGGTCGACTGGTCAGCGAAAGCGGATGTCTGGTCTGCAGGTCCTGCGGATTTTCCCGGTGCGGGTGAGGCCCGCCCGCCGTCAAATCCGCCCGTAAATCCCCGTAAGGTCCAGCAACCGCTCCGCCAGCCCGTCGGAGAGGTCGCCCGCCCGCACCCGCCACTGCCAGTTGCCGCCTGTGGTGGCGGGCTGGTTCATGCGGGCTTCCTGCCCCAGTCCCAGAAGGTCCTGCATGGGCGTCATGGCCAGCCGGGCCGTGGACATTTGAACCAGGCGGATCATCTCCCATGCGATCTCGTCTGCGGCAATCGTCCGCCCCAGATACTGGAACAGCCGTGCGCGATCCTCACGGGACATATCGTTTTCAAACCAGCCCCGGGTGGTGTTGTTGTCGTGGGTGCCGGTGTAGGCCACGCATTCCCGCTGGTGGTTGTGGGGGGCATAGGGGTTGCGGGGCAGGTCGTCTCCGAAGGCGAAATGAAGCAGCCGCATCCCCGGAAATCCGAACCGGCGCATGACCTCCCGAACGTCCGGGGTGATCATCCCCAGATCCTCGGCGATGATGGGCAGGCACGAAAACCGCGACGAGAGCCCGTTGAAAAACGCCACGGACGGCACGTCGACCCATCGACCGTTGATGGCGGTCTTTTCTTCCGCCGCTACCTCCCAATAGGAGACCAGCCCCCGGAAATGGTCCAGCCGGACCCAGTTGAACAGGGCCAGATTCCGCTCCAGCCGCTCGACCCACCAGTCAAAACATCGCTCCTGGAGGACGTCCCAGCGGTAGACGGGATGACCCCAGAGCTGGCCGGTGGCGCTGAAATAGTCCGGAGGGACCCCGGACACCGCCGTCGGCCGGTTGTTTTCATCCAGCTTGAACAGGTCCCGATGGGCCCATACATCCGCGCTGTCGTGATTGACGTAGATGGGGATGTCGCCCATGATCTGGATCTTCCGGCGATTGGCATACCCCTTGAGGGCGGCCCACTGCCGGTAGAAGATGAACTGGAGAAACCGGGCCTTGCGGATCAGATCCCCCAGGTTCCGATCGACCTCGACCATGGCGTTGGGGTCTTGATCCCGATAGTTCTCGGGCCATCGGTCCCAGGTCTGCCCGTTTAGATGGCTTTTTATGGCGAAAAAACGGGCGAAATCATCGATCCAGTTCTTGTTTTCCCGGAGAAACCGATCAAAGGGACCCGAGGGCCCGCCGGTCATGAACCGCTCCCAGGCCCTCTGGAACAGGGATGTTTTGTAGGCGGCCACGGCGTCGAAATCGACCCGGTCTTCGCGGAAGGAAGGCGGATCGCCGATTTCGTCTTCCTGGAGGAGTCCGTCTTCCACCAGACCTTCGAGGCTGATGAGCAGCGGATTTCCGGCGAAAGCGGAAAAGCTGTGATAAGGGGAGTGGTGGCCGCTGGCCTCGGTGGGGTTCAGGGGGAGGATCTGCCAGTATCGTTGACCGGCCCGGGCCAGAAAATCGACGAACCGACGGGCACCCGGCCCCATGTCGCCGATACCGAACCGGGAGGGCAGACAGGTGATGTGAAGCAGAACGCCGCTGGCGCGCTTTTTCATTTATCTTCTCTTTCTTTTTTGGTAAGACCCAACCACGCTGAGAGCGTGACAAGACCTTTATGATACAGTGGAAAAAGATTGTCAATGACAGCAGAAAGCAAAAGCAGGGTCAAGGCTCTGCCCGGCGCATCCTACCCCCTGGGGGCTTCCTACGACGGTCGGGGAACGAATTTCTCCGTGTTTTCGGAAGTCGCCGAGCGGATCGAACTCTGCCTGCTGGACAGAGCCGGCCGGGAAATCCGGATCGATCTGCCCGAGCATACCGGGGGCGTCTGGCACGGATATTTGTCCGGCATCGGCCCGGAGCAGCGCTACGGGTTTCGGGTCCATGGCCCCTGGAACCCCGCTGCGGGCCATCGGTGCAACCCGTCCAAGCTGCTTTTGGATCCCTATGCCCGTGCTGTGGAGGGGGTGCCACGGTGGCATGCCGCCCTTT
>JAABTD010000447.1 GCA_011390065.1 Desulfobacteraceae bacterium
CCGGCCTTCCCGCCAGGTCGCCGATTTGACGGCCGCCTCGTTTTTGTTGTTCTGTTGTTCCGGATTCATGGCGCTTGCTCCTTTCTGAATGGGGTCCGCGGAACCGGCGAACCCGGCCCGCGGACGATGTGGACGACGAACGGATCAGAAGGGCGCCAGCCCGCTGAATCCCCGCCATACCCAGTAAAGGGCCGTCATTCCCAGAAGGACGACGTTGGCCAGCACCCACAGGGGGACGCCGACGCGCAGATAATCCTTGGGCTCAAGGTAGCCGCTGGCGTAAACGATGGCGTTGGGCGGCGTGCCGATGATCAGGCAGTAGGCGAAAGACGAGGCCACCGCCGTGGACATGGCCATGAAGGGCAGGTAGGTGGTGCCCGGATGAACCAGGCCCGCCATGTTCAAGGCGATGGGACCCACGGACGCCGCCGCCGGGCCGTCGGCCATGAGGTTGGTGATCAACGCGGTCAACCCGTTGGAGGTGAGCATCAACGGCAGGCCGGCGTCCATGCCCAGGGGCGCCAGAAAATCGATGAGGGACCGGGCCATCCAGTAGGCGGCCCCGGTTTCATCCAGGGTCCGGCCGAAAATGATGGCGCCGGCGTAGAGCCAGACCACGCCCCAGTCGACCTTCTCCTGGTAATCCCGCCAGTTGACGACCCCGGCGAGGATATAAGCGATGGCGCCCGCCACCGCGATGACGCCGATGCCCAAACGAATGGGATAAATGCCCAGATTATAGAATTCTTTTTCCGTGAACCAGCCGAACACCATGACCACGAAGATGGCCAGTGCCCATTTCTGATGACGGTTCCATCCGCCCATCTTGTCGATTTCCCGCTTGAGATGGGCCATGGCCGGGGCCAGGGAGGTGATGCGGGGCTTAAACCGCATGTTCACCAGGAACCAGGAGACCGGGATCATAACGATCACAAAGGGGAAGCAGTAGGTGACCCACTGGAAATAACCGATGTCGAGGCCGAACATGTCGGCCAGATACGTCATCATGATCACGTTCCGGGCGCCGCCGGAAGGGGCGCCCGGCCCGCCGATGTTGCAGGCCATGGCGATGGCGATCATCAGCATCTTGCCGAGTTCGGGATCTTCGGGGATCTCGTCGGTGAGGCTGTTCTGGTAGAGCAGCATGCCGATGGGCAGAAACATGGCCGCCAGGGCATGGTCTGAAATAAAGGATGCCAGCGGGGCGATGATGACGAAAAAGATCAGGGTGATCCATCGCACGTTGGGGACCGCCAGCCGGTTGAACATCATCAGGCACATCCGCTTGTCCACGCCGGTCTTGACGAAAGCCGCCGCGAACATGAGGCTGCCCATGATGAACCAGCAGGCGTCGTCCCAGTACAGCATCGCCACTTCCTTGCGCGAGACCACCCCGGTAAAGACCAGAATGAGGCCGATGCAAAAAGCCACGGCCGGCAAGGGGATGCATTCCGTCAAAAAGCAGATCACCACGAACGCCCCCATGGCGATGGCCACCTTGATGTGCCAGGCGCCTTTGTCCGCGGCCTTTTTCTGCTTTTCGGTCAGACCTTCATAGGTCAACCCCTCTTTCCGGAGTTCCAGGGCGTTTTGCATGATGCCGGTATAGGTTTCCTCTGGCACTTTCGTTTCGATATAATCGCGGGCCCGCTGAAAATTCTTTTCGTCGGCCTGGATGCCGGCGTTTTTCACCCACTTGAAATCGCGCTTGAGAAACCGGTTTTTGCCGAGGGCGCCCATGCGCATGTTGGCTTCCATCACCTGGGCCGCGATCAACTGCCATTGCGCCAGTTCGGCCCTGGGCTGTCCGAACAGATCCAGGCCGATCCGCTCAACCACCGCGGAGGGGCCGACGTTGTACTCCATCCCCACGTCCTTCATCCCGTAAGGCGTGGGCAAGGCCAGAATCACGAAGAACAAGACGACCGGAATGCTGAACATTTTCCAATCGATGTATTTATCGTATCCGGTGACCTTTTTTTGTTTTTGAGTCGTCATTTGAGGCCTCCTGTGGTCTTGCGGCCGTTAAAGAATGATGTTGGCCATCTCGAAAAACAGTTCCTGTTCCCGCACCACGCCGATCACCCGTCCCAGGGCGTCAGTGACCAGGACCCGCCGAATCCCTTCGCTGTGGAGCATGTCCGCCAGCTCCATCAGATTGGCGTCTTCCGCCACGACGTGCGGCGTTTCGGACATGACGTCGCCCACCCGTTGCCG
>JAABTD010000059.1 GCA_011390065.1 Desulfobacteraceae bacterium
TGACCCTGGGCGTTCTCTACCGGGTGGCCGCCCTGGCGGACCATCCTGAAGGCCGAAAACCATCGACGGCCCTGCCGTGCCGCCATATCATTCCCCTGCCGGAGATCTTGTCGGAGATTTTCGGCAAGGGGCCCAAGACGAAAACGGTGCAGGTTCCGTACATGTCCGCGCTGCACGCCCTTGGCCCTGAACTCGATATCCTGTTAAAGACGCCCATCGGGGACATCGACAAGACGGGGATTCCACTGCTGGGGGAGGCGATCCGCCGAATGCGGGATGAGAAGGTGCACCTCTCGCCGGGCTATGACGGGGAATACGGCCGGATCACCCTGTTCACCGACGACGAACGGAATGAATTGAGAGGGCAATATCCGCTTTTCGACAAACCGACCCTCAAGGCGGCCGAAAAGACCGGCAACCAAACTGAGTTGCCGCTCGGGGGATCCGCCGACCCCGGCGGGAGCGCCGGACCGAAAGCGCCTGCCAGGCCGCCGAAACAGGCCGCGGAAGGCCGGGATCCTGCTGCCTCCGACGATGTCGCCGACGGCCTGAACCCCGAGCAACGGGCCGCCGTTCGCCACGGCGCGGCGCCACTGCTGATCGTGGCCGGCCCCGGCGCCGGGAAAACCCGGACCCTCATCCATCGCATCGTCCATCTGATCCAGCATGAAAAGGTCCCCCCGGACGCCGTCCTGGCCGTTACCTTCACCCATAAAGCGGCCCGGGAGATGTCGGAGCGGTTGAAAAAGTCGCTGACATCCGGAAATCAACTGCCGCTGACGACCACGTTTCATGGCCTGTGCCTTGGACTGTTGAAGGAGACCGTCGATGAACCCCGGTCGGTGCTGGACCCTGCCGAACGGATGACCCTGATCCGCGAAGCCATGCAACGGGCCGATGGCCAGGGGGCCGGCATCGGCATGTCGCCGGAAGCCGTCGCGACGATGATCCGGGAAGAGAAGCAGCAGTTGTTGACGCCCGATGATCCTCCGAAAGACGGAGACGGGGAAAACCCAAAAGCTTTTCGGGCCGTCTACCGGATTTATCAGGACCTGCTGAACCGGATGGCGGTTTGGGATTTCGAAGACCTGATCCTGAAGGTGGTCCGAAAGCTGGATCGGGAACCCGATTTTCTGGCGCGATGCCGACGCCGATTCCGTTATGTCTTCGTGGACGAATACCAGGATCTCAATTACGGCCAGTACCGGTTGATCCGGCTTATTTCCCCTTCGGGACAAGGACTGTGCGTGATCGGTGATCCGGACCAGTCCATATATGGTTTCCGCGGATCGGATGTCCGCTTTTTCGAACAATTCACGACCGATTTCCCCGACAGCCGGACCCTCCGGCTTACCCGGAACTACCGCTCCGTCGAGACCATTCTGGAAGCCTCCGCTCAGGTGCTGCGGAATCATGCCATCGACGGCGAGGGGCGTCGGGTTTACTCAGGCTTAAGCGGCATCGACAAGTTGACCATCCTGGAATCGGCCACGGAGCGGGCCGAGGCGGTGGCCGTGGGAAAGGTCATCGAACGGATGGTGGGCGGATCGGGCTTCCACGCCATCGATTTCGGAAAAGCGGACGGCGGGACGGCGGACCACGCCTTTTCCGACTTCGGCGTGCTGTTCCGAACCAAGGCCCAGGGGCGGCTCGTCGTGGATATTTTCGAAAGCGCCGGCATCCCGTTCCAGATCGCCAGCCGGGAGCAGGTGTACGACCAGCCCGGCATCGCGCCGCTCCTTTCCTGCCTGCGCCTGATGGAAGGTGTCGGACGGCTCGGGGATGTGGAGACGGCATCGGCCCTGCCGAGGTTCGGAATCGGAAAAACCGCGATGGAACGCTTCCGCGCCTGGTTTTTCGACAGCGGCCTGGAAATGAGCGTTCATGGGAAGATCCATCGAATGATGCAGGACCTTTCCCGTATGGCCGATGAGATGGCGGAACGACCCGTTGCCGAGCGACTGGAACGGATTATCCAGGCCCTGGACCTTTCGGACACGATCTCGGCGGAAAATCGGCGCATGGACGCCCGGGATCGCCTGATGGGCATGGCCGCCGCCTTCGACCGCGATGCCGCTGCATTTCTGAACGCCATCGCCCTGGATTCCGACCCGGATATGTGCGCCGCTAACGTCCAGAAGGTGTCGCTGATGACGCTTCATTCGGCAAAGGGCCTTGAATTCCCGGTGGTTTTTATCCTGGGCTGCGAGGATGGTTTGATTCCCTATCGGCGACCCGGGGGCGGCGAGATCGATCCGGACGAAGAGCGCCGCCTTTTCTACGTCGGCATGACCCGGGCCAAATCCCATCTTTATTTCTCCTGGTCGAAAAAACGAACCCTTTACGGCAAAACCCTGGAGCGGAAGCTGTCGCCGTTTGTCCTGGACATTGAAAGGCGGTTGCTGAAAAACGAAAAGCAGGTTTACAAAAAGAAGAAGAGGGAAGGGCAGGTTCAATTGGGGCTGTTCAATTAGCAAAAGGAAAGCAACCGTCTGAACCAGGATTACGGGATTCAAGGATTTTCGGGATTCAAGCTTCTGAAATCCGCTAATCCTTTCATCCTGAAAATCCCGGTTCAGACAGCGATGAAATGGGAACTGAAATATGAAAACCAAACCATTGGAAGGCAAAACCGCGCTGGTTACCGGCGCTTCACGCGGCATCGGCCGCGCCATCGCCCTGCGGCTGGCTGCGGACGGCGCATCGGTGGCCGTCAACTATGTCGGAAATAAAGACGCGGCCGCCGAGGTGGCAAGGGAGATCGGGAAAAACGGCGGCAAGGCTATGGCCCTTCAAGGGGATGTGCGTCGCACTGAAGATGTCCGACGCCTTTTCGATGAAACCGAAAAGGCGTTCGGTCAACTCGACATCCTGGTCAACAACGCCGGCGTCGCGCTGGAAAAGACGACGCCCATTGCCGAAACCACGGACGAGCAGTACGACCGTCTATTCGCCGTCAACGCACGGGGGACCTTCATGCCGCTGCGGGAAGCGGCCCGCCGCATCGCCGACGGCGGCCGGATCATCAACATCTCCACCACCATCATCCGCATGGCCCTGCCGGGATATGCCGTCTATGCCGGAACCAAGGCGGCGGTGGAGATGTTCACGCGCATCCTGTCCAAGGAACTCGAAGGTCGGGGGATCACGGTCAACGCCGTGGCGCCGGGACCGGTGGAGACCGACCTGTTCAATACGGGGAAAACCGAAGAAGTGAAACAGCGGATGGCGGAGATGGCGCCCCTGAAACGGCTGGGGCAGCCTGAAGACATCGCCCGGGTCGTCGCGTTTCTGGCCGGCCGGGAGGGAGAGTGGGTGAACGGCCAGATCCTTTACGCCAACGGCGGGATGGCCTGATTTTTCCGTTGTGACGTCCTGCGACGTGGCGATTGTGGGCGCCGGTCCGGCCGGCGCATTGCTGGGGACAGACCCATTTCGATTTCGGCGTCGTCCCCCAAAGGCTGCGGATGGGTTTTTCCCAAATCGGGTCATCGGCACTGGTTAAGCGGAATCTTTGAACCTTTCAGGGCGGCCGGCTTTCCGACGTAAGGCGCTTATACCAGATATTCATGCTCTCGATGCGCCCCGATATATTGGTGTTGTTGATCAGGACGCCTGAATAGGTGTACCCGGCCCGGGAGAAGGTGATGTTCATGCCGAAGGAGCGGGCCCGGGCGATGGTGTAGCAGGTTTTGACGCCCTCCGCGGCCACGGCCGCTTCCATGGTTTTCAGCAGAAACCCCGCGAACCGTCGCCCTCGGTGATTGGGCAGGGTGGCGAAATCGGTCATTTCCGCGTTTTTTTCCTCGACGTCCATGTCCGCGGACGCCAGGCTCACCAGCTTTTCCCCCTTCCAGATGCCGACATAGAGGCTGTGCCCGTCCATGGTTTTGACCAGGTAATCGGGGTCATGGACGGGAAAGGGATAGGTGGGGAAAACCTCCGTATACAGTTTCGCCATCCGGACGGCGTCGGTTTTCACGGCGACGCGGCAACTATAGGGCGCCGCCGGGGCCTTCGGTTTTTCCGGTCCCTGTTGTTTCAGGGCGACGGCCAGGACGGCCGCCAACCGCTCCCGATCCGGGTCGATGCCCCGGCCGGGGTCGGTGAATTTGGCCATGAGAACGGCGCCGCCGCTCTCCCCGGCGTTGAAAAACCCCGGAATCGTCGCCTCCCGGCTGTATCCATGCCGGATGAAAGCGGGCGCCGTCCCGGACGGAATCTTGGCGACGATCTTGGTGTAACCCCGCTGTTCCGCCAGTCTGTCGAGGCGGGGCAGAATGGCCGGACCGTCTCCAGGAGCCAGTTTCAGCAGAAAAATCCGGTTGTTGAGTTTTCCGTGCTGGATGAATGAGTTGAGCAGGGTCTCGGCGGCGTCTACCATGGGGCGGCGGTTTCGATGGCCGGGCGGGCCTGGCTCAGGAGGAGGCGGCGCCGGGGTTCAGGTGGCACAGAATCTTGTTCTCCACCCGTTTGAAGACAAACAGCACGCCGTACACGAGAACGAGGTAGATGATCGCCGCCGTGATGAACAGTTCGTAAAAGGCGAACGAGCGGGCGGCAATGACCCGGGCGACTCCGGTGATGTCCATGAGGGTGATGACCGACACCAGGGAAGAGGACTGGAGGAGAAACACCACTTCGTTGGTGTAAGCCGGCCAGGCGATCCTCAATGCCGCCGGCAGGATGATCCGTCTGTAGAGGAGGGACCCCGACATGCCGCAGGCCCTGGCCGCCTCGACTTCGCCGAAGGACACCCCTTCGATGCCGCCCCTGAAAATTTCGCAGCTGTAGGCCGCCGTGTTGAGGGTCAGGGAGAGAATGGCGCAGAACCACGCCTCCCGGAAAAACCGCCACAGGCCCCAGTCGGAGAGAAACTCCTGGAACTGGCCGCTGCCGTAGTAGATCAGGAAGATCTGGACCAGCAGCGGCGTGCCTCTGAAATAAAAATTAAACGCGTATACCGGCCAGCGGATGAACGGGTTTTTGGACACCCGGAGAACGGAAAGGGGGATGGCCAGGATAAACCCCAGCACCACGCTTATGGCCGTGATCTCCATGGTGATAAGCGCGCCGTCCAGCAGGCGCGGCAGGCTTTCGATGATGATCTCGGTGTCCATGATCAGGCCCGCCTCACGCCCCGGGCCGCCCGTTTTTCAGCCCATTGCTGGAAGCCGAGGGAAAGCACGGTGATGGACAGGTAAATCAGCGATGCGACGAAATAGCAGGTAAAGGGCTTCCGGGTGCTCCGGGCCGCGATGTCGGCGTTGCGCATCAGTTCCGGCAACTGGATGACCGAAATCAGGGCCGTGGCCTTGATCAGGACCATCCATACGTTGCCGAGACCGGGAATGGCGAACCGCCACATCTGGGGAAGGATCACCCGCCGGAAGGTGAGCACGCCGCCCATGCCGTAGGCCCGGGCCGCTTCGATCTGCCCTTTGGGCACGGAGAGAAAGGCCCCGCGAAACACCTCCGTGGCGAAGGCCCCGTAGATGAAGCCGATGGTCAGGGTTCCCGCGATAAAGGGATTGACGGCGACATAAACCTCCATGCCCATCAGTTTCAGCACATCCTGGATCAACGTGGGCGCCCCGTAATAGACCAGAAGGATGAGAACCAGTTCCGGAATCCCGCGGATGACCGTGGTGTAGACGCCGGCGGCGCCGGTAAGGACCGCGATGCCGGACAGCTTGCACAGCGACGCCCCCAGCCCGATGAGGATGGCGATGACCATGGCGCCCACGCCCACGGCCAGTGTCAGTTTGGCGCCGTCGAGCAGCAGGTGCCCGTATCCCTGTAGATCAAACACCGCGTAGGGACCTAGTCGCCGTAAACGTCGAAGTCGAAGTATTTGTCGTTGACGGTTTTGTAGACCCCGTTGGCCCGGATCTTCTGGATGGCGTCGTTGAACAGGGCGATCAGATCCTTGTCCCCTTTGCGGACGGCGATGCCGATGCCCTTGCCGTACCATTCTTCGTCCGTAAATCCGGGACCGGTGAATTCATAATCCTTTCCGGCCGCCGTATTCAGGAAGCCCTCCAGCAGGACCACCGAATCGGCGATGACCAGATCCACCCTTCCGGAGACCAGATCCATGTTGGCCTCGTCCTGGGTGGCATAGGACTTGATCGTGACGGCGTCGCCGAAGTTGTCCCTGACAAAATTCTCGTGGGTGGTGCCCCGCTGGACCCCAACCATCTTGCCCTTGAGCCCTTCGGGCGAAATCTCGAAGCCCGCGCCCTTTTTGGCGACGAACCGCGCCGGCGTCATATAGTATTTGTTGGTAAACGCCACCTTTTCCTGACGCTCTTCGGTGATGGCCATGGATGCGATGATGGCGTCATATTTTTGGGCCAGCAGGCCGGGGATCATGCCGTCCCAGTCCTGGATCACGAATTCGCACTCGACGTCGGCGGCCTCGCAAAGCGCCTTGGCGATATCGACATCGAACCCTTGCAATTCGCCGTTCTTGTCGATGAGGTTAAAGGGCGGGTAGGCGCCCTCGGTGCCGATGCGCACGGTTTCGATGTCGCCGCCAAAAGCCGAGGCGGCCGTCAGAAAAACACCGATCATCAGGGTAATCAGCAGACCTTTTTTCATGGAATTCTCCTTTTTTTGCAATTTCAGTCCCGTAGGGACGGCACGTAGTAGCGTGGGAGTTCACTCCCGCGCGGCAATAGCTAAGCTCTCAAACCAGATGGGCCAGAAACTGTTTCAGCCGCTCGGAATCCGGGCGCCCGAAGATCTCGGCCGGCGGTCCCTGGGCGTCGATGACGCCCCCGTCGAGGAAGATGACCTCCGACGACACCCCCCTGGCGAACCCCATCTCGTGGGTGGCCACGATCATGGTGCGCCCCTCCCGGGCCAGATCCTGCATCACCTTGAGCACTTCGCCGACGAGTTCCGGATCCAGGGCGGAGGTGGGCTCGTCGAAGAGCAGGACATCCGGGTTCATCGCCAGGGCCCGGGCGATGGCGGCCCGCTGCTTCTGTCCGCCCGACAACTGGGCGGGATAATAGTGGGACCGGTCGGCGATGCCGACCTTTTCGAGCAGGGCCATGGCCTCGGCGATTGATTCTTTTTTCGGCTGTTTGAGCACATGGACCGGGGCTTCGATGACGTTTTCGATGACCGTCATATGGGCCCACAGATTGAAATGCTGAAACACCATGCCGAGCTGGGTGCGGATCCGGTCCACCTGCTTTCGGTCTTCGGGCACGACCTCGCCCTTGCGGTTCGTTTTGAGCCGGATCCGTTCGCCGCCGACGTAAATGTCGCCCGAGGTGGGTTTTTCAAGCAGGTTGATGCATCGCAGGAAGGTGCTCTTGCCGGAGCCGCTGGACCCGATGAGGGAGATGACGTCCCCCTCCCTGGCGGTCATGGATATGCCCTTGAGAACCTTTAGTTCTCCGAAATCCTTGTGCAGGTTTATAACGTTCAGGGCGTCGCTTTGTGGGTTTTCCAATCTGTCTCCTTGCGCCGTGGGCCGCTTTCGGGCTTTCTGTTCTACCACTTATGTGTTATGACGCTGGCGTGTCAAGGGTTTTCTTGCAAACCGCTCCGGGACGCTCGCGCCTTTACTTTAGCGGCGAAAGCAAAGCGGTTTTGACCCTTACCCGCGGAAGACAGCATCCGTAAGACAGCATCCGAACCATAAAGCCGAACCCAACCACAGGAGGCAGACCGAATGAATTGTCCCAAATGCTATGAACCGCTCAGGATCGCCGAACGCCAGGGCGTGGAAATCGATTACTGCCCCGAATGCCGGGGCGTGTGGCTGGACCGGGGAGAACTGGATAAGGTCTTGGAACGCACCATGGAAATGGACAGGCCCCGATCAGCCCTGGGCCGCCGCGGCATATCCATGCCGCATGGCGAGTTTTTCGAACATCTGGGTCAGGCCGGCGCCGAGGGTGAAAAGAGCGCCGATATCCAGATTCCGATCCGCTGTTTCGTCATAGAAAATATTCAGGGTGGACGCCAGTCCGTCTTCCGGTTCCCAGTAGCAGATCATGATGGGAACCTTCGGCAGGGGGTAAAGCACCACTGAAATGTCCGATTCGAATGCCTCTTCCACCTGCTTTCCGCCGAAAATATGAACCATGTCGTCGAAAAGATCGGTGTAGACATCGGCCACCCGTTTCATGGCTTCTTCGCAACGCTTCTGGAACAGCGGATATCGCTCTTTGCCGTCCTTCAATTCTCTGAACGATACCCAGTTTCCCGTTGGAGAGACGCCTTCGGCGTCGAGGACATACTGTAAAAAGGGAACCGCCACCCATGGGTTGACGTGGATTTCCGCCGACAACGTTCCTTCCGCATCGACGTTGAAATCCTTGCCGAGCACTTTGAGCGTCAGCTTTTTTCCATTGAACCGGCCTCCTGCCCTTTCCGCAGCCTCGGAAAGATCGATGCGGGCGACCTCATCTTTCAGTTGTTGAAGGTATTCGTCCCGGGTCTGTTCCGCAAGGTTGGATGCTCCCGGCCCGCCGGAGAGACGTGCGATGGCATCCGAATCCAGCTTCGGGCACCGGTCCAGCGGCTTTTCGCCTTTAAAGACCGCTCCGGCGAATGCAAGGCATGTCTTTTCGCCGCATTCCCTGCAATTTGATTTGTCAAGATGTTGAAATATTTCCATCACGTTTTTCGGTTTGGCCATTCAGAACCCTCCTCCCTCATATCGTTTGCGCCTCTGGATTCGCGAGAGACGCATTTTAACCATTACGGTTTATGAATAATTATGATTTTCAGATGTGTCAATCGACAGAGGGGAGGGCGTGCCGACCGGGGTGATCGTCCCCGGTCAGGCCAGTAGGATAGCGCCGGGCCGGCAATCACGCGCTTCAGGGGGAATCCGGCGTCGACCCATAGGTAAACACCAGCTTGTCGGTGCATCCGGGAAAAGAGCCGGCAAAAATGAGTTGGGTTTCAGGGATGTTCGGCGCCAGAGAGGCGATCTGCGGCTCGATCAGATCGAACAGGTTTTTTGTTTCTTGTCCATTGAAAAAATAGATTTCATTGGCCTCGGGATTGAAATCCACGGCGTAAACATGCCGCTCGGGGGCGGCGCCGTCGATGATCATGAGCACGCCCTCCTCTTTCAAAAAACGGTCGAGGCTGTCTCCAAGCGCAAGCATCGGGGACACCTCGTCGTTCTTCCCATTGAAATTCAGGGAGATGCCGTGGAGTTCAGCCTCTTCGCTTTTCTTCTGGTATACAAAGAACGCGTCAACGGGTTGTTCGCACTCCAGTATCCGCATGCTGATCTGGTCGATCATCGTCTTTTCCATTCGCCGTCCCTTCATGCTTTTACATAAAAACCCGGTTTCGGGTTCCTGATCTTGCCCTGTCGCTTCAAGCGATGGACCGTATCGCTGATTTTCCGGTTTGGAAACCCTGTTTCCCGAGAAATGGCGTTGATGTCGATGCCTTCTTTCGCGTTAACGATGAGGGACAAAATGATGTCGGTATCGGTCAGTTTCTTTTTTTTAGGCCCAGCAGAGGCGGTTTTTTGGGGCGTCGGCTCCGGGTCTTTGGGAGGATGCTCTTCGGGTTCCGTCTCCGGCGACGGTCTGGGTGGGGTTTCCTCTTCTGGTTGCGACGTTGTTTGAGACGCAGCCAGATCGTCGATGTTTTTGGCGACCTGATGCAGGCCAAAGGAAAAGGCCTTGAGTCCGAAAGATGCCGCTTTCAATAACTTTTTAAAATCGTCGTTCATCAGTGCCCCTTTCAAAAGAATGCGTCGATCTTTGATGGTTGGTTATTGGTCTTATCTGTTGATGCATACAGAAGTTATGAAATCCGTGTCAAGAAAATATTAACAAAACAATAGATTCCGTCCGACAACAGCACCCTGAACAGACCTCGGAGAAAAAGGATTCAACCGATTCAACACTGTCATCAGCATCATGCATCGTTCAACGGAAGAACCCAGGTCCAGAGGGGGGCGGTAAAATTACCGACACTTCATTGCAAGGTCGCTGACGCGATCAAATGGCATAACCCTTTTATATTATGAGTATTCGATGCATAATACTGCTTTCGACGGATGTCGTAAAAATTATCACATTCCCGGCCGATCTTTCAAGCATTATGTAACTTATTGTAAAAGTTTGATTAATTTGTTTGCACAGTAATTGCAGAACAAAGGTCAGACAGCGCGAACAAGACGAATCATCTCCAAATACAGGTCCTGATTCCATTGTTTCACAAGAGGAGGCGTTGAATGAAATATCATATTTTATTTTTTGTTTTCATTATTGTTCTGATGGCGGCAGAATTTTACAGCCCGGTCTCTTATCGTCACAGTTATCGCGACAGCATGGCCAATCCGGTGGAATCAACAATTGACCAGAACCAGCGCGACGCGCCAGGGGTGGGTCTTAATATTTGAATGAACTAAGCGTTCTCTTTCCGTTCCATTGGAAAACGGCCTGGTTCTTGGCATTCCAGCAGGCGGAGTTCCAGTCGGGATGGCGGTGGCGGATATCGCCGACCGGGTGGCGGCTGTTTTCTGCGTCAACATTCGCACTGGGCGCGCGGTTTGCCGTGGCGGGAGTGTCGGTATTTTTTACGACCCTCCTTTTTTGGCAATCTTGGCCCACTGATCCCGGAGGGTCACGGCTCGGTTAAAGGCGGGTCGTCCGGGTTGAGAGTCCCATCGGTCGGCGCAGAAATAGCCCAGTCTTTCAAACTGGTAGCGGCTTTCGGGTTCTGCAGAGGCCAGACTGGGTTCCAGTTTGCAGTCGGTCAGCACGGTCAGGGATTTGGGATTGATGTGTTCGGTATAATCCGTCTTCCCGCCGCCGGGATGGGGATGGTTGAAGAGCCGGTCGTATAAGCGAACCTCGGCGTCGATGGCGTGTCGCGCCGATACCCAGTGGAGGGTCGCTTTGACCTTCCGGCCGTCGGGGGCGTCTCCGCCACGGGTTGTCGGATCATAGGTGCAACGGACTTCAACAATGTTGCCGTCCGCATCCTTGATCACCTCTTCGCATCGGATGAAATAAGCGTAGCGGAGCCGCACTTCCCGGCCGGGGGCCAGTCGGAAGAATTTTTTGGGCGGGTCTTCCATGAAGTCGTTCCGTTCGATGTAAAGCTCTCGGCAAAAAGGGACCTGTCGAACCCCGGCGGCAGGCTCTTCGGGATTGTTGATGGCCTCCAGTTCCTCGACCTTCTCCTCGGGGTAGTTGACGATGACCACTTTCAGCGGTTTCAGCACGCCCATGACCCGTGGAGCGGATTTGTTCAGATCTTCCCGGAGGCAGTGCTCCAGGAGGGCCAGATCCACTATGCTGTCCCGCTTCGCCACCCCTATGCGGTCACAAAAGGTCCGGATCGATTGAGGCGTGAAGCCCCGGCGGCGGAACCCTTGTATCGTAGGCATCCGAGGATCGTCCCAGCCGCTGACGTACCCGCCTTCCACCAGCTGGATGAGTTTTCGTTTGCTCAGCAAAGTGAAGCTCAGGTTGAGACGGGCGAACTCGATCTGCTGGGGGCGGTAGACGGCCAGGGTTTTCAACACCCAGTCGTACAACGGCCGGTGATCCTCGAATTCGAGCGTACAGAGGGAATGGGTGATCCCTTCAAGGGAATCCGAGAGGCAGTGGGTGTAGTCATACATCGGATAGATGACCCATCGGTCCCCGGTGCGGTCGTGAGAGGTCTTTCGGATGCGGTAGATCGTGGGATCCCGCAGGTTCAGGTTGCCGGAGGTCATATCGATTTTGACCCGCAGCACATGGGCGCCGTCTTCGAATTCACCGGCCCGCATCCGCTCAAAAAGATCGAGGTTCTCGGTTGCCGACCGATTGCGGTAGGGGCTCTCTTTGCCGGGTTCGGTCAGGGTGCCCCGGTATTCCCGGATTTCTTCGGCGCTCAGGCTGTCGACATAGGCGTGGCCCTGCTCAATGAGTTGCACCGCGAAACTGTATAATTGCCCGAAATAATCGGAGGCGTAGTATTCCCGATCTTCCCAGTCGAACCCGAGCCAGCGAACGTCTTCTTTGATGGATTCGACGTACTCCATCTCCTCTTTCAGCGGATTGGTGTCATCGAACCGGAGGTTGCAGCGTCCGCCGAATTCGGCGGCCATGCCGAAATTAAGGCAGATGGACTTGGCGTGGCCGATATGGAGATACCCGTTGGGTTCCGGCGGAAACCGGGTGACCACCCGGCCGCCCCTTTTGTTGGTCTTCACGTCCTCCTGAATGATGTTCCGGATAAAATTGCTTGGCGTCGGGGTCTCGGTCTGACTCATGGGGGTCTCCCTCTATTTGTTCTTCTGATGGCGGCGGTTCGCCTTATCTTTAAGATGGATCATGGCTTGAAATCAAGGATTTTGTCAAGCCGTCCAGGAGCCGCCGCCAGCGGTCGTCGTCGGGCAAGTCTTCTATCGCGATCAGAGACGGCCAGAGGCGGTCCAGTGCGTCAGCGATTTCATCCAGCGTCACAGGCTTATGATCGGGCGGCGCCAGGTTCAACAGCGCTGAAAACCGATCGGCCAGCGTCTGGGCCAGGGTCTGACTTGGATACTGAAAAAGGCATGGACGCCGCATCAGGGGCAACAGCCGGTCATCCCAGGTGTGGCCGTCCGGCACCATCATCTCATTGTAATGACTGGCGATTTTCAGGTATCGAGGGCTGATGTAACTGTAAAAGCGCATGGACCGGCCGAGGGCGGCGGCGGTCTCCGTAATCTGTAAAAAAAGATCTCCTGATGCGTGGCCCCATTCTCTGTAGCGCACATGGAGGCAATAGAGCCATCCCCGTCCCGAATCCGGGTCGATCAGGGGGACCAGCAACACGGGTTTCTGGTCCGCGCTCTCCTGAATGCCGAGCATCCGGTGGGTGAGCACCTTCCAGATGTTGCCCAGGGGTTCGCCCCACAAATCCCACTCTCCTTCGCTGAAGTTCTGGTCGGCGAGATAGCGGGCTCTGCCTTCAAACCCTTCCCGCTCCGGATGCAGCAGATAGAAGGGCGCATCGGACAGGGCCTGCATCCGGTATTTTTCCAGGGTGTCTTGAGGATTGTAGAGCCGATCCCCCTGAATCATCTCCAGCAGGTCTTTTTCCTCAAAGACGCGTTTCACGGCGTAACGGCCGACGCCCTCCACTTTTTCCACCATGGGGGAGAGGGTTTTAATGGACTCGATCAGGCGATGGTCCAGGTACTGGATATCCATCCGATGGCGCAGCATGGCGTCTCCCACCGCGCCGAAGGCCGCTGTAAGGGCCGTGGCCTCAGACGTCGGCTGAAACCCGCAGCCCCGGACCCCGGCCGCGGCTGCGGCCATTCCCATGCCGGTCAGACCCAGGGCGAAGGGAAGCTGGAGATCTGAAATGGGGGCAGGGCCGGCGCCGCGCGCCCGGGAGAGGCCGGGCAGAAAGATGAAGCGGCTGACCGGATATTTGAACAGCGCTTTTTTCTCGAATGCGGCCTGGGAGATGACCACCATTCTGGCGTGCCGGCAGCCGAAGGTGGACAATTCGTCCAGCGCCTGATCGATGTGGCGTTCACTGGAGACATCCATGAGGATCAGATTGTCTTGAGAGGCATCGTAGTCAGGGCGGAGGGCGGGCAGATACCACTCCCCTTCGGCATAAAAAGGGGACGCCATTCGGTCCTCGATCTTTTCCGGCGAACGTTTCAGAAACGCATCCATCCCCTCGCCCGACAGATACCGGCTTTCCCATCCGGAGACCGTCTCCTCGCCGTAGGCCGACGCCATGGCGTCGCGATGCGAAAGCCGGACAAACTTCCGCTCGATCTGGTCGTCCACCGTGGCCAGAGGGCCATGGGCGCTTTCGCCAAACGGATGGTATTGGAGCGCAAGGGCGCCGGACTGGTCGAAAATCTCCATCCACCAAACGCCCGCCCCCCCCGGCGGCCCGAGGAGAAAGGCGGTGGCATAGGTCTGATTCTCGGCCATGGCCGCCTTGATGTCGGTGAGCAGCTGTCGGTCGTGAAGAACGGTCCGGACGACGTCGCCGCTTCGCCGGAAATGGCGGTCCAGCAGATCTCCCTGTTCGGGATCCCGCTCCTGCCAGGCCTCCAGAATCAAAAAGCTGACGACGGTGTAAAGGGCCGCGGCCTCGATGAAGGCCGTGGTCTCTTCTTTCAGCCGAAAGCAGCCGAGGGAACGCTGGAAAAGCCGAACCGCGGCCCGGGGGATGTCCGGTCCCACCCATAAGCAAGGTCCCGCGGTCTGACGGAGTCTTTCCAGCAGAAACCCTTCGGCCACTTCCCGTCCGGCCAGAAAAATGAGCAGGTCGTCCCGGGTGAAGTGGGTCAGGGGATCGCCAAGAGCCGCCACGCGGGTGGAACATCCGAGGATCCGACGCCACCGCAGGGCCAGATCCCTGGCGGCGCTGTCCGCCAATCGGTCGAAGGGAACGAAGACAATCTGGCCTTCCTGGGCAATTTCCTCGAACAAAAGCCTGGCCAGATTTTCCGCCTCCGGGGGCGTTTGCGTCGTCAGGGCCTTGAGGGGATCGGGCTCATTCAGAATATTGGACAGTTTCCGCATCTGTCGGAAGTAGACGCGCTCCCACTCGCTTTCAGCAGCCGTTTCCCACGGAGAAAGTCTGTCTTCGCCCGGCGATGGCCGGCGCGATTCGTTCGATGCGCCCCCCGTGAAGGCCTTCTCGAGCCGGATCAATTGGGTCAAGGGAGATCCGCGTCGGTCCCGGCCCTCGGTGCGTCCCCGGCTGGCGGTCACCGACTTGGCCCGATTCCGGGGGAATTCATCGGCTTTCCGGCCATGGGCCTGGGCGAAGGAGAGGGCAAACCGGTAGTAGAAGATCAGGTCGATCAGCGGCTGGAGCGGATCAGGCAGTTTGGGCAGGGAAATCGATGTGTTCCGGCTGAAAAAGGCGATCTCTTCCTTCCGGTCGTTCTCATAGGAAACGGCGGCAAAGGCAATATCCGCAAGATAGAGCCGTTTCATCAGGGTAATGGCCTCGTCAAGGCGCGCGGCATTGGTGGCGTTGACCACGACGAGGTTGTCGTCGAGGCGCCGCTTGAGCGGATAATAGAAATATTCCCGGTAATCAAAGGGCTTGCCGAGCACAGTCCAGGCGTTCTCCTCGATCTTGAGAGCGGCCTCCCGGCAGGCGCCGGCCATGTTGAGGGAACCGAAAATCAGGGCGGTTTCGCTCCGGCTGGACCGTGCGGCCAATTCTTCGGAGAATCCCTTCATCGCGTCGTCGGCCAGCAGCGTTTCGATGGTGTCGGGCGCCTCCCGGAGGGCGTTCAGGATGTCGGGGGAGGGAGGGGGGGTTCCTTGTTTGTCGGCTATCCACAGGGCCAGCAAGTAGAGGGCGTGGAGCATGCAGACGATGCTTAGATCGGAAGAGCACACGTCCTCTTCGCCGCTGAGCACAGGGATGACGCCGCCGCTGTTGTGGGCGAGGAGGGCCATGTCCGAGAAAACTTTTTCGGTGACGCCGATGACGGCCACATTCTGATCTCTCAGATCGATGGCCAGCTGCACCATGTCGGCGGTGGTGGATGACCAGGAGACGAGGATCACGAGATCCCGCTCGGGAACGATCTCTCTTTTCAAGTCTTCGATCACCACCGGTTGCAGGGCCAGCGCATCGATATCGGGCATCATCTCCATAAAGAGGTTTTTGGCCATGAGCCCGACATGATGGGCGCTGCCCATGCCGGTCAAAACGATGCGTTTGAGTGAAGCGTATCCGGGGCCGAAGCGACGAGCGAGATAGCGCGCTCGAAGCGGCAGTTCCGGCGGTCCGTCGTCGGACAGGTAGGTGCGGAGGATGTCCCGCAGACGCTCCGGGATTTCGTTGAGATGGGTTTCGTAGAAGGAGCCGTAAAGGTCCTTGCGAATGTGGGTCGGGCTGAGCAGGGCGGTGAAAGGCTTGATCTCGGGCAGGGACCGCCCCTCGAAATCCGTGAGGGTCACCTCCCGTTGCAGGCCTTGCCGGGAGAAGACGGTTTCGATCCGCGCGAAGATCTCGGCCCCTTCCAGCGGATAGACCGTGACGTTGAAAGCCCCCATCAGGTCTTCTTCTTCGGCTTCGTAACGGGATTTGCAGACGGCCACAGCCTTTTTGCCCTCTCCCGCCCGGCGCAGTTCCTGGATGGCCTGGGCCCGGCGCCGCCGCAACCGGTTCAAGGCGACCGTTTTTTCATAGATCAGGGACTGGGGGAAAAGACCCATGGCGGCATTGATGTCGGACACCACCATGAAATCGTTGCTGGCGGCGCTCTTGACGATAAAACACGGCCGATTGTGGGCGGCGACGTAAAATCGACGAGGAGAGTGAAGACTGATGCCGGAGACCGCGATTTGACCGCCTTTTCTGGCCATGAACCGCGTGGCCTCCAGGAACGCCATTTCGTCGAGCTGAACGTCGGTTTTGTTTTTGACCCGCTGGTAGACGCTGTAGTCGATGGATTTGCTGCCGATCTCCAGCGCATCGAATCCCCCGTCAATGGCGGATCGGATGTCGTCGTACCGGTTCTTTTCCGACTTCAGGTTTTCGAAATAGTAGCCCCAAAGCAGACAGTGATATTCCGTGGAATTGCCTGTCCGAAAGACGACGCCCGTGGTCTGACTCAAAAAGTTTTTGACCTCGGTTTCCACTTCGGCGCTGAATTGTCCGTTGAGCACCATGGCGCGATGGCCCCAGGCGTCCAGAAAAGGGTGAGCGTTTTTCAGGGTGACCGGCGACTGGATGGCCCATCGGCCGTGGGAGATAACCGGTTGAGACAGGAATCGCAGGGCTATGGGATCGGTTTCCGGAGAAGAGGGATGAACCGGAATCGACAGGGCGTCGCCCAGGGCGGGCAGCAGTTCGATCTCCTTGAGCCATATTAAAACCGCGGCGGCGGCCCACCCGTAAACATTGGCCCCTTTTTCGGCTTGATAGAGATTGCGCCAGTCGAGGTTCGGGATGGTTTTCGCACTGGGCCACAGGGATTCCAGGCGCCGCTGCATCGCTTCATGGCTCCCGGGTCGGAGGAGATACCGGCACATGAACGCGGCATCCAGCAGGCGGAACAGGCCGCGAACCCCGTCCCGGTCGTAATCGGACGGAATCCGGACCGAACAATCCTTGAGATAACGCCAGACAAACTTCCGGGCAAAGGGGTATCGTTCATGCCAGGCGTA
Source organism: Desulfobacteraceae bacterium (assembly GCA_011390065.1). Taxonomy (GTDB): domain Bacteria; phylum Desulfobacterota; class Desulfobacteria; order Desulfobacterales; family JAABSP01; genus JAABTD01. The sequence goes on from JAABTD010000059.1 coordinate 17,145, forward strand.
CTGCAGGCGGGACGGTTTGGCGTAGCGTTCTTCCAAAAAGACATTTTCGAAGAGCGCGTCAAATTCCCGGAGGATATCGTCGGAATCAACTTCCAGCTGTCCCGATGCGCGGCTCTCGGACAGAGCGGTTTCCAGCGCGTTTTTGATCAGGGACTGAATCACCACGAAGGAGAGGTCGTAATCAGTGGTCAGTCGTTCGATGAGTCCCCTCAGATCTTTTCTGGACCGGATGGGGAAGACGGGCATGGGACCGGGGCGGCCGGGCTGTCCCGGAGAGAGGGCCGCCGGACTCGGCGAAGCGAGATCGGTGAGGGCGTCGAAGGTCGGGCAGGCATCCGCCTTCAGAGAAACGGGATCGGTCTGGGGGGTGACGAACCCCTCAAAAACCAGCAGCCGGTGTTGATGGGCGAGGGTGGGGGCCGATTCCGATTCTCCGGTCCAGATGTCCAACAGGGTTCCCGCCTGGTTGGGATAAGCGGCGGCTGTCAACAACGTCCGGCTCAATTGGCCCACGGACCCGATGGCTTTCCGGGTCCGGACCGGCTCCATGTCGTCGCCGAAGAGGCCCGCGCCGGTGCTGTCGGGGGCCCGGTAGATGATGGCCGACATGGCGGTGAGAATGCGGGTCAGACCATTGCCCGCCCCTCCGAAATAGCCGACGATGCCGCACATTCCGAACCTCCTTCACCCGAATTTTTCACGGAAAGGACAAGATTGTCCTCCGTGCCGTGTTTTCTGAATATATAGAGCAAAACAGAAATGACCTTCGGTGAAAATGCCGAAGGTCGTTTCTGTTTTTATCGATGGATGGGGAAATTTTCAAGGTTAAATTTGATCCGGTGGATCGAAACAGCTCATCCGGTCGCCCACTGCCAGGCGGCATTGAGGTTGTCGGCGGAGAAATGGCGCGTGGGAATCCCGGAGAACAGCCCGAAAATGGCCATGTAGGTATTTTCAGACAGCTTCGAGCTGACCACGGCCAACCGCTCAATGGCGTCGGCGTGAGGCATGACGAATTTCAAATTCTCATACAGCCCGTCCGCCCCGATGACGATGTCCGGGTAGGGCTCGACGACCAGCAGCAGTCGGATGGACCCGTGGGCGTCGATGGCGTGTTTGAGATCCGCGGAGACTTCCTTCCGCCGCTTTTTGGTGATCTCGCCGGAGATGCGGTAGGCGAGGACGGATGGGGTTCCGTTGTCCTGTGGCGCTTTGATCTTGTTGATCATGGGCTTTACCTCCTTATGGATTCAATGATAAGGATTTATTGCCGTAATTCAATTGCAGGGCAAGATGGCGGCGATTCAGGCCGACGCCGGATGAAAAACATTCGTTGCACACGACGAAAAAATCATTCCCATAACGGCCCCCTCGTGATAAGATTTTTACCGATAATTGACATATATCAAGGGAGAGGATATGCGCGAAATAGTTGAATTGACAAAGGATCTGATTCGCTTCAAAACCATGATCTCCAACACGGCGGAGATCCGCCGCTGCGCTGATTTCGTCGAAGGCTGGCTAAAAAAACACGATCTCCCCGTCCGGCGCTTCAATTTCAACGATACGCCGTCGGTCCTGTCCGTCCCGGACGACGGCCCCGTCAATATCCTTCTCATGAGCCACATCGACGTGGTGGACGGCCCGGACAGTCTGTTCGAGCCCTATGAAAAGGACGGCCGCCTGTATGGCCGGGGCGCCATCGACGACAAATACGCCGCCGCCCTGTCCATGATTCTGCTCCGGGAGTACGCGAAGCGGAAGGGAAAAACCCTCTCCCTGGGCATTCTGATCACCGGAGATGAGGAGGTCGGCGGGAACAACGGCGCCAAAAAGGCCCTGGAACATGTCAAGGCGGATTTCTGCATCGCACTGGACGGCGGCAATCCCCAAAAGATCGTGGTGAAGGAAAAGGGAATCCTGCGGCTGCGGCTGACCGCCTCCGGCAAGACCGCCCACGGCGCCCGTCCCTGGCTGGGGGAAAACGCCATCGAAACCCTCATGGCGGATTGCGCCCGGATCAAAACCTTTTTTCAATTGGACGCCCCCGACCACTGGCACCGGACCATGAACCTCGGTAAAATCCAGGGGGGCAAATCCATCAACCAGGTGCCCGACCGGGCCGAAGCGGTCTTCGATATCCGTTACACTGAAAACGATGATGTAGACGCCCTGGTGGCGGAAATGCGATCCCGGGTCAGCGGCGCGATAGAAGTGATGGAAAAGGAGCCGCTGTTCATCAGCGGCGATTCCCCCTACCTCGACCTGCTGTTGTCGGTGTCCGAGGAAACCGTTGCCGGCTTTGAGCACGGCGCCAGCGATGCCCGCCATCTGGCGGATTTCGGCATCGACAGCGTGATCTGGGGAGCGGACGGCGAAATGAGCCAGCACACGGAAAATGAACTCGTGGTGATCGACAGCGTGTACGCCATTTACGACCGGCTGGACCGATTTCTTCAAAAGGCGGGCCGGACGGCATGACCGGGGGAGATCATCTCCTGACCGTCGAAGGGCTCCGCACCTATTTTTTCACCTTCGAAGGGGTGGCCAGGGCTGTTGACGATGTCGATTTCCACCTGGATCGCGGGGAGGTGCTCGGCGTTGTCGGTGAATCGGGCTGCGGCAAGAGCGTCACCGCACAATCCGTCATGCGGTTGATTCCTGAACCGCCCGGCCGCATCGTGGATGGAAAAATCCTGTTCGACGGCATGGACCTGGCCCGTCTGCCCATCGATAAGATGCGGAAAATCCGGGGAAACCGCATCGCCATGATTTTCCAGGAGCCCATGACCTCCCTCAACCCGGTGTTCACCATCGGCGACCAGATCGGGGAGATGTTCACCCTCCACCGGGGGCTTTCCAAAAGCGACGCCCGGGACAAGGTCGTGGAGATGCTCCGGAAGGTCCAGATCCCGGCCCCGGAAAAGCGGGTGGGCGAATACCCCCACCAGTTGTCGGGCGGCATGCGACAACGGGCCATGATCGCCATGGCCCTGTCCTGCGATCCGGAGATCCTCATTGCCGACGAGCCCACCACGGCCCTGGACGTCACGGTTCAGGCCCAGATCCTCGATCTGATGCTCAAATTGCAGTCCGATTTCGACACCGCCATCATGATGATCACCCACGACCTGGGGGTCATCGCCGAGATCGCCCGGCGGGTGGTGGTCATGTACGCCGGACGGGTGGTGGAGGAGGCTTCGACCCTGGCCATTTTCGAATCCCCGAAACACCCTTATACCCGGGGGCTGCTCCGCTCCATCCCCAAACTGGGGGACCGGTCCCGGATGGGGCGACAGCGGCTGACTGAGATCGAAGGGCTCGTCCCCAGCCTCTACGACCTGCCGGCCGGATGCCCGTTCGCCCCCCGCTGTCCGGAGGTCATGGCGGTCTGCCAAGAGAAAATGCCGGAGTTGATCGAGGTCGAGCCTGGGCATCGGGTTCGGTGTTGGTTGTATGAAAAGGAGAATTCAAACCGGTACATGCGGTGAACGATATGTTTCGGAGAAGTCGATGATTACTCGAGAGGAGATTTTCCAGCGGCGCGACGAGATTCTATCGGTCGCAAAACGGTACGGCGCCCACAATGTCCGTATATTTGGGTCCGTTGCCCGCGGCGATGCCGCCGAAACGTCTGATCTGGATGTCCTCGTTTCTTTTGAGCCCGGACGAAGTCTTTTCGATCACGGCGGCCTGCTGATGGACTTGGGGGAGCTGTTGGGTGTAAGAGTAGATGTGATCAGCGAAGGCGGGATGCGCAAGAGGTTTCGAAACCATATTATAAAAGAGGCCATCCCTTTATGAGGTCGGATCAACTGCTTCTGCAAGATATTCTTGAAGCCATTGATGAGGTGCTCGACACGACTCCGAAATCTCGTGCAGCCTTTGATGCGGATAAATTTGTCCGCTCCCATGTGCTCAGGCACATCCAAATTATCGGCGAAGCAGCGTGGCGTCTGTCACAAGCGTTAAAAGATCGTCACCCTGAACCGCCCTGGAAACTGATCGCCGGAATGCGTCATGCACTCGTCCATAATTATTTTGAAGTGGACTGGGCTGAGGTCTACGTTACCGCCACGCGCGACGTGCCTGCTCTGAGGCCTCAAATTCAAGACATAATCTTAAACTTGCCCTCAGAGCAGTCATGAACGATCCCCTAACCGGTATGGAAAAAGATCATCAGACTGGCAATCCCCTACTCACGGTAGAAGACCTCAAGATCCATTTCCCCATCAAAAAGGGTGTGCTCTCCCGCACCGTGGGCTATGTCTACGCCGTCGATGGCGTATCGTTTACCCTGAATCGCGGACAGACTCTGGGCCTGGTGGGAGAGAGCGGTTGCGGCAAGACCACGGCGGGGCTGGGAATTCTGCGGCTCATCCCCCCCACCTCCGGAAAGGTGGTCTATGACGGCCGGGACGTGACCCGGATGGGGCGTACCGAACTGCGGGGCCTCCGCAAGGAGATGCAAATTATTTTCCAGGACCCGTATTCCTCCCTCAACCCGCGGATGACCGTCAACCGGATTATCGGCGACCCCATGGAGATCCACGGTCTTTATCGCGGCCCGGAACGGGAGGAGCGGATCGCCTACCTCCTGGAAAAGGTCGGGCTTTCGCCGGAGCAGGGCCGCCGGTACCCCCATGAGTTCTCCGGCGGACAGCGCCAGCGCATCGGCATCGCCCGGGCACTGGCCCTGAATCCCAATATCGTCATCGGCGACGAGCCGGTGTCCGCCCTGGACGTCTCCATCCAGGCCCAGATCATCAACCTGCTCATCGATTTGCAGCAGGAGTTCGGCCTCTCTTACATCATCATCGCCCACGACCTGGCGGTGGTGGAATACATCTGCGACCATATTGCGGTCATGTACCTGGGCAACATCGTGGAGAGCGGGGACTACAAAGAGATTTACACCGACCCGAAACACCCCTACACCCAGGCGCTGCTGTCCGCCATTCCGGTGGCCGATCCCCGGCGGAAGACGGAGCGGATCATTCTCCAGGGCGATGTGCCCAGTCCGATTCATCCGCCCGACGGGTGCCGGTTTCATCCAAGATGCCCTGATCGGATGGACGTGTGCGACCGGAAAACGCCGGCCTTGCGGGACAGGGGCCACGGGCGGCCGGTGGCGTGTTTTCTTTATCCATAAACCAGGGGCGCTTTCCGCCCCGCAACACAATGAGAGGAGACAATGGCAATGGCCAAATTCAAGCTGATCCTGACCTTTTTGCTGGTTTTCGGAATGCTCGCGGCGGCCGCCGGTCCGGCGGCGGCCCAGAACCTGAAGGTGGCGGTGGACAGCCCGCCGCGGACCATGAACCCCCACGGCTCGGACGCCGACGCCAACCTGTCCAAGATGGCCAACATCTTCGACGGCCTGCTGCAACGCAAAGGGGCTGAAGGGACCCTTGCCCCGGCCCTGGCCGTGAAATGGGAACATCCCGACATGCTGACCTGGAAATTTTATCTCCGGGAAGGGGTCAAGTTCCATAACGGCAACCCCTTTACGGCGGAAGACGTGAAATTTTCCTTCGAGCGCCTGGGGAACCCCGAAGTGTCGGAGTTCATCAACACCGGAAAACAGATCGCCTCCATCGAGATCATCGACGATTACACGGTCGTGATCAAAACCAAAAAGCACACCCCCTGGTTCGCCAACAACATGCACCAGATTTTCATCATGGACAAGGAATCCACCGAATCCCGCGATCCGGGCGAGGTGGGCGTCAAACCCATCGGCACCGGGGCTTACAAGCTGACCGAGTGGGTCAAGGGATCCTACATGAAGCTGGCCGCCAACGAGGAGTACTGGGAAGGCGCCCCGGCCATCAAGACCATCGAGGTGCGGCCCATCACCGAGTCCTCCACCCGGTTTGCGGCTTTGGTTTCCGGGCAGGTGGAGCTGGTCTCGGGCGTGCCGGTGGAACTGTACGAGAAAGTGGCGACCAACCCCCAGCTCGACGTGATCAGCCGGCCGGCCCGTCGGTCCATCTTCCTGGCGCTCCACAACCGCCCCGACACCCCGCCCGCGGATATCCGGGTGCGGCGGGCCATGTACATGGCCATCAACGAGGCGGAGATCATCGAAAAGATCATGCGGGGCCATGCCGCGCCCGCAGCCCAGATTCCCGATCCGCCGACGGTGGGCTACAACGAAAAGATCGAGCGGCTGTCCTATGATCCGGAAAAGGCCAGGTCCCTTTTGAAGGAGGCCGGGTATCCCGACGGGTTTGAAATCACCCTGACCGGGCCCAACGACCGGTATATCCAGGATGCGAAAATCGCCGAAGCCGTGGCCAAGTATCTGGCCAAAGTCGGCATCACGGTGAACCTGGATGTGAAACCCAAGTCGGTGTTTTTCCCCGAGGTGGCCGAGGGCGTCCTGGATTTCTATCTCATCGGATGGTTCGACGGCACCTTCGACATGGGCCGGACCTATTTCAAGCTGGCCCATTCCCGGGACACGGATGAGGGATACGGCGGTCTCAACGGAACCGACTACGCGGACCCGGAACTCGACAAGCTGCTGGA
>JAABTD010000448.1 GCA_011390065.1 Desulfobacteraceae bacterium
CCGGCCAGCACCATCAGGTCCCAGTCGAGGCCCCAGGCGGCCCAGTCGTTGTAATAGTAGAAGAGAAACCCCGTGATAATCTGGAACGGGACCAGCACGGTGACGATGCCCAGATACGTGAGCCGCTGCAGCGGGTTGTGCTTGATCCGGGAGGTCTTGGGCGCCGGATGGGGCTCGTCCTTGAAGATGCCGCTGCAATAGTAGACCCCCACGTCCACCATTTTTTTGAAGGTGGGCACGTACTGCTTCCACTCGCCGGTGGTCAGCATCCAGAAGATGATGAAGGCGTAAAGGATCAGCCACGCCCAGGCGGTGGTGTTGTGGATGGTCAGCGCGTCCTGGTATCCGAACAGGCCGTAGGTCCCGTGGAGTTCGAATCCGGTTAAAAGCAAAATCACGATGAACAGGGCCTGAACCCAGTGCCAGAACCGTTCAAACCGCGTATAGATGTAGATCCGCTGGTCCGCGATGGATCGGTCGATTTCCGCCATATCCCTTCCTCCTCTCTACCGGTTGCGTTTCAGAGGCACTGGTTCAGTTGAATGGGAATGTCCATAATATCAACAAGTTAGAATCTTGGCGCAATATGCGTCAACATTCTGGATTTTCAAGATAAAAAGCCCTGACCTATTGGCGTTTCCCATTCAACTGAACCAGTGCCAGGTATGCTCACCGGGTCAAAATTATCTGTATCCGTTTCGCCAAAGCCGATTGCCATCGCGGCGGTCTGCATGATACAAGTAGTAGCAGATGCGTGCAATGAATGGAATGACGCAATGACGGAAAAGAGCCGCCTTATCTCTCAATCTTCAAGAATTGTCCCCTATCTCGTGGTGGCCGCGGCGCCCCTGTGCTGGGCCGGCAACGTCGTTCTGGCCCGGGGCGTGGCGGACCTGATTCCGCCCATCGGCCTCGCTTTCTGGCGATGGACCCTCGCATTCCTGATCCTGCTCCCCTTTGCATGGCGCCACGCCAGGCGGGACTATCCGGCGGCGGCGGCATCATGGCAAATCCTTTTTCTCCTTTCTTTTTTCGGCATCACCTGCTTCAACGCCATGCTCTACATGGCGGTCCATACCACCCCGGCCATCAATGCGGCCCTGATCCAGTCGGCCATGCCGGCTTTCATCATCCTCGTCTCTCTCCTGCTTTTCAGAGAAAAGGCAACGGCGATTCAGATTCTGGGCACGATCCTCTGCATGTTCGGGGCGGGTTTGGTGGTGCTGCGGGGCGACCTCGACGCCCTCATGAACCTCTCGCCGGCCCGAGGCGACGTTCTGATGATCATCGCCGTGATTTTCTATGCGATCTATTCCGTGCTGCTGCGGCGGAAACCGGCCATCCATCCCCTGAGCCTTTTGGTTTACATCTTCGGCATCGGCGCCCTGTTGCTGCTGCCCTTTTACCTCTGGGAACATTACCATACCGGCCCGGTCCCACTGACCCCGAACGCCCTGCTGAGCATCGGATACGTGGCGGTTTTTCCCGGTTTGATCGCCTATTTCTGCTGGAACTACGGCGTCGCGACCATCGGCCCCAACCGGACCGGGCTGTTCATCAATCTCGTTCCGGTTTTCGCCGCGATTCTGGCCATCGGGTGGCTGGGGGAAACGCTGGCGGTTTTTCATGTGGCGGGCATGGCGGCGATCTTCGGCGGCATCGCCCTGTTCAACCGCCGGTCGGCAATGCGAAAGGACGCCAGGTCCGATGAAACGACTCAGACATAAAAAATACGGGATCCGCCTGTTTTATGTTGTCTTTTACATGGTTTTTCTTTCCGGCGATCCGAATGCCGCAATCGCATGGGCCGAAGAGAACGTGGTGAAAATCGGCGTTCTTGCCACCAGGGGCCCGCACGAATGTTTGACCAGCTGGTCGCCCACGGCCGATTATCTCACCCGGCGGATTTCCGGTCGACGGTTTGTCATTGTTCCGCTGGCCTACGACCGAATCTATCCCGCGGCGGAAAAAGGTGAGGTTGATTTTATCGTAGCCAATTCAGCGCTTTATGTCGGGCTGGAGCACTGGCATAACGCCAATCGCATTGCAACGCTGAAAGAGCGGCGCGCAGGCGGCGTTTATACCCGTTACGGGGCCGTTATTTTTTGCCGCAGCGATCGAAAATCCATTCGGACGCTGAGGGATCTCAAAGGCAAATCCTTCATGGCGGTTTCTGAATTGTCACTGGGCGGATGGCTCAT
>JAABTD010000449.1 GCA_011390065.1 Desulfobacteraceae bacterium
GACTGCTGCACGGTCACCCGGGAGATGTCCAAAATCTGCCTGGGCGTCGGCACCGCTTTTTTCGCCATCCAGCTGGGGGCCGATCCCCTGTTGGTCGGCGGTACAGAGGCCCAGAAAGAAAAGTGGCTCGGCGCCATCGCCGAAGGAAACACCCTGGTCGCTTATGCGGTCACCGAACCCGAAGCGGGCTCCAACGTCGCCGCACTGAAAACCAAGGCCGAACCGATGACGGATGAGAGCGGCGCCGTGACCGGATATCGGATCAACGGAACCAAGCAGTTCATCTCCAACGGCCTGGCAGCCGATTTCGTCACATTGCTTGCCAAGACGCCGGAGGGTCCCTCGTTTTTCGTTGTGGAAAAAGGGACGCCGGGGTTTTCACCGGGCAAGGGCGAGGAGAAACACGGCATCCGCGCGTCCAACACGTCCCCCATTACGCTGTCGGACGTGGTCGTGCCGGTTGAAAACCTCATTGGCGGAGAACCGGGGAAAGGGCTGAAACAGGCCAATGCGGTCTTCGGCTACACCCGGGTCATGGTGGCCTCCATGGCCCTGGGCGCCGGCGAAGCCGCCCTGGACATTGCCGTCTCTTACGCCAAAGAACGAATCCAGTTCGGCGGCCCCCTGTGCGAAAAGCAGGGCTACACCCACAAACTGATCGTGCCCCACGCCGTTCGGCTGGCAGCGATTGCGGCCTATATTGACGACATCGCGGTGCGTCTCGACGCCGGGGAAAAGGATCTGGAAGTCGAAGGCGCCATTGCCAAGCTCCTGGCCACCGAAGCGGCCAACCGGGCCGCGGACGACGCCATGCAGGCCCTGGGCGGCTACGGCTACATCTGCGAATTCGGCGTGGAAAAGATCAAGCGGGACGTAAAAATCACCTGCATCTACGAGGGAACCAGCGAGATCCAGCAGAGCATCATTTCCACTTTCCGCTGGAAAAAGACCCGGAAGAGCAAAGGCGCCTTTTACGAGGGCATCGCCGCCGAGATGGTCGCCATCGAAACCGATAACGACAACGTCGGCGCGGGCCTGACGGCCATTGCCGCCCGGGCGCTCAACGAAGCCGTCACCCTGGTCCATGAAAACCGGCTGACCCGGCAGCAATGGCTCATGTTCGCTCTGGCGGACATGATGGCCCATGTAGAGGTGGCCGCCAGCATGGTCCGGCGGGCCGCAAACCGCGCCGGATCCGGTGCGGCGGACGCGGAAAAGCTCGGCTGCATGTCGCGGCTTTTTGCCGGGGAGACCGCCCGGGTCGCGGCAGACGCCATCCTGAAGATCCTCATGGGGTCATCCGCTTTTGAAGCGCCTGCGATCACGAAATCCCTGGAAGCCCTCAACCACGGCGCCCTGCTGGCCGGTTACGGCGATATGATCGCCGATATGGACAGGGTGGCGGACATCCTGTTTGAAAGAACCTGACCATGCCGGAACAACGCACCATCATAGTGACGGGAGGGTCCAAGGGGATCGGGCGGGCCATCTGCCTTCGATTCGCCGGACCCGATGCACGGGTCTATTTCAATTATGGCGCGGACGACCAGTCGGCCATTGGAACCGAGACCCTGGCCCGGGAGGCCGGGGGAACGGCCGTGGGACGCCGGGTGGACGTGACCGCCGAAGCGGACGTCAAAGCCTTTTTCGACGAGATCGCGGCGGAAACCGGTCGCCTCGACGTCCTGGTCAACAACGCCGGCAGCGCCCGGGATGGTCTGCTGGTGCGCATGAAATCGACCGATTGGGACGCGGTGGTGGACACCAACCTCAAAGGCGCCTTCATCTGCGCCAAAATCGCCGCAAAAGTCATGCTGAAGCAGCGAAAAGGGCGGATCATCAATATCTCGTCGGTGGTGGGCGCGTCGGGCAATCCCGGACAGGCCAACTATGTGGCCGCCAAGGCGGGACTCATCGGCCTGACCAAGGCCATGGCAAAGGAACTGGCCTCCCGCAACATCACGGTCAACGCCGTGGCCCCCGGCTATGTTGAAACGGACATGACGGCCGGGTTGCCGGAAAAGGCCAGAGAGGCCATGCTGTCCCAGATCCCCTTGGGCCGCGCCGGAACCCCCGGAGACGTCGCCGCTGCAACCGCATTTTTAGCATCTGAAGACGCCGCCTACATCACGGGTCACGTGATCCATGTCAACGGCGGCATGTATATGTGAAAGGAGATAAGGATTCGATGTCCATTG
>JAABTD010000244.1 GCA_011390065.1 Desulfobacteraceae bacterium
GTGGACGAGGGGCCCAGCGCCCCGTTCGATGTTGTTGATCAGGATATCCAGGCGACCGAATCGGTCCACGACCCGCTGCACGGTCTCCGGAACGGCGTCGGTGTCCAGGAGATTCGTTCGGAGGATCAGGGGATCGGCGCCGATCTCGGCAAAGTCGGATTTCATTCGATCCAGCTCTTCTTCCCAGTCCCAGTAGGTGGCCGCCACCTGGGCGCCCTCCCCTGCCAGAGCCAGGCCGATCCCTTTGCCGATCCCCTTGACGGCCCCCAGCACCAGCGCGGTTTTGCCGTTCAAGCTCATTGCGCCGCCTCTCTTGCTTCAGCGTCCGTTCCGAACACGATTTTTTTGATGTAGTGGAAGCCCACCCGCAACAGGGCCTCGTCATCGGTCTTTGCCTGCTCCAGAAGTTCGGGATCGAGGTGGAACCCGCGGAGCGATTCGTTTTCAAAAACCTGGGTGCGGAAGGCGTCCAGGTCGTACAGCGCCAATTGAAACGCATGGCGGGCCGCCAGACTCAAGGGACCGGGATGCGACCGATTTTTCAGGGCGATGATGGCCATGAGGCGATCGTTCATCTCGTTATAGGGTGCAACCCCCTGATTCTCAGTCCACTCCGCCACGGTCCATTCCCGCCCCCGGCCAAAACCCCGGCAGTGGGCCTCCTTGAGCAGAGCATGGTGCGCGCTGGTCTGATCGGTCTCCCGGGACCGGGAAAGAAGACGGGCCACCGGATAGATTCGACAGGAAGAGGGTCGGTCCGAATAGACCCGGCAGCCGGATGGCGAAACAAACGGACAGGGATGATCCTTTGCTCCTTCCTGGCGGAATGAGGCCACCGGCAGGCCGGTCTGGGGACCGGTGCGGATCACCGTGTATTCCCCCAGAAACCGACCGGAGGTCATTCCCAGATGGGTTTTCAACCGCAGGATATCGTAAGGGGTGAGAAACTGATTTAAATCCCGGCAACAGGCATTGAAACAGGGAACCGCTTCACCGCATTCAAACCGAAACCGATCGGTAGGCAAAAGCGGCGTCATTTCAGGCGTCATACATCTGATTCCTTTCAAAAATAAAGAAGTTCTTTTCATCAGAACGCTCTCAATTTAGCAAAATGGAGCGGAAAAACATAGGCCGAATCCATCTTTGTCGCTTCGCTGAGAAGGACGCTCAAGGGTTGCGTCTTCTGCCAGAGGGATTATATTGATCCCTTGATCGCTTCGACCCGCCGATACTTTTTTTGAGGTTGACATATTGGAGCGATTATGATTATGGTTAGTGGTTAATCGTTTAACATGGTCCTATCTGCGGCCGGTAGCCGCTTTCGGGAACAGGAGCTTAAAAATTCAATTATTAAGGGGTGTTCGTTATGAAGAGGACGTATCAACCAAGCAGAATTAAGCGTGCAAGAACCCATGGGTTCCTGAAACGGATGTCCACCAAAGGCGGGAGACGCATCATCAACCGACGTCGCGCCAAAGGCAGAAAGCGGTTGTCGGCCTAATCCAGCTGTCCGGCCCGACCCTGAGGCCGGACCCTGATGCCCGAACATGAGGCCCGAACCTAAGGAATGGCCATTGCGATCCTTCATCTTTTCCAAAGCGGACAGACTGCTGAAGCGTCATGAATTTCTTCGTCTGTCCGCTTCGGGAAAGCGTGTGCAGAACACGAATTTTATTGCGAACTTCGGACAAGGACAATTGCATCGGTCCCGTTTAGGCATTACCGTGACCAAGAAAGTCGGCTGCGCGGCGACCCGGAACCGGATCAAACGGTATGTCCGGGAATATTTCAGGTTGCATCGCCACCGACTGCGGGGAAACTGGGACATCAACATTATCGCGAAGAAATCGGCAGCTGACCTTCCGTCGCCCCTCGCCTTTTCATCGCTGGAAAATCTTTTTAACAGCATTTCGAGGTGTGCGCCATCAGACAACACATAACGGTCCGCCCTGTATTGTTGCTTATCCGGGCATACCAATACGTCCTATCCCCTCTGTGGGGACCCGCCTGCCGTTTTTACCCAACCTGTTCCGAATACGCCCACCAGGCATTTCAGCGACATGGTTTGATTAAGGGAGGCGTGTTGACGTTGAAACGCGTCTTTCGCTGCCATCCCTTTCACCCCGGAGGATTCGACCCGGTTCCCTAGATCTGCGCGACAACAACGCCAACCCCTATTGATGTCTAAATCCCACGATGAACAACATCACGCCAAAAAAAAACCGCCATTTATCCGAGAAAGGTAGGATAAGAGAATGGAACAAGCGCGAATACTGATAGCCATAGGCCTTTCTTTCCTTGTATTTTTCCTGTGGGAGACCTTCTTCATCGACAGGGACGCCGTTCAACCCACTCAAAAGACAGAACAGAGCGCCCAGACCGCCCAGAATGAGGCGACCCCGACAGCGGGAAAACCGGCGGAACAGCCGCGGCCGTCTCCCAGCGCGGAAGCAGTCGCTGAACCCATGACGGGGGAAGCGACGTCGCCCTCCTCTCCCCAGCCCGACATCGTTCGGCCTGCGCGAACCATAACGGTCGACACGCCCCTTTACCGGGCGACGATTTCCGAACAGGGCGGCGTCCTGACCAGTTTTATCCTGAAAAACTATCGAGAGTCGGTGGAAAAAACCGCCCCCTTGAAAGAACTGGTGCCGGGCTCGGTCGGCGCCACCCTCATGACCGATTTTGCCGGAGAGGCGGCCCTTGGAATGGAAAGCGCGATTTTTCAGGTCAGCGCCGACCGGCAACGCATCGACCTGAAAGATCGTCCCCATGCCCTCACCTTCACCTGGACGTCGCCTGACGGCGTCGTGATAGAAAAATCTTTTGCGTTTTCGCCCGACACCTATCTCATCGGATATACCGTTCGGGTGAACAACCGTTCCGGGGCCCTGCTCAGGGACCCTCTGGTCGTTACGCTTGCCGGAGTCGACGAGGGCGCCGCCGGCCATTACGCCTTCGAAGGTCCCAGCGTGCTCGTCAATCACTCCCTGGAACAGATCAAGCCCAAGAATGTTCCAGATGAAGGCCCCATCTCCGGCGAGGTTCAGTGGATCGCCATGGAGAAACAGTATTTCGTTTCGGCGCTCATCCCACGCCATCCGGCGGAAGCACGCGTCCGTTTCGACAAAACCCCGACGGGCATCATTGAGACTCAGTTTATGTTCCCCGCCAGGCGCATTCCTTCCGGAGGCGACGAACTGTTTCAGTTCGATCTTTATTTCGGGCCCAAAAGCCTCGAGGTTCTTTCCGGCCTGAACAAGGAACTGGATCGGGTGATCGATTTCGGGTGGTTCGACATCCTGGCCAAACCCGCCCTGTGGGCGATGAATTTTCTATATGGGTTTATTCCCAACTATGGGATCGCCATCATCATTCTGACCATTCTCATCAAAGTCATTTTGTGGCCTTTGGGCAACAAGGGCTACCAGTCGATGAACGAGATGAAGAAGCTCCAGCCTGAAATGGCCAAAATCCGGGATAAGTACAAAGACGACAAGAAAAAGATGAACGAAGAACTGATGAGCTTGTATAAGACCTACAAGATCAATCCCATGGGCGGCTGTTTGCCCATGATTCTTCAGATTCCGGTTTTCATTGCGCTTTACAGGATGTTGTACGGCGCCATCGAACTGCGGCACGCCCATTTTTTCGGATGGATCAACGATCTGTCCTCCCCGGATCGGCTGTTCAATTTGGATGTCAACTGGGTGCCGCTGATGGAACCGCCTTACGGCATCCCGGTGCTGACCATCGTCATGGGCGCCACCATGTTCCTTCAACAGAAAATGTCGCCGCCGCCAGGCGATCCAACCCAGGCCAAAATGATGATGTTTCTGCCGATCGTATTTACCTTCATTTTTATTAATTTTCCATCCGGACTTGTCTTGTACTGGCTCGTGAACAACGTCCTGTCGATCGCGCAGCAATACTACATTGCAAAGAAAAAGTCTTAGCGAGGGAGGTTTCAGCCCATGGCGCAATTTCTGGAATTCGAAGACAAACACGTGGAAACCGCCGTTAAAAGAGCGAGCGAAGAACTCAATATCCCCAAAGACAAACTCAAATACGATGTCATCTCCTACGGCTCCAGCGGCATCTTCGGGCTGGTTGGTTTCAAAAAAGCGCGCATTCGCGTCACCCTGCCTGCCAATAAAACGCCCACCAAAAAGCGGGATGGAAAGTCCGGAACCGTCGCGGAGAATGGTGCGGGCAATGCATCCCTCAATGCCGAATCCGGTGCATCGACCGATCAGGAACCTGGCGAGAAACCCGATCAGAAATCGGAACAGGAAGAGATCGCCGACACCATCTCTTCGTTGATGGAAGAAACCTTCGATGCTCCCGCCATAACGGAAGCGCCCACGGCGGGAACGATTCCGGGGCCGGTTGAGCCCCTTCCTGATGCAACGGCTGAAACCATGCTGCCGCCGGAAGAAACCACGGGGCCGGAGGCGCCGCCGACTTTGGCGCCTGACAACCAGACAAGCGTTCCCATAGAACTGAACGAGGACATGGAAGCGGCGCTGCAAAAAGGGCTCGAAGCGCTGCAACGGATCATCGATTTTATTACCACTGATGCCCAAGTCGTCGTTGAGCGGGATGCTGAACGGGTGCTGTTTGACGTCAAGGGCGGAAATGCCGGCGTCCTCATCGGGCGGCGCGGCCAGACCCTGGAAGCGATCCAGTATCTGGTGGAAAAAATCGTCAACAAGAATGCAGACGATCGGGTCCGCGTCCAGGTGGACATCGAAGGTTATCTGGAAGGCCGTCGCACCCGACTGCAAGAACTGGCCGCCAAGCTTGCCTCAAAAGCCAAACGCGCCGGCAAACCGGTAACCCTCGGCCAATTGAACTCCCACGACCGGCGGATTGTTCACTTGTCGCTGCGGGACGATGCTGAGGTCCGAACCCAGAGCCAGGGGGATGGATTTTACCGAAAATTGGTGATCTTTCCCAAGAAAAAAGGGCATAAAAAGAAAAACACCTGATATCGGGTCATGGATACCATAGCGGCCATTGCAACGCCGCCGGGAAACGGCGGCATCGGCATCGTCCGGATTTCAGGGGGTTTGGCGCTGAGCATTGCCACTCGGCTTTTCCGCCGGGTCGCAGATCGGCCCCTGCCGGAAACGCCTGTCTCCCACCGCCTTTACCACGGCCACATCATCGCTCCAGGCGGTCAACAGGTCATCGACGAGGTGCTGCTGGCCGTGATGACGGCGCCCCATTCCTACACTCGGGAAGATGTGGTGGAAATCCAGGCCCACGCCGGCCAGGCTGTTCTGCGAACCATTCTGGAAGGCGTTCTGGCATCGGGCGCCCGGCTGGCGGATCCAGGGGAGTTCACCCGTCGGGCGTTCCTCAATGGGCGCATCGATCTGACCCAGGCCGAAGCGGTAATCGATGTAATCAATGCCAAATCAAACCGCGCCCTGACCGCCGCCGCCAGCCAACTCCAGGGCGTTATGGGCGATCGGCTGAAAACCGTTCGCTTCGCCCTTCGGGATTTGATGACCGAGATTGAAGCCGCCATCGATTTCTCTGGAGACGGCGTTGAAGCGATCTCTCCGGAAGCCATCGCCCAAAAGCTGGAAGACGACATTATCGGTCCTTTAGCGCCGATGTGCCGCGGATATGAGAAGGCGCGGTTTCTCCGGGAGGGCATCCGGCTGGCGGTGGTAGGACGCCCCAATGTCGGAAAATCAAGCCTGATGAACGCGCTGCTGGAAGACGAACGGGCCATTGTAACCCATATTCCCGGCACGACCCGAGACGTTATCGAAGCGCCCCTTTGCATTGACGGCATTCCCATCCTTCTGATGGATACGGCAGGCATTCATCAGTCCCATGACCCGGTGGAGGCCATTGGCGTCGAAAAGACCTGTCGATCCATCGAGACCGCCGATCTGATTTTGTTCGTTCTGGACGGCAGTCAACCGCTGTCCAGGGAGGATGCCTCAGTCTATGATTTGACGCAAAGCAAGGAGCGCATTATCGTTATCAATAAACGAGATCTCATCCAAAACGGTTCTTCGCCCGCATTGCCAGAGACTTGGCGGCGATCACGGCTTGTGGAGACCT
Organism: Desulfobacteraceae bacterium; assembly: GCA_011390065.1. Taxonomy (GTDB): domain Bacteria; phylum Desulfobacterota; class Desulfobacteria; order Desulfobacterales; family JAABSP01; genus JAABTD01. Next base: position 6,085 of record JAABTD010000244.1, read on the forward strand.
CGGCTCTCTACGGCGACGGGATCGATCAGCTCCGCGAGGTTATTCGGCGCGTCGCCATCGGCAATTTCCAGGACGATGCTTCGGCGCTCCCCAACTTTCGGCAACATAAAGCCCTGACATCTGGGCTCGAGTCGCTGCAAAGAGCACTGTCGGGGATTCGAGATGGGGCTGACGATGAATTGATCGCCATCGATCTCCAGGAGGCCCACCGCGCCATCGGCGAGGTCATCGGAGACGCCGCGCCACCCGATATCCTGGATCGGATATTCAGTCAATTCTGCATTGGAAAATAAGGGCGACAATGTTCCACGTGGAACATTGTCCTCTAACGTATCTATATTAAAGGAGAACATTTAGCATGGACATTGATTTTGAACCGTTTTTCCAAGAGTATGAAACGCTGCGGAATATAGTGGACGCCACATTCAACCGAGTGCAGGAACAATACGGAGATTGCGTTCGGTGTGAGGTCGGTTGCGCCGACTGTTGTCATGCGCTTTTCGACCTGACCCTTATAGAGGCCCTTTATATTAATCACAAATACCATCAACGGCTGGATGAGAAAGAACGGGCCGCATTGAATGAAAAGGCCAATCTGGCAGACCGCCAGACCTATAAAATTAAACGCGACGCATATAAACGGATGGAGTCCGGCGAAGATCAGAGCGCCATCCTCGACCATGTGGCGGAACAACGGGTTCGCTGCCCCCTGCTGAACGAAGATGATCGGTGCGATTTATACGAATACCGTCCAATTACTTGTCGGCTCTATGGCATCCCCACCGCCATCGGGGGGAAAGCCCATACCTGCGGCTTGTCCGGATTTGTGCCTGGAGAGCCCTACCCCACGGTGAATATGGACAATCTCCACGACAAATTGTATGACATCTCTGAACGACTGGTGAAGTCGACCCCCACCCGCCACAAAAAAATGGCGGATATTCTCGTGCCATTGTCAATGGCGCTGTTGACAATCTACAATGAAGCATATCTGGGAATGGAAGCGGCCAACCCTGGAAACAAGGAAAAAGAGGAGAAGGCCCATGGATGAGTTTTCACCCGAGCAGATCGAAGAGCGAAAACGGGCCGTCCTGGAAGGGATGTCCGAGCGGCGCCGGAAACATGTCCTTAAAAAGGGCTATGAGAAGTGGGACCCTTTCCTTGAACCCAAAGATCCCATCGATATCCGGCGGGACCCCACAAGA
>JAABTD010000245.1 GCA_011390065.1 Desulfobacteraceae bacterium
GCGCCGGTCCGGTCCGCGCCGGGGTTCCTGGTCAACCGGGCCCTGATGCCCTACCTGCTGGAGGCCCTGCTGATGATGGACGAGGGGATCGCCCCCGAGACCATCGACCGGGCCGCCGAGGACTTCGGCATGCCCATGGGCCCCATCACCCTGGCCGACAAGGTGGGGCTGGGCATCTGCGTGGACGTGGCCGGCGTACTGCGGGACAGCCTCGACGAACCGGTCCCCGACATCCCCGATTGGGTGAGCCAAAAGGTCGAAGACGGTCATCTGGGCGAAAAATCGGAAAAGGGACTCTACGTCTACGAAGACGGCAAACCCAAAAAGAACCCCGAGGCGCCCGATCCGGACCCGGAGACGGCCGACCGGCTCATCCTGCCCATGGTCAACGCCTGCGTCCGGCTCCTACGGGAGGGGGTGACCGACGATCCGGAGATCGTCGACGGGGCCATGGTCTTCGGGACCGGATTCGCGCCGTTCCGGGGCGGCCCGATCCATTACGCCCAAAAGCGGGGCGTCGTCGAGATTCGGAAAACGCTTTCAGGGCTGGCCGACCGCCATGGCGACCGGTTCCGGCCCGATGAAGGCTGGGACCGGCTGGAAGGCGGATCCTGAGATGGGGGATCCCCGGTACCACGCCGACCCCCATCGCTGCGTCGACGCCATCCTGGAGACGGTGGGCCGGGAGGTGATCCTGGGACTGCCCCTGGCCCTGGGCAAGGCCAACCACATCGTCAACGCCCTCTACCGGCGGGCCGAAGCGGATCGCGGCATCCGCCTCAGTATCCTCACCGCCCTGACCCTGGAAAAGCCCCGGAGCGGATCGGAACTGGGCCGCCGCCTCCTGGACCCCATCATCGAGCGGCTTTTCGGCGACTTCCCGGACCCGGCCTACGCCCGGCCCATGCGGGAGGGAACCCTGCCGGACAACATCTCGGTCTCGGAGTTCTACATCATGCCCGGTCGCTGGCTCGACGCGCCCTACGTGCAGCAACACTACGCCAGCCTCAACTACACCCATGCGGCCCGGGCCATCCTGAATTCCGGGATCAACGTCCTGGGCCAACTGGTGGCCGGCGAGGGGGACGGCGGCGACGGGCGCTTCAGCCTGAGCTGCAACTCCGACATCACCCTGGAGCTGCTGCCTCACATCCGGAACCGCCGGGGATCCAAAAACCCGCTGGTCTTCGCCGGCCAGGTCAACGACGCACTCCCCTTCATGGGCGGCGAAGCGGCCCTGGCGGCGTCGGAATTCGACCACATCCTCGACGGGCCGGACGTTCAGTTTCCCCTTTTCGCTCCGCCCCGCCAGGCGGTTCCGTTGGAGGACCATGCGGCGGCCCTCCATGTGGCCGGCCTGGTCAGGGACGGCGGGACGATCCAGATCGGCATCGGCACCATGGCCGACGCCGTTGCCTGGGCCCTGGTGCTGCGCCATACGCAAAACGACCGCTTCTGCGAGCTGATCGACCGGACCATCCCCGACCCGGCGGTCCGGGCCACCCTCGACTGCAATCCCTTCCGGGAAGGGCTCTATGCGGCCACCGAAATGTTCAGCCCGGCCTTCCTGGACCTCTACCGCCGCGGCGTGCTGCGGCGGGAGGCCGAAGACGGGGCGATCCTCCACGGGGCCTTTTTCCTCGGCCCCCTGGATTTCTACCAGGGACTTCGGGAGATGGCGCCGGACGAGCGGGACCGGTTCAGGATGCGGGCCGTCTCCTTCACCAACGACCTCTATGGCGAGGATGAAGCACAGAGACGGCGGGACCGCCGGGACGCGCGGTTCATCAACGACGCCATGATGGTCACCCTGCTGGGCGAAACCGTCTCCGACACCCTGGAAGACGGCCGGGTGGTGAGCGGCGTGGGCGGCCAGTACAACTTCGTGGCCCAGGCCCACGCCCTGGACGGCGCCCGGTCGATCATTTCCGTCTCCGCCGCGCGGATGCACAAGGGGCGATTGACCTCCAACATCCGCTTCTCCTGCGGCACGGCCACATCCCCCCGCCACATGCGGGACATGGTCGTCACCCAATACGGCGTCGCCGATCTGCGGGATCAATCGGACATGGACGTCGCCGCGGCCATGCTCTCCATCGCCGATTCGCGATTCCAGGAATCCCTGCTGCAACAGGCCAAATCCGCCGGCAAAGTCCCGTCCGATTTCACGATTCCGGAACGGTTTCGGAACAATCTCCCCGGACGGGTCCGGGAGGCCCTGGGCGAAGCCCGCCGGGAGGGGTTGCTGCCCCCCTACCCTTTTGGTTCGGAACTGGACGAGACGGAACAGCGACTGGCCGAAGCCCTGAAATGGCTGAAGGAGCGCACCGCCACCCGGATGGGCCGGGCCCGTGCACTGGCGGCCGCTTTCACGAACGGCATCGATTTAAAGAAAGAAGAGACCGCCCTGGGCCGGATGGGGCTGACGCGTCCCGGGACCATGAAGGAAAAGATCTGGCGGCGGTTGTTGGTCTATGGGTTGTACCGGTCGGAAACGGAGGGGCGATAACCCTGCCTACATGGCCCCGGGCAGGTAAAGCACGATGCCGGGAAACACGACGATCAGCAGCACGATAATGAAAATCGAAATGAGAAACGGCAAGACCCCCCGGAAGATGGTCACGATGGGCACCTCCGGCGCCACGCCTGCCACGGTGAAGATGTTGAGGCCCATGGGCGGGGTGATGAGGCCGGCCTCCATCATCAGCACCGCTAAGACGCCGAACCAGATGGGATCGAACTGGAGTTCGAGGATGACGGGGTAGATCACCGGCATGGTGAGGACCATCATGGAGATGGCGTCGAGAAAGCACCCCAGAAACAGGTACATGAGGATGAAAAGGACCAGGATGACGTAAGGCGACGTCTCCAGGTTCGCGGCCCAGGAGGCCGCCTGCATGGGGATGGTGGTCAGCGCCAGGAAATAGCTGAATACATTGGCCCCGGCCACCAGCAGCAGCACCATCACCGATATGCGGGTGGTGTTGAACAGGGCGTCCATCAGGTTCGCCCGGCTGAGTTTGCCCTTGAAAAGGGCGAACCCGAACAAAATGACGGCGCCGACGGCGCCGGCTTCCGTGGGCGTGAAAACGCCGAGATAGATCCCGCCGATAACGGTGACGAACACCGCCACCGGTTCCCATACCCGATACAGGGCCCGCCACTTTTCCCGCCAGGGGGCCGCTTCGCCCGCCCCCGGCGCCAGCGACGGCTTCATCCGGACCAGGACCACGATGATGAGAATATAGGCCAGCGTCAGGAGAAACCCCGGCACGATCCCGGCGATGAGCAGCTTGCCGATGGACTGCTCCGTGAGCATGCCGTAGACGATGAAGCCGATGGACGGGGGGATGAGAAATCCCAGGGTGCCGCCGGCCGCGATGCTGCCCGTGGAGAGCTTCGGATCGTAACCGAACCGCTCCATTTCCGGATAGGCCACCGTCCCCATGGCGGCGGCCGTGGCCACCGACGACCCGGAGACGGCGGCAAACCCGCCGCAGGCCGCGATGGTGGCGATCCCCAGGCCGCCGGGGAGGCGGCGCAGCCATTTCTCGAACATGGCGTACAAATCCCGGGTCATGCCGGAACTGCCCGCGAACCCGCCCATGACGATGAACAGCGGGATGACGATGTAGGGATAAAAGGCGGCGACCTCGTACAGGGTGCTGGCCATGACGGGCATGGCCGCCCCGAAAGACGCCAGGTAGGCGATGCCCCCGCCCCCCACCAGGAACAGGGCGAAGGCGATGGGCATGCCCAGGAAGAGCAGGACAAACAATAAAATTGTGCCGACGATGCCGACGGTGACCGGATCTGTCATGTGGATCTCGTGGGGGATGTCGTGGGGGATGGCTTAAAAACGTTTTTGAGGGAATCGGAGAGATCGAAGATGAATTCCAGGGCCAGCAGAACGCCGCCCACCGGGACCATCATTTTAAAAAGCCACTGGGGAATGCGGAGCATGTCCGACACCGTGGTCTCGTCCCAGGCATCCTGCGCGCCCTGCCAGACGATGACGCCGACCACCGCCAGGCAGAGCAGGGTCGTCAGGGCGTTGAGCAGGTGCTGAAGCCGCTCCGGACATCTCAGGACGAAAAAATCGACCTGGACGTTCCCCTTGACCTGCTGGGTGTAGGCCATGCCCGCCAGAACGAAGACGGAGAGCATGTAGCTGGAGATTTCCAGGGTCCCTTTGATCGGATGCGACCAGAAGGCCCTGCCGACGACGTCGGCGGTGGTCAAAAACATCATGGGGAAGAGGATGAACATGCAACCGGCGCAAAGACCCCGGGTGATTTTCTGAACGATCCGTCGAATGGCCGCGAATGTTCCGGTCATGTCGATCCCCTTCTCCCGTTTTTTACTGCTTTTTCCGAAGCGGCAGCGCGGGGCAGGCCACGCATTCGACGCCGTGGGCTTTGCACTCGTCGTTGTAAACCGCAACGGCTTCACCGGCTGGCAGCCCCTTTTCCTCCAGCCGCTCGATCCATTCCCGGGTGTCTTCCTGGAAGAGCGCATACCAGCGTTGAGCCTCCTCCGGCGGAAGCCGGTAAAGGTCCACGCCGTGTTTTTTCAGATCTTCCATCATCACCTTATAGGCTTCCGTATTCAACCCGCCGGTGGCGGCGAAGGGATTGCCCGCCACCTCCATGATGATGGGTTTGAGATCGTCCGGGGCGCGATCCCAGCTTTTCTGGTTCATGACCACGCCTTCGGTGACGCACCCGAAGGTGGCCAGCGCGCCGTGCCTGGCGACCTCGTAGAGTTTGAAGGCCAGCACCAGCGGCGGACAGGTGACCAACCCGTCGATGGTCCCGGTTTCCATGGCCATGTACACGTCGCTCAGGGGCATGAAGACCGGTTCGGCGCCCAGGGACTCGATATAATGAGTCTGGTGCCCGCCGGGGGATCGGATTCGCAGTCCCTTGCAGTCTTCCAGGGTCCGGACCGGTTTGGTGGTCCAGAGGTAGGCCGAGATGCAGCCGTTGAGTTCGATGACCTTGACCCCTTCGAACTCCTGTTTAAGAACCTTCTCATAGGTGGCGTTGCCGATGTCGGTGCCCACGTCCTTGCCTTCCACCTGCACCGCCAGGGACAGCACATCGCTCAGGGGAAACCGCCCCGGCGTCCACGTGGCCGTGAAATAGCCCATATCCGACAACCCGTTCTTGACGATGTCGAAATGCTCCGGCCCCTTGCCCAAGGCCCCGCCGGCATAGAGGGTGTAGGTGATCCGCCCGTTGCTCCGCTTTTTCAGTTCCTCCAGCATCGGCTGCCAGACGTTTTTCACCTCCCGGCTGGCGGGCGGGTGCCAGGTGCTGAATTTGATGTGCATGGTGTCGGCGGCGGTTGCGGCGAACGGGACGACCGCCAGGACCGTCAACGCGATGAGAAAGCCGATGAAACCTTTGCGCATGACCATTTGAACCTCCTGTTGGGTAAACGGTTGGTAACGCGGGAGACCATCCCCCGATATGCGGAACTCTACCCCGGTGGATGATCCCCCGTCAAGTCGGCGATGTTTCAGCGGCGGCTTCTTTCCGGCCCGAAATGACCGGCCGCCACGCTGGCTTCCAGCACCCGCTCCAGGCTGGCCGGCAGTTCGTGGATGCGCGCCCCCAGGGCCTGGGCCAGGGCGTTGACGATGGCCGGCGCCGTGGGAATCAGCGCCGGTTCCCCCACCCCCTTGGCGCCGAAGGGTCCGGACGGTTCCGGCGATTCGACGATGATGGGGACGATCTCCGGCATGTCGGCGCAGGTGGGGATGTGGTAATCCTTCAGTGAAACGGTCTTGCCCGGCTCGAATGCCTCCATGAGCGCAAACCCCAGCCCCATGCCGACGCCGCCGCAAATTTGGCCGATCACGTTTTCCGGGTGAATGGCCTTTCCCACGTCGTGGGCCGCGACGATCTTTTCCACCGTGGTTTCGCCGGTAAGGACATCCACCGTGACCAGGGCCATCTGTGCCGCGAAGGCATAGGTCGAGTAGGGAACCCCCTGCCCGTCCTCCGGCGTCAGGGGGACGGTCTCCGGGTCGAAATAGCCCTGCCAGGAAAGCGAGACGCCCTTGTCATGGACGCGGCGGGCCAGGGTCGCGAAGGGGACCCGTTTGCCGGGATCGGTTTCCGCGACCACATGGCCGTCGTCGAACATCAATCCCGATTTGGGAATTTTCAGCCGGTTCACGGCTTCCGTCTTGAGCACGTCGGCCAGTTTCTCCACCGCTTCCTTCACGGCGTTTCCGGAGATATAGGTCTGGCGGCTGGCCGACGTGGCGCCGGCGTTGGTGGTCAGTTTGGTGTCGCCCACCACGATCCGGATCCGGTCGTTGTCGATGCCCAGGGTTTCCGCCGCGATCTGGGAAAGAACCGTGGTGGAGCCCTGGCCGATGTCCGCGCACCCGGTGAACAGCGTGACCGATCCGTCGAGGTCCATTTCAACCCGGGCCGTGGAGGGATTCTGGACTCCGGTGTTGCCGATGCCGTACCACATGGCGCCGATGCCCGCGCCCCGCTTTTTGAAGGGACCGGGATCTCCGGCGAGCCAGTCTTCCATCGCCTCTCGGTAATGGGGCCGGATGGCTTCCAGACAGTCCCGGATGCCCACGCTGGCCTTCAGGGTTTGGCCGGTGGCGGTGGTGGAACCGACATCAAGGGCGTTTCCGAGGCGGATTTCCAGCGGGTCGATGCCCAGGTCTTCGGCGTGGAGGTCCATCTGGCTTTCATGGGCAAAGGCGATCTGGGGCGCGCCGAACCCCCGCATGGCGCCGCAGAAGGGATTGTTGGTGTAGATGCAATGGCTTTCGACGTCCACGTTCGCCACTTCGTAGGGGCCGGTGGCGTGGACCGCCGAGCGGCCGGCTACGGCGATGCCGTAGGAGCCGTAGGCGCCGGTGTCGCAGATGATGCGGGCCTTCAGCGCCCGGACGCGCCCCTCGGCGTCGGCGCCCGAGGTCATCCGAATGATGAGGGGATGGCGTTTGGCCGTGGCCAGAAAGGATTCCTCCCGGGTGTAAACGCATCGGACCGGCCGTTTCAGATGGTGCAGCGCCAGGCCGATGAATCCCTGGACGTTTAGATCGAGCTTGGACCCGAATCCGCCCCCGGTGGCGGCCTGGATGACCCGGACCCGGTCGTCGGGCAGGCCCAGCAGGGAGACGACTTCCTTGTGGTCGTAGTGGGGGTTCTGGGTGGAGGCGTAGATGACCAGGGTCCCGTCCGCGTCGATAAAGCCGGCGCCAG
>JAABTD010000246.1 GCA_011390065.1 Desulfobacteraceae bacterium
GGCGCTGGAACTGACCTGGGAGCTGCCCATGGTCAACTGATGGGCCGAACGCTGAATGGACGTGGTCATCTCGGAAAGATTCTGCACCATGGCCTGAAGGGTCTGCATCAACTCATCTTCGGCCGAACGTTTTTCAATGGAAACGGTCAGGTCTCCTTCCGCGATTCGTCCGGCGACGCGCACGATGTTGGCGGAAGCCCCGATCAACTGATTCAGGTTCTGTTTGATGTCGTCGAAATCCCCCAGGTATTCGCGCTCGATGGGGTCGGGTATTTCGCCGCGACAGATTCTGGCGATGTAGTCGGCCGCCACCTGAAGGGGGAAAATCACGGCGTCCAGCGTGCGGTTGAAGCCCTGGATGATTCGCGCATACTCGCCCCTGTGCTTTTCATGATCGGCCCGGGTGTCCAGCCGGCCGTTGACCGCCGCCTCCACCAGGTCGTTGGCGTCGGCAATCATCAGGGAAACGGCGTCGCCCGCCGCGACCAGGCTTTCGTTGATTTTCCGGATCAACTGGCCGGCGGCTTCGGTGTGTTCGGTGGTGGGTTGCAGTTCCACGTCAAAGGCGAGGCTGCCGCCGGCCAGTTTGTGGAGGTTTTCGGCCAGCCGGTCGATCTCCTGCTGGAGGTATTCCTGGAGCCGGGTGGTGGCGGTGACGTCCTGAACCACCTCGATATGGCCGATGTTCCGGGCCTCCCTGTTTTTCAGGTAGGCCACATCCACCTGGAGGTTTTTATCCAGCCCGGGTTGTTCGAAATAGGAAGTGGAAATGCCCTTCCGGAGCATGGCGATGCCGCATTTTTCCGTCCGGCAGATGTCGGCGTTCCACTGGTTGCAGGGGGTTCCGACCACCTCCTCCCGCTTCAGGCCCGTGATTTTCTCAGTGGCCTTGTTGAGAAAGGTCCAGTTCATGTCCATGTCGGTGACGGACACCGGAAACGGAATGGCGTCGATAATGGACTCGTACCAGAAGGCCCGCTCCTCGGCATCTTCTTTCATCCGGTTGTGCCGGGTGATGTCCTGGACCACCTCGATGTGACCCAGGTTCCGGCCGTCCCGGCCGTACAGGTAGGCCGCATCCACCTGGAAATCCCGATCCAGGCCGGGCTGGGTGAAGTAGGTGGTGGGTTCTCCTTTCCGGAGCATGGCGATGCCGCACCGCTCCGTCCGGCAGATGTCCGCGTTCCAGGTGTGGCACTGCTTGCCCAGGACGTCTTCGCGCTTGTGGCCGGTGACCTTTTCCGAGGCCTTGTTGATGAAAGTCCAGTTCATCTCCGGGTCGGTGACGGACAGGGGGAACGGCAGCGCGTCCAGGATGGCCTCGTACAGCTCGATCTGTTCGGCCATCCGGGCCACGGCGGCGTTGACCCCGTCAGCCAGGGTCGCGGCGTCGCCTTTCATGTCCTGAGTGTCGATGCGGGACGCATAGGCCCCTTCCCGGACCTGGGTCGCCAGGTTCTGGACCTTTTCCAGAAGATGGGTGGGAACATGGTGGCGCAGCATCTTATTTTGGATGGCGTCGGTTAATCCCGGCATAGGGTCGCTCCTTTTGATGGCTTTGGGTGCAAACAATTGAAATCACATTTTTTAATGCAACGCCGGCATGACGCGTCGATGGACGAATCGCGACTGAAGCGCCAGCATTTTGCTCTTGACCTCTACGTTGCCTTTCTAAGGGAAATCTTTTTCCCGGTCAAATACAATCTTATGGGCGGGACCGCTCACCGAGAACATGTGCCGCCGCGCCATCACCGACGGGGAGGACGACGGCTTCGTTGAATATTGTTTTTGAACTTTGGCCGTCATTTATGTATAAACGATTAATGAACACGAAATTGACGATTCCGGGAAAGGGGACGATGCAATGAGCGCCATCGGCGACGAATTCGAAAAATCGACGGCAACGCCCCATGACGCGGCGTTCAAGGCGGCATTCCAGAAGCGGGATCTGGCCAAAAGCTTTTTCCGGCATTATTTTCCAAAAAAGATCGTAAGGCTGATCGATTTCAGGTATTTGAAACTAAACAACCGAAGCTATGTAGATGAAAAGCTGAAGGAAAAGCATTCGGACATCGTCTATCGGACGCGGATCAGGGGAAAAACTGCATTCCTCTACATTCTCTTCGAGCACCAGAGTACGCCGGATCGCTGGATTGTTTTCCGTTTGCTGTGTTATATGTCGAACCTGTGGAGGGAGTTCCTCGAAAGAGATCCAAAGGCCCAGCGCCTGCCGCCGGTTCTGCCGGCCGTGCTCTACCATGGCCGAAACCCCTGGAACGCGCCCAAAACGATGCATGGCATCATCGAAATGGAAGGTGACATCGAGTCGTACATCCCGAACTTCTCGTATGAACTCTACAATCTTGGCGATTATCCGGATGAGCGTCTTTTGCTTGGTGATTACATGGCGCTGGGCGTGGTGCTGTATTTGATGAAGCATATTTTCGACGACGACTATGGCGATCGGTTTGTCCAGGCCGCGGCGTATCTCAGCGGCATCGATGACCAAAAAGTACAGCTCGAATTTCTGGAATGGATGCTGCGTTACACCTACCATGCCAGAGACGATGATCGAGAATATATCGACCGTGGCCTCGACGTGATCGAAAATAAAAATGCAAGGAGGATTGCGATGACTATCGCCGAAAGAATAAAACAGGAAGGGTGGACGGAAGGAAAGTTGGAAGGTAAATTGGAAGGTAAATTGGAAGGTAAATTGGAAGGTAAATTGGAAGGTAGGATGGTGTTGATCCAGAAGTTGCTGAACAAACGCTTCGGCAAGATTTCTCCGGCCCTGGAAGAAAAATTGCAAAATTCAAAACTGGATATTCTCGATAAATTCGGGGAAAGCCTCTTTGATTTCAATGATCTGAAGGATGCGGAAAACTGGTGGGAAGCGCAGGGGAAAGAAGGGAATGCGTGAAAAAATTTGAAGCGCGCCGCCCCTCACGACCCTTTAACCGACTCCGGCAATTTTTTCGGCATGCGGATGGTGAACGTCGTTCCTTCGCCCGGTTCCGATGAAACGTGAATCGCGCCGCCGTGCTGGTTGATGATCTTCTTTGATACGAACAGCCCCAGCCCCGTCCCTTTCTGACCTTTCATGGAGAAAAAAAGGGTGAAGAGGGAATCGAGGGTCTCCTTGTCCATGCCCACGCCGTCGTCGGCGATAGTGAAGACGATGTCGCCGTCGTCCGGGTGGACCGAAAACCGGATGGCGTGGGATTCTTTTTCGTTGTCTTCGACGCAGGCCTCCATGGCGTTTTCCAGGATGGAAATCAGAGCCGACCGCACCACGCCGGGGTCGATCTCGAATTCGCCGAGGCTGTCATCGAAATCCGTCTGAAACCGGATGTCGGCCTCGCCGATCTTTGGAGCGAAGGTTTCGGCCACGTCGGAGACAAAGGAGAGGACGTCGACCCGCTCCCATTTCAAATCCCGTTCCTTGGCGTAATAAAGAATGTCCAGAATCATGGCCCTGATCCGCTCGATCACCAGTTTGACCGTGTCCCAGCCTTCTTCGATCATCTCCCGGTCGTCTTTGGCAAATCCCCGGTTGAGCAGGTAGACCCCGCCGTCGAGCCCCGTGAGCATCCCTTTGATGCCGTGGGAAATCGAGCCGATGAGCAGCCCCAGGTCCGAGAGCTGGTCCCGGAGCTTGTGGAGCTGGGTGATGTTGGTGGACATCTCCATGACGTGGGTGACCTCGTCGGCGGCGTTCCTGAGCGGCGCGGTCCAGATCAGGACGTTGATCTGCTCCCCGTCCCGGGACCGGACGACGGCTTCTTTTGAATGGGATTTCCCGTCTGAAAAGGTGTCCATGACCGGGCAGTCGACGCAGGGATCAGTCCGCCCTTTGTAGATGTTGTAGCAGAATTCGCCCTGCCCTCCCCCGAAATCCTCCTTGAACCGGCGGTTGGTCTCCGTCACCTTCAGATGTCGATCCTGGACGGAAATATAGCAGGGGACCTCGTCGAACAGGAGCCGGTATTTCCGGCGGATCGTCCGGAGTTCTTCCTGGAGCCGGTTGAACTGGGTGACGTCGGCGGCGATCTCGATGACCAGCGCCACCCGGTCGTCGGTGTCCCGAATGGGGGCGGTGTGGACGATGACCGGCGTCTTGACATCGCCCCCGTCGTCGCTGCGACGGATGGTTTCCTCCGAACGCTGGCCCTGCCCGGTTTCAAAGGTTCGGCCCACCGGGCACCGTCCCGGTTGGTTCGCGGCCCCGACGTAGGCGGTCCAGGAATCGGCGCCCACCCGGTTCCCCAGCCGATCCCGGTAGAGTTCGTTGACCGCCAGCACCTTGAGATCCCGGCTGTGAAGGGAGACGAAACAGGGCAGCTCGTTGAAATACTTCAGGTCGCCGTCGATCTCCCCGGCCAGCCCCCAGATGGCCGACGACAACCCCTCCACCGCCTGATCCAGAGCCAGGAGCCGTTCCGCGGCGACCAGTTTTTCCGATTTCTCCCGGACCATTTCCTCCAGGTTCTCGGTGTATTCCCGAAGGCGACGACGCATGGCGATGCGGTCGTTGGCGCGTGTCGGGGCGATTTCCAGCACGTCGTCGCGAATGGGTTTGGTGATGAAATCGGTGGCTTCGTTTTTCAGGGACTCGATGGCCAGTTCCATGTCGCCGTGGCCGCTGATCATGATCACTTCGGCGTCGGGGTTCAATCCCTTGATTTTGCGGAGCAGTTCGATGCCGTCGATGCCGGGCATCTTGATGTCCGTGAGAACGATGGGCGGATTTTCGGCATCGAACATCTCCAGCGCCCGTTCGCCGCTTTCCGCCGTCTCCACCTCATACCCCATGTCCATCAGCGAAATGGACAGGGTGGTCCGGATGCCCGGCTCGTCATCCACCAGGAGTATCTGCTTTTTCTCCGACACTGATCAGGGATCTCCGATGGTCTTGCGCACCAGGGCCACGACCTTGTCCGGGTCAAAGGGCTTGGCCAGGGCCGCCACCACGTTCTTCAGGGCCTGGTGCCGCCCGGACAGCCCGGAAATCACGATCACCGGCAGGTCCTTGTATTCGTCATGCTTGGTGAACTTCCGGTAGAATCGGGTGCCCCATTCTTCGGGCATCTCCAGATCCAAAGTGATGAGGTCGGGTTTCTCCCGTTCCAGGACTTCGTAGGCCTCGGTCCCCGTATCGGCGGTGCAGGTTTCATATCCGTTGTCCTCGAACACGCTGACCAGATATTTCACGATGACCGGGTCGTCGTCGACCACCAGTATCTTCTTTGCCATGATAGACCTCGCTTTCTGAAAAATTAGCGGTTGCGATGGCATTCGCTGCACTGCACCGGCCCTTCCTTGGCCTGCGCATGACACCCCTTGCACCTCAGATGGTATTGGGTGGCCAGGGGGATCGGATCGCCGTCTGCGGGCAGATGGCATTCCGAACATTCCATGTCTTCGGTGGTCCAGTCGTCCACCTTGACGCCCGCTTCGTCGTAGTAGTGATGGCACAAACCGCAGTCCCAGATCTCGGCCCGCTCGTTGTGCTCCTCATGAGCGAAATAGACCGGCGGCCGGAGTTTCTCGTGAAAGCCGGTGTCCGCCACGTACTGAACGTCTTCCTGGGCGTAGCCCGCCAGCGCCGCGACAAGACATATCATACCCAACGCCGCTAATGCAAAACCATATCGTTTCATCATCGTCGCCTCCCTATGCCGGTTTTTCCATGATCTCGTAGATGATGTCGGCCAGAAACTTGATGTTCATGCCGAGCCCGTAGTGTTCCACGATGTCCTCCAACCCGCCGTGACAGTTGTGACAGGGGGCGATGATGGTCTTGGCGCCCCGGGCCTTGGCAGCGAAAAGTTGCTCGGCCTTGACCCTGTTGCCGTCCACCCGGGTGTTTTTGTAGGGAGGGCCGCAATTGATGACCCCCCCGCCGGCGCAGCAGCAATAGTTGTGCTCCCGGTTCGGGATCATTTCGATGAAAGTGTCGCAGATCTGGTTGACCACGTACCGGGCCTGCTCGTGGAGGCCCCGGCCCCGAATCACGTTGCACGGATCATGGAGGGTCACCGGCGTTTTGAATTTTTCGGGAATCCGGAGTTTTTTCTGTTCAAACAACTCTGCGTAAAACTCGATGGCGTGAACCATGGGGATCGGCGGCATTTTCCATCCCAGCCACCGGTTGCCCACATCGTAAACCGACCGGAAAGCGTGGCCGCACTCGCCCATGACGATCCGTTTGGCCCGCAGACGGATGGCGGTGTCGAAATGGACCTTTTTGACCCGGCCCATGATCTCGCTGTCGCCGGTGTACATGGCCATGTCGGAATTGTCCCATCCCGGAGTGGCGGGCATGGTCCAGTCCATGCCGGCGGCGTTCATGATCACCGCCATCTGGTAGATGAGCTGGGCCCGGTACTTGGGTTCCGGCCCGATCACCGAGTACATGATCTCCGCCCCTTCCTTGTCCAGGGGAATCCGGATGTTGGGGACCTCGTCCCTGGCCTCTTCCTCCTGCCACTGGAGGGTGTCGATCCACTCGTCTTCCTTGACCCACATCTGGTTCATGGTGGCCGCGTGGCTGTGGGCCGTGTCCTGGATGTAGCGGGGCGTGATCCCCAGCTTGTGGGTGATCCGGCGGACCACGGTCATCAGGTAAGCCACATCGATGCCGAAGGGGCAGTACATGGCGCACCGCCGGCACAGGTTGCACTCGGTGGCCGCGATCTCGGCCATCCGTTTGATCTCTTCCACCCCCACGTCGCCCTTTTTGTGCAGCATTTTCCACACCGTCTGCTTCACTTTGCCGGCCGGCGAATAGATGGGGTCCTTGTCATGGGACAGGTAATAATGGCACCCTTCGGAACAGAGCCCGCAGTGGATGCAGGTTTCCACATAGGTTTTGAACCGGGAGCCGGTCTCGTTTTTGATCACCTCGTTGACGACCTGCCGCACCTTTTCGTTGGTCAACCGCGAGGCGCCCGTTAAAATGCCCTCGTCGACAATTTCATGCGGTTGTTTGATCGGTTCTTTGAACATTGAATTCTCCTTATGTATGGTGGTTAGTGGCTTGTGGCTTGTGGCTTGCAACTAACCACTAACCACTAATCACTATCCACTATCCACTATCCACTATCCACTATCCACTATCCACTATCCACTATCCACTATCCACTATCCACTATCCACTATCCACTATCCACTATCCACTATCAACTATCCACTATCCAC
>JAABTD010000247.1 GCA_011390065.1 Desulfobacteraceae bacterium
GAGGAGAGCGCCGACACCATCCACGCCCATCCCACCCTGGCGGAGATCATGTCCGAGACGGCGTTCAAAGGGCTGGATCGGCCGCTGCACGCACAGGGGAAATGACGGAATGGCAAAAACCAAAGACCAGAAACGAAAGCAGAAGCGGAAAGCCAAACTCAAAGAGCGGCAGACCCGGAGGACCCAGGAGAGTCAGCAGGAAAAATTCGAATTCCTGCTCGGCGAAGCCGAATGGTACGCCCGGAAGAACCCGGAAAAAGCCCTTGAACTGGTCAAGCGGGCTCTGCGGTTGTTTCCGGACGATGTGGACGCCCTCCGGTTCATGGGGCAATTGGGGGATCATCTGGACAAGCCGGCGGCGACATTGCAGGCTCTGGCGCGTCTGGACGAACTGACGGACCTGCCGGCGGACGATCTGCGCCGGTATTGCCGCCTGCTGATCGATCGGGACCGTTACATGGATGCGGTCGCTGTAGCCGACCGGGCCATGGACAAGGCCCGGCGCTTGCCTGCCCGACAGAAAAAGCAGCTGCAAAATTCATTGGATGGCATGAAAAATTACGCCCTATTCCGGATGGATTTGGCGTCCCGACCCGCCCCTGTTGTCTCGAAGAACCTCTCGGAGCCCCAACCCGCGGAAACCGGAACGGCGGCGGGAGAGACGGAACCCCCGTCGCCGTCGCCGGAAATCGCCACCGTCCACCCGCCGCGTCAGGATGTTCCCATTCCCGTGTCGGTCCACATCGACACCCACGGGCTGGAAGCGACCTTTTCGGAAGGGCTTCAGACCACCGAGGGCCATTACCGGCTGGCCCTGGAGGCCTATCAGGTCCGGCTCAATGAAACCTTCGACCGGCTGATCTGCCTCAGCGGGCTTCGGAACGTCGAGTCCCTCTGGTACCAGGAAGAGACCGCGCGCAAAGTCCTGAAACGGTTCCGGGGGCGGGCCCTGCTGGCCGACGAGGTGGGCCTGGGCAAAACCATCGAGGCCCTGCTGGTCTTTTCGGAATATTATCAACGCGGCATGATCGAAAACGGGCTGATCCTTACGCCCACGCCCCTGGTCAGCCAGTGGCGCCAGGAGATGGCCGCCAAGTTCGGTCTGGAGGTTCCCACCACCGATGATCCGGATTTCAAATCCAAAGGCGAGGCGTTCTGGAACGAACCCTTTATCGTATCGTCCATCAACCTGGCCAAATCCAAAAAGAATTTCGATGTCGTCGCAGGCCGCGAATGGGACATGGTCATCGTGGATGAGGCCCATCATCTGAAAAACCGGACCACCCTCAACTGGAAACTGGTCAATGCCCTGAAAAAGAAATATCTGCTGCTGCTGTCGGCGACCCCGGTGGAAAACAACCTGATGGAGCTGTACAACCTCATCACCCTCTTGAAGCCGGGTCAGCTTAAGACCGCCTCAGCCTTCAGGGAGGAATTCATGACCCGGGGCGATCCCACCGATCCCCGAAACCGGGAACGGCTCCGGTCGCTTCTGGACGAGGTGATGATCCGGAACACCCGGGCCGTGGCCAAGGTCGATCTCCCGCCGCGGTTCGCCCACACCCTCCGGGTCGATCCCACCGACGAAGAGCGGGCCCTTTACGAGGGCATCGACGCCCTGATACGGGAGATGGCCAAGATCCGGGGCGTCAACCGGATGCTGCTCAAAAACCTGCTGGCCGAAGCCGGGTCCTCCCCCCGGGCGGTTCAGCTCACGCTTCAACGACGCATGGAAAAAGGGGATCTGTCCGAACAGCAGGAAAAGCAGATCCGGGCCATCCTGAAGCTGTGCGACGGCATCAAGAAAACCCGTAAAAACCGGATGCTTCTGGATATTCTCGGCGCCAATCCGGGCAAACTCATTATCTTCGTCAAATACCTCGGCACCCTGGCCCATCTGTCCGAATTCCTGACGGACAACGACAGGGACCATTGCCTCTTCCACGGGTCCCTGAGCAACGCCGAAAAAGACGTTCAGGTGGATCGGTTCCAGAAGGAAACCGACATCCTGCTGACCACGGAAATCGGCGGCGAAGGCCGCAACCTTCAGTTCTGCAACCAGATGATCAACTACGACCTGCCCTGGAACCCCATGAAGATCGAACAGCGCATCGGCCGCATCCACCGGATCGGGCAGGAACGGGAAGTGACCATTTTCAATTTCTGCGGCGCCGGCAGCATCGAAGATTACATCCTGGACATTCTGGACAAGAAGATCAACATGTTTGAAATGGTCATCGGCGAAGTCGACATGATTCTTGGTCGAATCCGGGGCGAACAGGAATTTTCCGACATGGTGTACGATATCTGGATGGATGCCGAATCCGAAGAGGACCGGGAAACGGCCTTCAACCGACTGGCCGCCCGACTGAAACGCTCCAAGACCAGTTATCTCAAGACCCGGGAACTGGACGACAAACTTTTCGAGGACAGTTATGAGATTTGATGCTTCGCCCGTCGAAACGGAGGAGGGCCTGCCGGCGCGTTTCGCCCGCCATTTTCTGGAAACCCATGATGCCGTGGTGGAGGAAAAACCCGAGGGTTGGGACGCCCTGCTGCCCGGAGACCTGGCCCAACGGCTGGACCTCTCGGAACTGGTATCGGCCCGCCGGCCGGCGGGCGCCAGAAATCCGGTGCTTCACATTCCGGAAACCGACCAAATTCTGCCCCTGGGTTATGGCTCTCCCCTGGTGGAAAAAATGATCGATATCGCTGCGGACCGGTCGCCCATGACCGTCTGTCGGATCCACGTCGATTACCTGAAAAAAGCCGGTTTCGACCGGGCCATTGCCGAAACCTTTTCCTTTCCCAACAGCGTGGGAGTCGTCGAGAGCCACGCCGAGGCCCGGACCGAATACAGTGTCTTTGACTGCTGGTATCAGGCCCGGAGCGACGAACAGCAGGAAGGCATGGTCGCCTTGAGCTTCAACCTGGAAACCGGCGGGCCCATCCCCGGCATGGACGGTCGGCTCACGGGTTTTTCGCGGGAATTCCCGCCGCCGGACGCGGTCCCGCCGCCGGCTCGGGAGCGGTTTATCCAGCTGCTTCCGTTGCTTCAGAAAGCCCTGGAGGACAACATCGCCGGCGAGATCGCCAATTTCCGGGACCGCATGAAACGGCGCTACCACCGGGACATCCGTCACCTTTCCGAATACTACGGCAGTCTCAGGCGGGAGATGGAAAAGAGCCTGGAGCGGCCCGGCCTCACGCCGGCGTCCATTGCGGAGCGGAAGGAAAAGATCGCCCTCATTCCGGATGAACTCGCCCGGAAAACCGACGACCTGCTCAAAAAATACAGCATTCGCACCGATGTGAGGCCCTGCGCCGTCATGCGGATTCTAACCCCGGCCGTGAAGATCCTCTATAAGCTCGTGAAAGGGAAAGCGGAAAAGCGTGTGACGCTTTTTTACAACCCCCTCGTCAAGGCCGTCGATCCCTTTGTCTGTGAAGGGTGCGGCGCCGGGCTTTATGCCGTGTGGCTTTGCGACCGTCTCCACGTTCTGTGCCCGGACTGCAGAGGGCGGTGTCCGGTCTGCGAAGGCGCCTAATTCAACAGGCCGCCTACATGGTCGAAAATCCGGTTCATTTCATGGTCGAGGGCGTTGAAGAGCACTCTGGCGCGTTCAAATTCAGCATCCCGCAGGGCGCATTCCAGGTTCCGGGCGCTGTCCACGGCATGGACGGCCCGGACGGCGACGGCCAGATTGGCCAGGTCATGGGCTGCATCGGCCGCTGCCGGAAAGTCCTCTTCATCGAAACGGTGGCTGAGGACCACGAGGGTTTTGGGGGCTTCCGATAGAAATCCCCGGAGAATTCGTTCTTTTACCGTTTCATCCCGATTGAAAAGCGACAAGAACTCCTGGATGCCTTCGATGTCCCCCTCCACGTCGCCATTCCAGGTTTCCGACGCCGGGGGTTCTCGTTTTTCGCGGCGGGCCTCGACGACGTCCCGGAGGACCGGAAAAAGATCTTCTATATCTACCGGCTTGGGGATATAGCGGTCCATACCGGCTGCCAGGAACCGCTCCTTGTCGCCTTTCATGGCATAAGCGGTCAGGGCGATGATGGGGATATCGGGTTCAAAGGCGTCCGTTTCGGCGTTGCGGATTCTCCGGGTAGCCTCCAGGCCGTCCATTTTGGGCATATGGATGTCCATGAGGATCAAATCGAAGGACCTTTCCGCCAGGGTCGTCAGAACCTCCTGCCCATCGCCGGCGCAGACCACCTCGTGGCCGGCCTTTTCGAGAAAATAGACGATGAACTGCTGATTGAGAGGGTTGTCTTCGGCCAGGAGAATCCGGTAGCGCGGCTGGGAGGCCTGGTCCCGGGCATTCTCATCCTGTCTCGCCGCCGGGACGGCGACTGCTTCCCGGGCCGGATCGAAAACCGCCGTGAACCAGAAGACGCTCCCCCGGTCCTGGAGGCTGTCGACGCCGATCTTGCCACCCATCAACTCCGTCAACTGCTTGGAGATGGCCAGTCCCAGGCCGGCGCCTTCCAGGTTTCTCGAACCTTCCAGCCGGGTAAAGCTTTCAAAGACGCCTTCCTGGAGATGATCGGGGATGCCGATGCCCGTATCGGCAACGGAAAACCGCAACCGATGGATCGGCGGTTCATCGGTTGCAGACCCGGCTGTATCCGCGGCGATCCGCTGAACATGGATGGAGACGGCCCCTTGTTCCGTGAATTTAATGGCGTTGCCCACGAGGTTTTTCAGAATCTGACCCAGGCGCTCAGGGTCGCCATGGAGTTTCCGGGGGACGGAAGGGTGAATATCGACATCCAGCGACAAGCCCTTTTTGAGGGTGTCGAGGGAAAAGAGTTTGATGATGGCGTCCAGGGTCTCATACAGATCGAAATCGACCGCATTGATCGTCAGCCGATTGGCCTCTATCTTTGAAAAATCAAGAATGTCGTTGACGAGGTTCATGAGGGAGCCCGCCGATTTTCGAATCATCTCCAGCGGCTTGCGGATTTTGGGGTCCAGGTTCAAGTCGAGGGTCATATCGGTAATGCCGATAATCCCGTTTAAAGGCGTGCGGATTTCATGGCTCATATTGGCCAGGAATTCGCTTTTCGCCTGACTGGCCTTTTCCGCCTGATCTTTGGCGTCCCGAAGCGCTTTTTCCATTTCTTTGCGCTCGGTGACGTCGATGAAGGATGCCACTGCGGCGCCGCAGAATCCTGCCGTATCCCAGGCCACCGGTCGGGCATTCACCGATATCCAGCGGACGTCGCCGTCGGGTCGACGGATGCCCATGGCTACATTATCGTAGGCTTCGCCGGTTTTTACGGAGATCATGGCCGGATGCTCCTCGGGGGGAAAGATCGCGCCATCTTCCCGGAGGGTTTCCCAGCCGGGCGGCAAGGGGGCCTGACCCAGAAGCTGCGCTTCGGTCACCCCTAGTATCCGTTCGGCGCTGCGGTTGCACAGCAGGATCTTTCCCGCTGCATCGTGGAAAACGATTCCTTCACTGATGGCGTCAATCATGGAGCGGTATCGGTCCCAAACTTCCGCGGCCGCCGCCTTGTCCATCTCCTTCTTCATATCCACCTGCATTCGACTCAACGATAAGCGTTTGCGTCTGTCATGATTTCTTCCACATGCTTACAACCATTTTAGCCCAAGAAATGGCGGAAAGCAAGACGGGTTCCGCCGTGCTTTTTGCGTTCTGTTCTTACATGGTATATAACCATAAAAGGAATAGAACGGAATTCAGAGGAAACCTTGGAACCTTTCGCAGAGACATCCCACATCGGAGACAGGATTTGGATACATTTGACGATTTTTCCGAAAAGATGGCCGGAGAAGTCATGGCTGACATGGCTGACGATTATTTTGGGGCCCGAAAACGGCTGGACGATCTGGTGATGATTTTCAAGCGCTTTGCCGAAAAATGTCGGGAAAAAGGCGAGGCGATAGAGGCCTGCGCCGGAGTCCTCAACGCGCTTCTGACAGAAAAAGCTGAAGCGGCGCGGTTTTACGACGCCATCGGCGTCGATTCTCCCGACCCCCTTCTGGCGCGGCAAGCCGTTCAGGCAGAGGTGCTGGACGCGTTGCCGAACGCCCTCACCCGGAGACGTCGGTATGTACAAACCACCCGGAACGTTTACGATGTCCTCCAGAAGCGGTGCAAAGACTACTTGTACGGCCCCCCCGATTATCACCCTGATGGAGAAGGGCTGGAAGAAACGGAAGCCCATTATGAACTGTTGGTCAACATGGCGGAGGCCATCAACCGCCAGATTGAAAAGATCAACCAGAATCGATCGCCGGGGTCGATGCTTCAATACGTCAGGGGATTTCAGGCGGACTGGGATCAGAAGGCGAACATCGCCGGGTCAAACCTGGTCGGCTTTGCCGACGGCGTGGATCAGAAGCTGGATTACAAACCGATTCGGTTTGAGGATCTGGATCTGAAGAAGTATCCGGATCTGCCCGCATCGGGGCAGGTGGACAAACAGATCAGGGAATTCTGCAAGGATCTTTACGCCCGGCGTAAAGACGCGATCGAGGAGGTAATGCAGAAGTTGAGGGCGGCAGGGGGCGGCGCCGCTTGTGGTCTTTCATAAAATGCCTGTCTTTATCTTTAAACAGGCAGACGTTGCATTTACTCTTTCAATCGAACAGGCGCCGCTATTCGCTCGCGGCCTCCACCCGGCAGAAGCATTCGTAAAACGCCGCCTGCTCTCCCATGTCCGACAGGAGGTCGCCCACCAGCAGATTTACGGCGCCGTTTTTGCGCCACCACCCCTGGTAAATCATGGCCGCGCCGGGATCGACGCCCCGGTTCGATTTGACCGTCGCCAAAATCCGCCCTTTTTCCGTCGCAACCATTGCTTTTTTTCCTTCAACAAGACCCCTGGCGCTGATGGCAAGCGGATTCAAATGTAAAACGGGCGGCCCGTCCACAAATGCGAAATGCTGGGAGTGCAGCGACTCCCTGGCGTGGGGCGTTATCAATCGCAAGGGGTATCCCGGCGGCCCCGGCTCGGGGGGCGTAAACGCCGGAAGCGGGTTCTGGCCGTCGGCTCGAGCCGTTTCCGAATAGAGTTCATATTTCCCGGACGGCGTCGCGAACCGACCGTCCCGCCAGGGAATTTCGCTGCCGGGAATCCTGAAAGGCGCGTTTTTCAATCCCTCCATATCGATGCCGAAAGCCGCCGTCAACGGCGCGAGGGTTGCTTCGAAA
>JAABTD010000060.1 GCA_011390065.1 Desulfobacteraceae bacterium
CCGGGGATTCATTCCCGGCCGCCGCCGCCGGGGAATGAATCCCCCGGCTACAAGCCAAACCCGGCTGAAGCCGGCTGTAGCCGTTTTGCCTTGCGCATTGGCCGAAACGATGATCATCGCCGGATTCTGGATCATTATCTTCAGCGTCTTTATGATAATTTTGGAAAATATGGGACAGTTCGCTTTTCGTGATATCATCTGAAAAAATCCGTTGTTCGATTTCCACTCTTTTGGTGTCTTTGTCATCAATAGGTGAATAGTCGATCTGCGGGCTATTTTTAGGATTTAGCTCTTCAGATTCTGTGGTTTGTGGGCCATCAGAAACGACGTTGTCGCTTTTGCGCCTGTTTTCCCACCAAGCCAGCAGCTGAAGATTGTCAAGACGCGTTTTTCCGCCTTTTGAAAGCGGGATAATGTGGTCGATTTCGAATGTTAAACGATTGGCGCTCACATAACCGCTCAAGGCGCAAACATATTCTCCATTTTCATTGGTGTGTTTTCTAAAAACGGCTTCTCTGATTTCAGATTCGGCTTTTGGATCTATTTTTTTGATTTCCGACAAAGATAGATCTTCCAAATTGCGCGATTCTTTTAGATCTACTGGTGCCTGGTGATTTGTTTCCTCAAAAATTTCAGCACCGTGCAATCGTCTATTGAGGGACAAATCGACTTCTGCAAGAAAGTAAGCTTTCTTATTATAGCCGAAAAGCGTTTGCCAAATGTCGTGTTCTTTCTCCCAGAGATCGTTTAAAAATCGGGCCTTGGCTTCGGAATCAAGCTTATTTCTGACAATTTCTTCAGCGATTTTGTCGATATTATATTTATGTCGATCTTCGAAGGGAATGAATTTCGGAGTACACTGTTTATCAAAATAATATAGTAAGATATCTTTGATGTCTTCATCGTTGTACCCCAAAACAAATTGCTCATCATAGAAGTGGCGTGCTTTTACCGTAGAACAGAGCCCATCCAGTTCAATCTCATGTAATGTCTCCTGGTTATCTACATCAATTCCAGCCTCTTTGAACAATGCGTCCATATCATTAACAAATTGACTGTATGGATGCTGGAGGTGATCATAAACCAGCACCTCGCAGTTTTTTTCATATTCTTCGCCGTCGTGATTGGATACCAAACGAGAAAAGGCGTAGATTCCGACTGGTATGCGGTCCAAGAAATCCAATTTTTGAATGCCGGATGTGTCAATTGTTCGATCCGCAAGTCGAGCGAATTCCTGGATTTTTTCGATGGATATCAACTGGATGATTCGTTTTTTCGTCTCCTGATCAGAATCGTCGAAATCGGTATTTTCCAAAATAAAAAGTTTTTTAGGGTTGACCCAGGCAATTTTTTCATGCCAATCGTCGATAAAACTTACGATATAGGCTATTGCAGTACCACCGGCGTCAGTTCCGCGAAGGGCTCTTCCAATCATTTGGGTCATTAAAATTCTGGAAATTGTGGGGCGGGTTAAAAATACGGATTGGACATTGGGCAGGTCCGTGCCTTCTGTCAAAATATTGACATTGATCAGAACTTGAATTTCACCTCTGCGAAATTTTTCGATTTTGACAGGATTTTCTTTTGACAAGTTAATGCGATGAACGTCATCCTGAATATTTGAGACTACATACTCTGCCTTGATCCCCTGGCCCTGAAAAAGCGCTTGAAGGACAAATGCATGATGAATATTCAAGGCATAAACAAGAAGCTGACCATATTTCTCCTGATTTTCCGCGTAACGATTTACGATAATGCGATTACGATCTGTCTGTGTTGCAATCCTTTTTTTAATGTCTTCCGGCAAGTCAAATTGCTGTATTTTCCGTATTTCCCCATCTGAAAGGGTTCGAGTCATAGGGATGTTTGTAGTCGCCTCTTCAAATATTGGTTCGGATAAAATATTCCGCGCGATCAACGTCCGCAGGTCAACCTTGAATACAATATCGTCCGGAAACACTTTGTACAGATACCCATGCTCCCGTTCCTGGGTTCGAAAAGGCGTGGCGGTCAGCCCAAGAATTTTCAGCCTGGGAACACGATTCTGCAATTCTCTGATCAGTTTTCGATAGGTTTTCGCAGTGGCGTGATGTGCCTCATCGATTACAAAAAACAGCTCTTTAATATGGTTTGGTTCAAGCCAGTTTTTTATCAAATAATCGATGCTTCGAACAAGGCTGTCCTTGCTTGCAACGATAATATCGTCACTTGGTTTGATGTTGATGGGCTTGTCGTGAAGCCCAGAGACAATTCTATAACAAATCGTCCTTTTGTTTTGCAGCAGGGATGTATATGCATTCCTTTTAAGGGTGAGAAACGCCTGATTCAGCAGTTCGTGGCGGTGGGCTATCCACAGAACTCTCTTTTCCTGGGACATCCAGTGCTTTAATAGCCATTCAACCGCGATGAAAGTCTTGCCTCCACCGGTCGGAATGGCCAATATGCCGCTAAAAGGGCTATCCGGCGTTTTGAAAATTTTTCGGCTCAAGGCTTTCTGGGCTTCGTCCTGATGAATGAAGCTTTTATATCCATTTGCCGACCTGTTATCGCCAGGACTTGCGGTCAAGGTACCTGCATTTTCTACTGTGCCGCTCAACTGATCATGCATAATTTTCCCTGTCGGATCTGCTCTTTTGCTTGTTTTTATTGGCAACTTCGGCTTCGGGTTTTCAACACCACGCGAACAATACAAGAGATATCCGTATTTTTCAAGTCTCCGGTGGATATTCAAGTATCTTTATGGTAAAGGAAGGATTAATTACAAATAATACCTCTACGTCTTCACAGGAAATTATCGCCACATTTATAGGAAGGAGCCCACCATGGACAGCGAGATCAAAAGGATATTCCAAATTTCAGGCTACCTGATCAGGTCATTCTCCAATGGATTAGAAGCCATCGCCAAGCATATCGAGGCAATGACCAGACCACCATTCGGGCAAACACAAGGCTCCGAACCACCTCACGAAAACAGGCCTCTCCAGATAACTCGATTTTCCGGCGGACAATCTCCACCCAAACCAAAAAAACCCACAACTGCAAAATCCAAACCCCAAAGCCCAACAAAAACCGACATCATTATGGGCGTTATCAATGCCGCTGAAGATGGTATCGATGTGGAAACTATCGCCCAAGAGACGGGATTCGACAAAAACACCATCCGGTCCACGGCATCCCGATTGAAGAGGCAAGGCAAAATCAAGAGCACAAAACAAGGCGTCTATGCACCCGCTTGATCCGATGGCAGACGACTCCGAAACCCTTGGAGAAAAGCCCATTATCGTTCTCGACTTCGACGGCGTTATCCACAGTTACGCCTCGGGTTGGCAAGGGATCAACAATATTACCGATGCGCCCACGGAAGGCGCCGTAGAAGCCGTCAATGCTTATCTCGACGCCGGGTATCAAGTGGCGGTCCTGTCTTCCCGCAGTCATCATCCAGGCGGCATTGAAGCAATGAAGGAGTGGATGAGGCGATATGGATTTCCAGTGGATCGCATCGCCTTTCCCGACCATAAACCACCGGCCGTCATATCCATCGATGACAGGGGATGGCGGTTTGAAGGACAGTGGCCCAGTGTTGATGACATCCAGAGGTTCAAGCCGTGGAATCGATAAAGACTGGCGCTGTCATATCCGGACCCGGAGGGGCCAAAAAGCGCCGTTAACCGCGCAAATTTATATCCTCTTGAATACATAGGAAATGAGAATAAACCATGGATAAAGACGCCCTAACCGAGATCATCAAGAACCGCTTGGCGCTGGAAGGTGAGGAACTGGCGGCCGTCATTGAGAATCCCAAATACCAGCGACTTTTTGAAAACGCCGCCAAAGGATCGAAATATCGGCTTGTAGCGGAGGTCGTCGGTTCAAAAGGATGCCATTCAGGCCATGTGGTGGGGCAACAGATCATCTTCGACAGCGCCGGAAATCTTCTGATTCAGGAATCTCCCGAACGGATTTGCGCTTTCCTCTTCCCCAATCTGACGGTGCTGATCAACGCCTTCTTCGAGAACCTGATGAACGGCCGGGACCCCAACGAGGTGATGTTCAACAGGACCGGTTGCTTCGATGTCGGCCCCATGTGCGGTGGATGGGGTCATGTGCAGGTGGAGATGCGGGCAAAGGAGAGATAGGGCGTTCGGAGCAAAAACCGATGGATGAATGTGGTTTTAGACGCGCGAGATCTGCCAGGAGGTCACCAATAGAACCCTAAAAAGGTGGGCTGAATATATCCCGCTCTTGTCAACTCTTCTGAATCTTGTGCAAAGAATTGATAAAACAGATGCATAAGATTTGACACAACTGTGATGTGGTTTCGTTAATGCTCAAACAAAGGAGGCAATGGCAATGGCGCTCAGTCGCCAATGCCTTTGGTTATGAGAGGCATTGAATGATCAAGGCATTCGAATCATATGGACGAAGACCTCCGAGGTTTTGAAAACTACCCACCCCCCAACCGCTTCACCTCATCCCCCATCAAAATCTTGCAGTACCGGCACAACTCGCCGGATTTCCGGTCCACGTCGCTGATCTTGCGGCAATAGTGCATGATGCAGGTTTTCTCTTTGCAATGGAGAAGCTTGAAGGTGTGGCCCAGTTCGTGGACCGCTTCTTTTTTGACCCGTTTCAAAAATGCGGTCTCCCCAGCGGCCGGGGAGAGATCTTCGCCGAGGCGGTAGAGGGACACGATGCTGGCCCGGCCGCCCAGCTGGGCTTCGCCGTAAACGTGGGTGAGGATGGGGATGAAGAGATCCACCCGGGTGACGGCCAGAATTTTGAGAACGTCCGCCGGGGCCAGCGCGTCCAGCTTTTCCAGGATGGGCGTCGAGTGGTGCTGGTTCCGGTTGGCGTCAAAGGCGAAGGAGACGTCGTCCAGAAGGGGGCGCATCGTCGTCGGGTAGCCGAAGACCCGGCCGATCTCGGCCCGCACCGATTCGCAGACCGCCGGGTCCACGTCGCCCACCGGCGAAATCAGGATGATGCGCCCGGAACCGGCCATCACCGGTCTTTTTGAAGATCGTATTTCTTGATCTTGCTGTAGAGGGTGGTCCGGTCGATCTCCAAAAGCCGGGCGCTCCGGGCGATGTTCCAGTCGGTTTCTTCCAGCACCTGCCGGATGTGGGTTTGCTCCATTTCTTTTAGGGACATCTTGGGCGGCGGTTCGCGGTATTCCGGTCGGAAGATGGGCAGATCTCCGGGCTCGATCTTTTTACCCTTGCCCACCACCACGGCCCGCTCGATGGCGTTTTCCAGCTCCCGGATGTTGCCCGGCCATTCGTACATCATCATCTCGTCCATGGCGTCCCGGGAGATGCCGTCGAAGGGCTTGTTGGTCTCCTGGGAGAAGCGTCGGAGAAAATGGTCGGCCAGCAGGGGAATGTCCTCCTTCCGCTCCCGGAGGGCGGGCATGGTAAACGAGATGACGTTGACCCGGTAATACAGGTCTTCCCGGAAGATGCCCTCCCTGATGGCCGCCTCCAGGTTCCGGTTGGTGGCGGTGATCACCCGGAAATCGGCTTCGATGGGCTGGGTCCCGCCGACGCGATAAAAGACCCGGTCCTCCAGCACCCGGAGCAGATCGATCTGCATCCGCATGGTGATCTCGCCGATCTCGTCCAGAAACAGGGTCCCGCCGTGGGCCAGCTCCAGCCGGCCTTTTTTGTTCTCCTTGGCGTCGGTGAAGGCCCCCTTCTGGTGGCCGAACAGCTCGCTCTCCATCAAATGCTCGGGGATGGCCCCGCAGTTGATCCCAACAAACGGCCCCTCTTTTCGGGGGCTGTTGCTGTGGATGGCCTTGGCGGCCAGCCCCTTGCCCGTGCCGGTCTCGCCGGTAATGAGGATGGTGGCGTCGGTGGGCGCCACATCCTGGATAAAGTCGAACACCGTCTGCATGGCGGCCGACTGGCCGATCATTGACTCGAACCGGGTCCGCTCCCGGTGCTCTTCCTTGAGGTAAAGGTTCTCCTTGGCCTGGGCCTGGCGCTCCACGATCTTTTCGATGAGCACCCCCAGTTCGTTGGGGTCGAAGGGTTTGAGAAGGTAGTCGCAGGCCCCGTTTTTCATGGCCTCGATGGAAGAGGAGATGGACCCGTAGGCCGTGATCATCACCACGTCCACGTCCGGGTCGTTCTCCTTGACCCGCTTGAGGAGTTCAAGGCCGCTCATGCCCTCCATTTTGATGTCCACCAGGAGGATGTCGAACCGGTTCGTTTCCAACTTCTGGAGGGCCTCTTCGCCGCTGGCCGCCTTCTCCACGTCGTGTCCGTCCCGGGCCAGCCAGCCGCCCAGGGATTCGCGCATGATCAGCTCGTCGTCGACGATCAGGATTCGGGTATTGCTCATGGGTGCGCCCTCTGCTCTAAGTCTCTTTTCTCAGGGGTAAATCAATGGTGAAGGTCGTCCCCATGCCGACCTCCGACGCCACCTCGATGTTGCCGCCGTGTTCCTGCACGATGCCGTAGGCCACCGACAACCCCAGGCCGACCCCCTTGCCCTTTTTCTTGGTGGTGAAAAAGGGTTCGAAAAGCCGCTGGACGTTCTCCTCCGGGATGCCCACCCCGGTGTCGGCGAATGTGAGCCGGACCGCGTTTTCCGCCAAGCAGTGGCGGGCGCAGATGGTCAGTTCCCCGCCGCCGGCCCCTTCGATGGCCTCGGCGGCATTGGAAATCAGGTTCATGAAAACCTGCTCCAGTTGATCTTCGGATCCGAGAATGGGCGGGAGATCGCCGTCCAGATCCCGGTGGACCTTGACGCCCTTGATCTTGAGCATGTTGGCGTTGAGAAACAGGGTCGTCTCGATCAGCCGGTTGACGTCGATCTGCTTGAGTTCCATCTTGGACTGGCGGGAAAAGGCCAGCAGGTTGGAGACGATCCGGCTGATGCGCCGGGTTTCGGTCTCCGTGAGGGTGAGATACTGGGTGAACAGCTCGCGTTCGGCGTCGGAGACATCGCCTTCGTCGTTGATCCGCCTGATGAGCATGACCAGGTTGAGAATCCCGGCGATGGGGTTGTTGATCTCGTGGACCACCGAAGCGGCCAGCTTTCCCAGGGAGGCCATCTTGTCCTGGTGGAGGAGCTGCTGGTGGGTCTCCCTGAGCTGCCGGGTCCGCTCCTCCACCATCTCCTCCAGCCGTCGGGTGATCCGCTCTTCTTCTTCCTTCCGCTCGGTGATGTCCCGGCTGATGTGGATGAATTTGGAGATCTTGCCGTCTTTTTCCCAGATAGGGTAGATGTCCGCCTCGAAATGGCGGAGTTTTCCCTTGGGGCTCCCCCGGGTCCGGGCCTGTCGCACCGACCGCTGGTTCCGGATCACATCCTGAAGGGGGCAAGCCTGGCCCGTCGCGTTGCAGGGTTCATCCAGCCGGTTGTAGACCTCGTGGCATTTTTTCCCGATAACTTCCTCGCGGGTGTAGCCCATTTTCTCCAAGAAGGCCCCGTTGGCCTCCAGGATCTCCATCTCCGGCGTGATGACCAGGATGAAGTCCTGGATGCCGTCCAGGATGGTCTTCATCTCCAGGTACTGATTCCGCAGTTTCCGTTCTTCCGATTGGATCGATTTCCAGAAAATCATGAAGACCCGGTGGGACATGAGCCGGATATGGGGCGGCCGGGTCCGGAGAATATCCTCGAAGATCGCGTCATCCGGGTGGATGAGGATGATGAGATCGATGGCGTATTCGGGGTCGTAGAGATCGTGATAATCCGTCAGGACGGTGAGGTCCCGTTGGCGGGCCAGCACCATGCCGGGACTTTCCGGGTCGGGATCGGCGATGGCGGTGAACCGGGCGTCCACGCCCTTGTCCATAAAATCGAGGGTGGTCCGTTCCAGCACGTCCCGGGCGCAGGCGTCGCCGCCCACGAGGGCAATGTTGATGAGGCGCGGTTTATTTCGGGTCATGGCGCGATATCCCGGTGGGGGTGGGGTCTGCAACGGGTGATCATAACAGAGTCCCGTCCATATTGAACTTGTCACCATATCATGATCCGTTCCCGGCGTTAAAGAAATTTTTCCACGAACCGGCGGGATGTTCCCATATCGCGCATTTTCCTTGACAATAAAAACAGCTATCTGATAAAAACCGCGTTTGGCTAATGACCGTCGCGCTGCGACGTGATCCGGTCAATGGCCCGCATGGGTCGAACGACCGGATGAATCCCCTTGTCAGCATCAACATCTTAATTAGCAACATCAGCAATTGCGAAAAGGATGATCGCTATGAGCACCCAAACGCCCGTCGGTTCGGTACTGGTGGTCGGCGGTGGGATCACCGGCATGCAATCGGCGCTTGATCTGGCCGATGCCGGGTATTTCGTCTATCTGGTAGAGGCATCCCCTGCCATCGGCGGGGCAATGGCCCAACTGGACAAGACATTTCCCACCAACGACTGCTCCATGTGAATTATCTCCCCTAAACTGGTCGAGGTCGGCCGGCACCTGAACATTGAGCTGTTGACGCTTTCCACCGTCGAGTCCATCGAGGGCGAGGAAGGCGATTTCACCGTCACCGTCAAAGAAGCCCCCCGGTACGTTGACATGGACAAATGCATCGCCTGCGGCACTTGCGCGGAAAAATGTCCCGCCAAGACCGTCGACGATTTCAACGAGGGGCTCGCCAAGCGCAAGGCCATCTATGTGCCTTACGCCCAGGCCGTTCCGCTGAAATACGCCATTGACGCGGATCGCTGCATCTATTTCAAAAAAGGCAAGTGCAAAGCCTGTGAAAAATTCTGCCCCACCGACGCCATCAAATTCGACGACACGGAAAAGACCCATACGCTCAACGTCGGATCGGTGATCGTCACCGCGGGCTTCCAGACCTTTGATCCGGCCAGGCTGGACAATTACCAGTACGCCAAGCTCAAAAACGTCATCACCAGCATGGAGCTGGAACGGCTGCTGTCGGCCGGCGGCCCCACGGGCGGCCATGTGACCCGGCCGTCCGACGGCGCCGAGCCCAAGAAGATCGCCTGGCTTCAATGCGTCGGGTCCCGGGACCTCAACCGGTGCGACAACGAATACTGCTCCTCTGTCTGCTGCATGTACGCCATCAAGGAGTCGGTGATCGCCAAGGAGCATCTGGGGGCGGATTTCGAACCCACCATCTTCTTCATGGATATGCGGACCCACGGCAAGGATTTCGAGCGGTACTACAACCGGGCCAAGGCCCAGGGGGTGCGGTTCATCCGGTCCCGGGTCCACACCATTTACGAAATCGACGAATCCGGAACCCTGACCCTGTCCTACGTCACCGAGGAGGGCGAACGGATCGAGGAAACCTTCGACATGGCGGTCTTGTCCGTGGGCATGGAAGCCTCCGGAAGCGCCGTCGAACTGGCTCAAACGCTGGGCATCGAACTCAATTCCCATAAATTCGTCAAAACCGACGACTTCACGCCGGTGGCCGCGTCCCGGCCCGGCATCTATGTGGCCGGGGTCCTCCAGGGGACCAAGGACATCCCCCAGTCGGTGATGGAAGCCAGCGCCGCGGCCTGTTCCGCCGGGTCCCTCCTGTCGGCGGCCCGGGGCAGCAAGGTCCAGGAAAAGAGCTTTCCCGCCGAAAAGCCGCTGGCCGATCAGGAACCCCGGGTCGGCGTTTTCGTCTGCAACTGCGGCATCAACATCGGCGGCATCGCCGACGTGCCGGCCGTCGTCGAATACGCCAAGGGGCTGCCCAACGTGACCCATGTGGAGGAAAACCTTTTCTCCTGCTCCCAGGACACCCAGGATAATATGGTTGAGGTCATCAAGGAGCACGGCCTGAATCGGATCGTGGTGGCGGCCTGCACCCCGCGGACCCATGAGCCCCTGTTCCAGGAGACCATCCGCAACGCGGGCTTGAACCCCTACCTGTTCGACATGGCCAACATCCGGAACCAGTGCACCTGGGTCCACTCCAACGACAAGGAGCGGGCCACGGAAAAGGCCAAGGGTCTGGTGCGGATGTCGGTGGCCAAGGCGTCGTTGCTGGAGCCGATCCCGGACATGTCGGTGGATGTGGACAAATCGGCCCTGGTGATCGGGGGCGGCGTGGCTGGAATGACCGCCGCGCTGAACCTGGCGGATCAGGGCTTTCCGGTGACCCTGCTGGAACGGAGCGACAAGCTCGGCGGCGCGGCCCGGGATGTGCGGAAGAGCGTCCACGGCCAGGACGTGGCGACCTTCCTGGATGCCGCGGTCAACCGGATCAACACCCACGACAACATCACCGCGCTGCTCAACGCCGAGATCACCCACGCCGGCGGTTTTGTGGGCAATTTTGAAACCGAGGTCCGGGTCAACGGCGAATTGCAGACTATTCAGCACGGCGCCGTCGTCATCGCCACCGGCGGCCAGGCTTCCACCACTGAGGAATACCTCTACGGCAAGCACCCGGCCGTAACCCGGTGGCACGATCTGGAGCACGAACCCGACATGGTCAAGGAAGCCGACTCGGTGGTATTTATCCAGTGCGTCGGGTCCAGGGACGACGAACGGCCCTATTGCTCCCGGATCTGCTGCACGGCCTCGGTCTCCCAGGCCATCTGGATGAAGGAGCAGAACCCCGACATCAATGTCTATATCCTCTACCGCGACATGCGAACCTACGGCGACCGGGAAATCCTTTACAAAAAGGCCCGGGAACTGGGCGTCATCTTCATCCGGTACAGCCTGGACCGCAAGCCCGTGGTCAAAGAAGCCGGCAAGGGGCTGACGGTGACGGTATTCGATCCGGTCCTCCAGAAGGACCTGGAAATCGACGCCGACTGCGTCAATCTGGCAACGGCCATCGTGCCGGCGGACAACACCCGGTTGGCCGAGTTCTACAAGCTGCCGTTGAACGAAGACAAATTCTTCATGGAAGCCCACGCCAAACTGCGGCCGGTGGATTTCGCCTCGGACGGGATCTTTCTGTGCGGCATCGCCCACTATCCCAAGTCCCTGGACGAAAACATCGCCCAGGCCCAGGCGGCCGCCGGCCGGGCCGCCACCGTGCTGGCCCGGGATGTTATCGCCATCTCGCCGCTGGTGTCCCAGGTGGATGCGGAAAAATGCATCGGCTGCGGCCTCTGCGAAGAGGTCTGCCCCTTTGGCGCGATTCTTCTGGAAGAGGTGGAAGGCAAGGGATACCGGGCGAAGAACATCTCCGCCTCCTGCAAAGGCTGCGGGTTGTGCGCCTCGACCTGCCCCCAGGAGGCCATCGATATGCTCCACTTCCGGCAGACCCAGATACTGGCGGCCATCAAGGCGGTGGCTTAATAATGACAGTGGTTGGTGGATAGTGGATAGTGGATAGTGGGCTGGAAATCAGCCACAAGCCACTAAACACTAACCACTAACCACCTTTCACAAAGGTGAAATACCGACATGAGCGAATTCGAACCCAAAATACTTGCGTTTCTGTGCAACTGGTGCGCCTATGCCGGGGCCGACCTGGCCGGCGTCTCCCGGCTCCAGTACCCGTCCAACCTGCGGACGGTCCGGGTCATGTGCTCCGGCCGGGTGGATCCCGCCTTTATCATCGACGCTTTTCAGGAAGGCTGCGACGGCGTCCTGGTGGCCGGGTGACATTTCGGGGACTGCCATTACCTGGAAGGTAATGTTCAAGCGGAAAAAAAGGTAAGAATGACCCAGCGGCTGCTCGACATCGCCGGCATCGGCGCCGACCGCCTCCATGTGGCCTGGGTGTCGTCCGCGGAAGCCCAGCGGTTTGTTGACGTGGCCACGGCCGTGACCGATTCCATCAAATCCCAGGGCCCCCTGGATGCGAAACAGCACGCCCTGGCCCTGTCCGCGGCCCGCAAAACCGTCGATGGCGAGATCATTCGGTGGTTCGTGGGCAAGGAAGTGAAGATCACCACCAAGGGCGACGTGTACGGTCGTCCCTGGGACATCGAAAGTTTTGAAAAGACCTTGATGGCGACCCTGGAGCGGGAATATGAAAAGAATCTGATCCTGTCGGCCATCCAGGACGGCGCCGTGAATCCCCGGGCCATTCGCGACAAGGTGGGGCTCGATCTGGGGCGCATCTCCTATCTGCTGGCGGACCTGGAAAAGGTCAGCGCCATTGCGTTTCAGAGGATGGAGAACAAAAAGCCGGTCTTCGCGGCGCTTTAAGCCCGCGTCCGGATTTCCGACGAGGAATACCTCTATTAATCGTTTAAGGAGAAAAATCATGACCGACACAAGCGGGTCAGTGATGGTGGTGGGGGCCGGCATCGCCGGGATGCAGGCATCCCTGGATCTGGCCAATTCCGGATACAAGGTCTACCTGATAGATAAGTCGCCCACCGTCGGCGGCATGATGGCGCGGCTGGACAAGACATTTCCCACCAACGACTGCGCCATGTGAGTGATCTCGCCCAAACTGGTCGAGGTCGGCCGGCATCTGAATATCGAACTGGTAATGTGCAGCGAAGTCCAGGCCGTCGACGGCGAGCCCGGAAACTTCGAGGCAACGGTGGTCAATCGACCCCGGTACATCGATCCGGTGAAGTGCACCGGATGCGGCGAATGCGCCCGGCACTGTCCGGTCACCGCCGTCAACAATTACAATAAAGGACTCGACGACCGTCGGGCCACCTATATTGAATATCCCCAGGCCGTGCCCCTGGCATTCGCCATCGATCCGGACATCTGCATCGGCTGCGGGCTGTGCGAAAACATGTGCATCGCCAAGGCGGTGACCTACGACGACCAGCGTCGGGAGACCAAAATCCGGGTCGGGTCGGTGATTCTGGCCGCGGGCAGCGAGGGCTACGATCCGTCCGGGCTCGATTACCTGGGCTACGGGCGCTACGCCAACGTAGTGACCAGCGAAGAGTTCGAACGGATTTTGAGCGCGTCGGGGCCCTATTTCGGCCATTTGATGCGGCCCCTGGACCGGGAGGAGCCCAGCAAAATCGCGTGGCTCCAGTGCGTCGGCTCCCGGGACGCCAACCGGACCGGCAACGGCTACTGCTCATCGGTCTGCTGCATGTACGCCGTCAAGGAGGCCATGATCGCCAAGGAGCACGTCCACGGCGACCTCGATTGCGCGGTTTTCAACATGGACATGCGGACCTTCGGCAAGGACTACGAACATTACTATAACCGGGCCAGGGACAAGGACGGGGTCCGGTTCGTCAAGGCCCGGATCCACACCATCAGCGAGATCCCGGAAACCGGGGATCTGATCGTCAAGTTCGCCGACGAGTCCGGCGTCATGCAGGAGGAGATCTTCAGCATGGTGGTTCTGTCGGTGGGCCTCCAGGTTCAACCGGACGCAGCGGAGCTGGCGACCCGGCTCGGCGTGGAAGTCGATAAATACCGGTTCGCCAAATCTGAGCCTTTTGCGCCGGTGGCCACCACCCGGCCGGGCATTTATACCTGCGGCGTTCTTCAAGGACCCAAGGACATCCCCGGTTCCGTCACCGAAGCCAGCGCCGCGGCCGCCGCGGCCGGGTCGGATTTGGCCGAAGCCCGGGGGACCGACGTCGAAACGGTGGAAATACCGCCCCAGTGCGACGTGAGCGGCAAGGCCCCGCGCATCGGCGTGTTCGTCTGCAACTGCGGCATCAACATCGGCGGCGTTGTCGATGTCCCGGCGGTCCGGGACTACGCCGCGACCCTTCCCAACGTGGTGTTTTCCGACGACAACCTCTTCACCTGCTCCCAGGACACCCAGGACAAAATCAAGGAGATGATCGTCGAACACGACCTCAACCGGGTGGTGGTGGCCTCGTGCAGTCCCAAGACCCATGAGCAGATGTTCATGGAGACCCTGGAAGCCTGCGGCCTCAACCGGTACCTGTTCGAGATGGCCAACATCCGGAACCAGGATTCGTGGATTCACGCCAACAATCCGGACGCCGCCACCAAAAAGGCCAAGGACCTGGTGCGGATGTCCGTTGCCCGGGCCGGCGTTCTCCATACCCTGGAAGAAAAGGTGGTGCCCATCAACCACCGGGCTCTCGTCATCGGCGGCGGGGTGGCCGGCATGACCTCGGCTTTGAATCTGGCCCGCCAGGGGTTCGACACCGTTATCATTGAAAAGGAAGCTGAGTTGGGTGGTTTTGCCCGGAAGCTCCACCACACCATCGAAGGGGCCGACGTCAGCGCCTATCTGGAAAAAACCATCGCCGAGGTGACCGCCGAAAAGCGGATCGAGGTGCTCACCAGCGCCCGGATCAGCAACTTCGAAGGATTCAAGGGCAACTTCGTTACCACGGTGGCGGTCGGCGGGGAGGATCGGCGCATCGAGCACGGGGTCTTCATCGTGGCCACCGGCGCGAGCGAATACCAGCCCGCGGAGTATCTCTACGGCGAAGACGACCGGGTGGCGACCCAGGTGGAACTGAGCGACCGCCTCGCCGATAAAGGGGCCGGCGACCTGTCCAGCGTTGTGATGATCCAGTGCGTGGGCTCCAGAAACGAAGAAAACCCCAACTGCTCCCGGATCTGTTGCCAGTCTGCGGTGAAAAACGCGCTGGAGATCAAGAAACAGAACCCGGACGCCAATGTGTTCGTGCTGTACCGGGACATCCGGACCTACGGACTGCTGGAAGATTATTACACCGAAGCCCGGCGGCAGGGGGTTATTTTCATCCGGTTCGACCGGGACAACCCGCCCCAGGTGGAAAAGGGCGACAACGGCCTCGTGGTCAAGATCAAAGACCACATCCTCCAGCAGGATGTGGAAATCACCGCCGACCTCCTGGCCTTGTCGGCCGGGGTGACGGCGACCGACACCACCGAAATGAGCAATATCATGAAGCTCAATCGGAACCCCGAGGGGTTTTTCATCGAGGCCCACGTCAAACTCCGCCCGGTTGACATGCCCAGCGACGGCATTTTTCTCTGCGGCACGGCCCATGCCCCCAAACTCGTCTCCGAGAGCATCGCCCAGGCCCAGGCCGCGGCGGCCCGGGCCACGACGTTTCTATCCCAGGGGGAGATCAAGCTGTCGGCCATCACGGCCAAAGTGGATACGGAACACTGCGTCAAATGCCTGACCTGCGTCCGGTCCTGCCCCTTCGGGGTTCCGGAATGGAACGCGGAGAAACAGGTTATCGAGATCAACGAGGCCACTTGCCACGGCTGCGGCGTCTGTACGGCGGTCTGTCCGCGCCAGACGATTCAATTGAGCTACTACGAGGACGACCAGCTAACCTGCAAGATCGATGCGTTGCTGGCAGGAGGAATGTAATGGCGGATTTCGAGCCAAAGATTATCGCGTTTTGCTGCGACTACTGAGGGTACTCGGCCGCGGACCTGGCAGGTTCCATGCGACTCGAATATCCTTCCAACGTCAAGATCATCCGGGTGCCCTGTACCGGCAAGGTGGACTTGATGCACCTGTTGCGGGCGATCCAGAAGGGCGCCGACGGCGTTTATTGCGTCGGATGCCTGGAGGGGACCTGCCACTACAACGAGGGCAACTTCCGGTGCAGGGAGCGGGTTGAACACGCCCGGACCCTGCTGGCGGAAGTCGGCCTCGAAGCGGACCGGGTCCGGATGTACAATCTTTCCTCGGGCGAAGGCCCCACCTTCGCGGCCTACGCCAAGGAGATGACCGAACATATTAAAAGCCTGGGACCGAACCCGCTCGGGGCCCGGGATAA
Source organism: Desulfobacteraceae bacterium (assembly GCA_011390065.1). Taxonomy (GTDB): domain Bacteria; phylum Desulfobacterota; class Desulfobacteria; order Desulfobacterales; family JAABSP01; genus JAABTD01. The sequence continues at coordinate 15,583 of JAABTD010000060.1, forward strand.
GGAATAGCGAAAGCGGATTTCAAAACCGAGAACCATAGTCTAAAGGATTTGCGATCATGTCAGAGGAAGCAATCAAGCTAGGCGGCAAGAAAAAGTCCATTTTTATGGACAAGGTCAAGGAGCTGCTCCCGGAGGGGGGCAACCTGAACCTGTGTCTGACCTGCGGGGCCTGCTCCTCGGGGTGCCCCGCCACGGGCCTCGAAGGAATGGACCCCCGGAAATTCCTGCGGATGGCCGCGCTGGGCATGGACGAGGAACTCCAGAGCAGTCCCTGGGTCTGGATGTGCACCATGTGTCAGCGGTGCGTCTATGTCTGTCCCATGAAAATCGACATCCCTCAGCTCGTTTTCAACGCCCGGGCCTCATGGCCCATGGAAGATCGTCCCAAAGGGATCAAAGGCTCCTGCGAAATGGCAATGAAAAACGACTCCACCAGCGCCATGGGCGCGTCGCCCGAGGACTTCACCTTCGTGGTGGAGGACGTGCTGGAGGAATACCGGGAAGCCCAGCCGGAATTCAAGGACATGCAGGCGCCCATCGATAAAAAGGGCGCGGAATTTTTCGTCAACCAGAACTCCCGTGAACCGGTGACCGAACCCGATGAAATGGTGCCCCTGTGGAAGATCCTCCACCTGGTCGGCGCCGACTGGACCTACGGCAGCAAGGGATGGGCCGGAGAGAACTACTGCATGTTTCTGGCCGACAACGAGCGGTGGGAGCACATCACCCGCACCACGGCCAACTCGGCCGACGAACTGGGGTGCAAGGTCTTTCTCAATACCGAGTGAGGGCACGTCACCTTCTCAGTCCTGGCAGGACTGAAAAAATTTAACATCGAACATAATTTCGTCGTCAAGAACATCTACGAATATTACGCCAAGTGGATCCGGGAAGGCAAACTCAAGGTCAATTCCGACTGGAATAAGGATCTGGGGATCAAGTTCACGGTCCAGGATCCCTGTCAGATCGTCCGGAAAACCTTTGGCGATCCCATTGCCGAAGACCTGCGGTACGTGGTCAAATCGGTGGTGGGCGAGGAGAATTTCATCGACATGGAGCCCAACCGCTCCAACAATTACTGTTGCGGCGGCGGCGGCGGATTTCTCCAGGCCGGCTATAAAGAGCAGCGGCTGGAATTCGGCAAGCTCAAGGACCAGCAGATCCAGACCACCAAGGCCGACTACTGCATCGCCGGGTGCCATAACTGCCACGCCCAGATCCATGAACTCAGCGAGCATTACGGCGCCAATTACGGCGTCGTCCACATGTGGACCCTGATCTGCCTTTCCCTGGGGATTCTCGGTCCCAACGAGCGCGAATACCTGCACGACGATCTCAAGGAAGTCAACGAGTTCCACCCGGAGACGGCGATGTAGCCCCAAGGAGGATTGATATCCATGATAGTTGCCAAGCGGAAGCCCTTTGAGGAGATCAAGGATATGCTCCAGGGCTACAAGAAGGTTTTGAATGTCGGATGCGGCACCTGCGTCGCCGTTTGTCTGGCCGGCGGCGAAAAGGAGGTTTCCGTCCTGAACGCCGAGGTGGACATGGCCCGGAAGCTGGCCGACGATCCCATCCAGATCGACGGCATCACTGTTGAACGCCAATGCGACCGGGAATACCTGGCGCTGCTGGACGGCAAGGTCGGCGACTACGATGCGATCATGTCCATGGCCTGCGGCGTCGGCATCCAGTTTCTGGCCGAGCGTTTTCCTAAAACCCCGGTCTTTCCGGCTGTGGACACCTCGGGTCTGGCGGTCAATCAGGCCGTGGGCTGGTATGAAGAGCGATGCCGGTCCTGCCAGAGCTGCGTGCTGGCCTGGACGGGCGGGATCTGCCCGGTGACCATGTGCGCCAAAGGGCTTTACAACGGCCCCTGCGGCGGCACCAACCAGGGCAATTGCGAGATCAGCCCGGATCAACCCTGCGCGTGGTTTATGATCTACGAGCGGTTGCGGGATCAGGGTCGGCTCGACCACATCAAAAAGATCAAAGCGGCCAGCGACTGGCTGGATCAGGTCCCCCGGACGCTGATCCAGCCCGGCTATCAGAAACCCGAGGCGGCCGAAGCCGAGTAACCAATAGTGGAAAGTGGCTTGTGATTGGTGGCTGTCTTTTATATTGGTTCACTAACCACAATTCACTATTCACTACCCACTAACAAGGTGAGAAAGCGATATGGGCACAGACGAAAACGGCTATAAAGCGGGAAGCAGACTGGAAAAGATTCTGAAGGCGGGCCACTTCGCCTTTACGGGGGAGTTGGGGCCCCCCCGGGGAACCGGCGCGGAGGAAGTCCGGGAAAAGGCCTCGCACCTGAAAGACAGCGTCGATTCCGTTAACATCACCGACAACCAGACGGCCGTGGTCCGGATGGCCTCCTGGGCCGCCTGCCTCATCTTGATTCAGGAGGGCCTGGAGCCCAACTTTCAGATGGTCTGCAGGGACCGGAACCGGCTGGCCATGCAGGCGGACATCCTCGGGGCGTACGCCCACGGGGTGCGCAACATGCTCTGTCTGTCCGGCGACCACTGTCTGTTCGGCGATCACCCCTCGGCCAAGGGCGTCTTCGACATCGACTCCATGCAGTTGATTCAGATGGTCAAGAACATGAGGGACGAGGGAAAATTCCAAAGCGGGGGCGATATCGAGCATCCGCCGAAACTTTTCATCGGCGCCGCCGCCAACCCCTTTGCGGAACCCTACGAATGGCGGGTCCACCGTCTGGCCAAAAAGGTTGAGGCCGGCGTGGATTTTATCCAGACCCAGTGCATCTACAACATGGACCGGTTCCGGAAATGGGTTCAGGAGGCCAACGACATGGGGCTGACTGAAAAATGCTACATCCTCGCCGGCGTGACCCCCATGAAAAGCATCGGTATGGCCCGGTATATGCAAAGCAAGGTCCCGGGCATGGATGTTCCCGACGAGATCATCGATCGTCTCAAGGGCGCCGGCAAGGGCAAGGCGGCCGACGAGGGCATCAAGATCGCCTGCGAGCAGATCGAGGAATTCAAGGAAATGAAGGGCGTCCATGGGGTCCATCTCATGGCCATCGAATGGGAACACAAGGTCCCGGAGATCGCCGAACGGGCCAAAGTGCTGCCCCGGCCGCAGGTGGACTGATTCTGTATGGCGTTTGGCTGAAAATTCCGGCCTGCGATCGACATGAACAGTCAACAAAGCCCCGTTTCTCCCTAAAAAGAGGAACGGGGTTTCGTGTTTCTGTTTGCCCATCGCCCATTGTCTGTTTTTGTGGTATACTGCCGCTGGCGGGAATTTCGGTTCCGGAAACAAACGACTTAAAAGGAGTCAGACATGCGATCCGCCGAAGAAACGGCCTACCTGTTAAAGGCCATTGACGCTTTCAAAACCCGGTTCATTGTGGTCGCCCCCGATTATCGGGTGCTGGCGGCCAGCCACCCAGACCCGAAAAATTCTGAAACCGACGCCGGTGGAAAGCACTGTTATGAGCTGCTTCACGATCGGTCGTCCCCCTGCGAATACTGCGGCGTAAAAGAGGTGATGGAAACAGGGCGACCCGCACTGGTGCTCAAACCGGATCACACTCTGGATCTGAGCAAGCTGGCCTGCGCCTATGCATACCCGGTGTACGAGGGGGACGAGATCATCGCGGTAGCGAGCATGGATTTCGACATTCCGAGCGTGGGCCGGCTGAAAGAAAAGCTGCACCAGTCCTACACGCTGTTGCGCAATTTCATCCTGGCCGCGGTGGATTGCGTCATCGCGGCGGATATGACCGGCCGGATTCTGATCTTTAACGACGCCGCGACCCAGGTGTTCGGGTATGCCAAAGAAGAGGCCCTCAGAGGTTTGAATATCCGGGAGGTTTATCCGGATAAGGGCGCTTATGACATCATGGCGAAATTGCGAAGCGACGACTTTGGTCCGAAAGGCAAGTTGAAATTCCACCAGGTGGATGTGCTGGATAAAAACGGGGAGCGCATCCCCATCAGCCTGAATGCCGCCATTGTCTACGAGGGCGACCTGGAAGTCGCCACCGTGGGCTTTTTCCATGATTTGCGCGAAACCATTAAAATGAAAGCCGACCTGGAAAAAACGCAGGTCCAACTGCTTCAGTCCGAAAAAATGGCCTCCCTGGGAAAGCTCGCCGCCGGCGTTGCCCATCAGCTCAACAATCCGCTGGGCGGCATCACCCTGTATGCCAAGCTGATCATGGAAGACTATGACCTTCCCGAAGCGGCCCGGGAAGATCTCGAACGGATACTGAGGGATGCGGAAAGAGCCCGGGACACGGTCAAAGAACTGTTGGAATTTACCCGACAGACCCGCCATTTCATGCGGCCCAATGACATCAACGAGGCCATTAACCGGACCCTGTTTCTTCTTGAAAACCAGACCCTTTTCCATAATATCGTTATCGAAAAGTACCTGGGCGAATCGCTTCCTCTGGTGATGTCCGACATCCAGCAACTGAACCACCTGCTGATGAACATCATCCTGAACGCAGCCCAGGCCATGGACGGCCGCGGCAAACTTTCCATCAGAAGTTATGCGGAAGGCAACCATATCTGCATCGACATAACCGACAACGGCCCGGGCATACCGGAAGAGAGCCTGCCCGAGATTTTCACCCCGTTTTTCACCACCAAGGAAGAAGGAAAAGGCACGGGCCTGGGCCTGAGCCTGGCCTACGGCATCGTTGAAAACCACGGGGGTCGAATCGAGGCCAGAAGTCGCATAGGCCATGGGGCGACGTTTCATATCGAATTGCCGGTAACCCCCCACAAGCCCAACGAAGGAGACCAAAGTGGAACCTGAAAGAGATGCCGCTATCGGCGTTCTGGTGGTGGATGACGAGCAGGATATCCGGGATGGGTCCGAGCGGATTCTCAGCCGGGCCGGATACGAAGTTTACAAAGCATCCAGGGGAGAAGAAGCCCTGGACATTCTATCCCGGACCCCCCTGTCCATCGTTCTTCTGGATCTCAAAATGCCGGGAATGGACGGGCTGGAAGTGTTGCCGAAGATCAAGGAAATGGACGAATCCATCCAGGTCATCGTCATCACCGGCTACGCCACGGTGGAAACCGCCATCGAAGCCATGAAGCGGGGGGCCTACGATTTCATTCCCAAACCCTTTGAACCGGATCAGCTTCGCATCGTGGTGAACCGGGCGGCGGAAAAAGTCCGCCTCCAGCGGGAGGCGCAACGTCTGACCGACGAACGGCGGCGAACCCTGGCCGACCTGGCCACGGAGCAAAGTCGCGTCCGGACCATTTTGGAGTCCCTGCCCGACGGAGTCCTGGTGACCAACTCCAAGGCTCGGGTGGCGCTCATGAACCGGTCCGCCCGGCGGATGCTGGCGCCGGACGCGGACGACGAGGCCGTCGGCGGACAGATCGGCGATTACATCCCCGATGCGGAGTTGTGCACGCTCATCACAGAGGTCTCCAAGGGGCGCCACGTCGATTTCGACGACATCCCCAACCGGGAACTGGCCCTGTCCGACAGCCATTTCCTTCTGGCCAAGGTCAAGCCGGTGATCGGGGAGCGCAACGAGTGCCTGGGGGCCGTGATCAATTTCGCCGACATCTCCGAAATCAAACTCCTGGACCGGCTCAAATCCGAATTCGTGGCCAAGGTCTCCCACGAACTCCGGTCTCCCCTCTCGACGATTCACGAGCAACTGGCGCTGGTGATCCGGGACATGGTGGGCGGCCCTTCTGAAAACGATCAGCACATCCTGGCCCGGGCCAAGGAAAAAACCCAGGGTCTCATTTCCCTCATCGGCGATCTGCTGGATCTGTCCAGAATCGAAGAAGGCCTCATCTGCCGGGATCCGAAACCCGTGCAGGTTGAAGAGATTCTCAGATCCACCGCCGATTTTCTCCGGACAAAAGCAGAGACCAAAGGGCAGACCCTCGAACTGTCGCTTCCCGAAGCCCCGCTTCCCCAAATCTTGGCCGACCCCATTGCCCTGGAAAGCATTTTCGGCAACCTGATCGCCAACGCCATCAATTACACGCCGGACAATGGCCGGATTCAGGCGATGATCGATCAGGCGGGCGTGAACCTGCGGGTGCGGGTGAAAGATAATGGGTTCGGCATTCCGGAACAAGACCTGGAGAAGATTTTCGAACGGTTCTACCGGGTCAAAAATGAAAACACCCGGTATATCACCGGCACCGGACTCGGACTTCCCATTGTAAAGGGACTGGTGGACTCCATGGGGGGGATCATCGAAGTGGAGAGCGAACCGGGCAAGGGGACCGTGTTTACGGTCCTGATCCCCGCCCGGAACGAGTCGGATTAAGGTTCGCCGTCGTCGCCGGCGTTTTCCATGGCCCTGGCAAAGTCGGTTGCCGGCGCCTGGAGGCCGGTCCATAAGGCAAAGGTCCGCCGGGCCTGAAACGCCAGAGGGGTCAAGCCGTCGATGAACCGGACGTTGTGGGCCTCGGCTATTTCCCGCCAGAAACTATGGCTTCGGCCGTAATTCAGATCGATCATCAGCTCACATTCCGGCAGCCGAAGCTGCCGCACCAGCGCCGCCATCTCCGGCGACTCCTTTTCTTCGGAAACCGAGGTGGCGTTGAACACCACATGGGCGGGCGACGGCGCGGCCGTCAATTCTTCCAGGGGGACGGCCCGGCCCCCGAACCGCTTCACCATGGCCCGGGTCTTTTCGGGGTTCCGTCCGGTCACATGGACCATGGCCGTGCGCAGCCAGTTCAGGATGAACACCGCGGCTCTGGCCGCGCCGCCGGTTCCGAAGACCAGAGCGGTTTTGCCCTCGACCTCGAACCCGGCGTCGCTCAGGGTGTCCATGATCCCGATGGCGTTGGTGTTGTATCCCTTGAGCACGTTGTCGCGGATCACGATCGTGTTGATGGCGCCGATGATGTTGGCGCCCTCGGACAACACGTCCAGATGCGGGATCACGGATTCCTTGTAAGGGATCGTGACGTTGGCGCCGGCGATGTTCAACACGCCGAGGCTGTGGACCGCCTTTCCGATGTCCGCGGGTTTGACCATGAAGGGCACATAAGCGCCCTTCATGCCTTGCCGCTGCAGCACCGTCGAAAACATGACCGGCGATTTGGACCGGTAGACCCGCTCATCCCCCAGTATGCAGAAGACTTTCATTTTGGCTACAGACCCAGCAACCCCTTGATGCTGCTCGTTACGTCTTCGGCCGAAGCGGGCTTGGGAATGTAATCGTCCGCTTCGGTGCTCATGCCGTCGGAATGAGAGTAACGGGTGGACGTCACATGGGACGCCACGGCCGTCAGCAATACCACCGGGATGTCCTTGTACTGGTCGTCCCCCTTCAAGTCTTTGCACATCTCATAGCCGTCCTTGTTGGGCATCATCACGTCCAGCACGATGGCGTCCGGCGGGTTGGCCTTTACTTTTTCCAGACCTTCAACGCCGTCGTAGGCGACCTCCACATCAAACCCCTCTTTTTCCAAATTTGCCTGAACAATAGATGCAAAATCAGGCTCGTCGTCAACCACCAGGATTCTTTTTTTCTCGCTCATTTTTCCCCTCAGATCGGAAGAGCGCCGT
>JAABTD010000061.1 GCA_011390065.1 Desulfobacteraceae bacterium
GAAGCCCGAAGGGCAGAGGCCGTGTGCGCCGGCCATCCGCCCTTCATTCACCTCGACGCCTCCGGCCGGATTCGCTGCGTTCACGAACTGAGGGGCGATATTCTGGGGGTGTTTGACGCCGTGGCGTTTTTTCCGGTCCATTTTGCGCTGGAACCCGGAGACCGTTTTTTCCTGTTCACCGACGGCGTCGAAGGGATCGACCGCATCCATGGGGCCGGCGCAGAGCGGGAGATGCTCGGAGAGGCCGGATTGCGGCGTCTCATTGCGTCTCATCGCCGCTTGCCTCTTCGCGAGATGGTGGCGGCTGTTGGAAAATCGGTGGTGGCGTACGGCGGATATGCCATGAAAGACGACATACTGCTGGTGGGCATCGAGATTCCGGATGCCGCGTGAAAGAGAGATCGGATGTTCAAGGCAACGGCGATAGCGCCGGATGGGATTCAAATCATTATTTCGTCGGACATGGCGGCCGTGGATTGCGCCGTGGCCGCATTCCAGCGCCGTTTCGACCGCCGGCCCGCCGAAGACCTGTTCAATGCGGCGCTGGTTCTGAGGGAACTGCTGACAAATGCCGTGGCGCACGGGAATTGCTTGCGGCCGGATCGTATGGTATCTTGTCGGGTCGAGCCGGCACAGGAGAATCGACTGAAAATCGTCGTGGCGGACGAGGGCGACGGTTTCAGCCGGGAGGGGATGACTTTTGAGCTGCCGGCGGATCCCCTGACGGACCGGCATCGAGGGCTCGCTCTGGTCCATGCTTATTCGGAGGCGGTGGTTTTCAACGAGGCGGGCAACCGGGTCGCCGTTCATTTGAAGTTCGCGGCAGAGGCGCCGTCTCTCATCGAACAGAACAAGGAAAACCGTATGGATACACGTCGAAACGCAACGCGGCATTCGTCGGTTGATAAGACCGGTCCGGCGGCGGGCGCATCCGGAAAACGGCTCCGGATCGTCGAGGAGGATGCATCGATCCGGATGACCTTCGCTTCGGAAATGCCGCTCGTGGAGCGCGCAGTGCGATCGGCATCGACGTTTGCCGAAGGGTGTGCACTGTTGGAAAGCGGCGCAGAGGGCGAAGACGGATTTCCTGAACTGGCGCGGGTGTTGCGGGAACTGCTGATCAACGCAGTGGTCCACGGCAATGGAGAACGGGCGGACAAACAGGTTTTTTGCGAGATCGAGAAGTTGGAAGGCGACCTCTTCAGGGCATCGGTGAGAGATGAGGGAGAGGGGTTCGATCATCGCAACGCGCCGGCTTTGACATCTCCGACAGCCCAATGGGAAGGTTCGGGCGGTTTCAGGCTGGTTCGATCGATCAGCGAGCAGATCGGCTTCAACGATGCGGGAAACGAGGCGACCGTCTACATCCGCCGGCCGCGCCGGACCCGGTACGACGTCTCCATGGAAGGCGATCGCGCGGTGATACGACCCAACGGCAATATCAGCGCCGCGTCGGCCCCGGATCTGAAACAGCGGTTGGTGGAGCTGATCGACGGCGGCGCCGCCCGGTACTCTTTTGATTTCGCGCGGGTGGCGGAAATCGATTCCATGAGCCTCACGGTATTCGTGGTTTTCGTGAAAACCCTGATGAAGCGGAATATCCAGGCGGAACTGGAAATCATCAACGGCAACGACAACATTCGAAAACTCTTCACCCTGACCCGGCTGGACACCCATTACATGATGATGTAGTCCTGAAGGACAAAGGGAAAAGCCACCGAGGCCGCACCAATGATGGACATGAATGAATTCACGGGAGAGTTCGTCGCCGAGGCCAAAGCCAATCTCAGCGGCATCGAAGGGGTTCTCATGGATCTGGAACGGTCCGCGGACATCCCCGACCCGGAACTGGTGAACCGGGCGTTTCGCGCCGTCCATTCCGTCAAAGGCGGGGCCGGTTTCCTCGGGCTTTCCCGGCTCATCGAATTGACCCACGCCATGGAATCGCTGCTGGCCCTGATCCGGTCCCGTGAACTCCGGCCGACCCCCGACGTCGTCGACGCGCTGCTCACGGGCATCGACCTGTTGAACGACATGCTGGATCACATCGACGACTGCGGCGCCTACGATATATCGGATTCCCTGGCGACCATCCAGGACATCCTCGCGCGGGACCTGTCTCCGGACGTCAAGGACGACCTGTCGGCGTCCCTTTCCATTGTAGACGAAACCGGCGGCCGGAAGTCGTTTCAGATCGACGGATTCACCCGGAAAAACCTGCCCGACAACGCGGCGCTCTACGTTCTGGTCTTCGATTTGAACGCCATTGCCGAATCGGGCGGAGAGACGCCCATCGGGCTCATCGAACGGCTCCTGGCCCACGGCGAAATCCTGGACGCCCGGATCGATGCGCCGGCGGACGATCTCCACCGGGATCTGGCCGATATCCCGTTGATCTACGAAACGCTCTATGCGTCCGCTCAACCCGAAACCGTTCTGCGGGAACGGTTCGACGTGGGCCTGAGCCGCATCGTCCCGGTTCAGACGACATCCCGGCTGGAAGCCCCTCCCGATGCACCGGCGGACCGGACGACGACCCGGCTCGCTGCCCCCGCCGGTCCGGCCGATGGAAGGGAAGCGGCATCGGGCATCCGGGTCGCCGAAGAGAAAATTGACGCCCTCGTGGCCCTTGCCGGGGAGTTCGTGACCGTTGAAGCGGCCCTCATGGCGGAGGCGAAATCCCAGAAAACCCCCCGCCTGCTGGCCATTGCGGAGCGGGTTGAGCGGCTTTCCACGGACCTTCGAGACGTGGCGCTGTCGGTGCGCATGCACCCCATCCGCACGATCTTCGGCCGGTTCCGGCGGCTGGTGCGCGATCTGTCCCGGCAGCACGGCAAAGAGATCGCGCTGACAACGGAAGGGGGCGGCGTGGAACTGGACAGGACCGTCATTGAACGCCTTTACGACCCCCTGACCCATATCATCCGGAACAGCGTCGACCACGGCATCGATCCGCCGGAAGTCCGGACCGCCCAGGGGAAACCCGCCCATGGGACCGTGGCCATGAGGGCCCGGCACGTCGGCGGCCATGTGATCATCGACGTGGCCGACGACGGCGCCGGGCTCGATCCGGAGCGGATCCGGAGAAAAGCCGTCGAAAAGGGGCTGATGTCCCCGGACGAAAAAATCGACGAAGAAGCGCTGCTGCCGATGATCTTCGCCCCCGGATTTTCGACCATGGAAGCGGTCTCCGATCTGTCCGGCCGGGGGGTGGGGATGGATGTGGTCAAACGGCGGGTGGAAGGGCTGGGGGGCGATGTCGCCATCGAAAGCCGGCAGGGACGGGGGACCACGATCTCCCTGAAAATTCCCATGAGCATGGCCATCATCGACGGCCTCCTGATCCGGCTCGACGAGGAGCGGTTTCTCATCCCATTGTCCGAAGCATCCGAATGCGTGGATCTGCGGGGGGAAGATCTGGTCCGGGCCCGGCGGCTCGGGGCCATGGCGCACCGGGGAACGCTCATCCCTTTCATTTGTCTGTCCCAATGTCTGACAGCGGCAACGGATCTGCCCGGCGACACCTATGTGGTCATCGTCCACAAGGGCGACGGGGTCGTCGGCCTGGGAGTCCAAAAGGTGGAGGGGTTTCAGCAGGCCGTGATCAAACCCCTCGGGAAAGCCTACCGGGACATCAAAACATTTTCGGGGTCCACCATTCTCGGAGACGGCAGCGTGGCGCTGATCCTGGATGTTCATCACCTGATCGAAACCTATGGAAAATGATGGGTTAAGGTAAATAACCCGTGAGAAAACAGTTTGCCATTGCTCGACAAAGACAGGGGGGGGGAGATGCCGAAGGGTAATACAAAAAACCTGAGCGCATCCAGTACTGAAATCGACCGTTTGAAAAAACGGAACGTGGAACTCCAGGAACGGTTGCAGGAACTGGAAGCCGCCGCGACCCGTGAAAAAGAGAAGGCGGACTTCTACCGGACCGTGGCGGATTTTACCTACGACTGGGAATACTGGATCGATCCCGAAGGGGTTTTTCGGTACATCTCCCCATCCTGTGAACGCGTGACCGGCTATCCACCCCGGGCCTTCATGGAAGACCCGGATCTTCTTTTGCGCATCGTCCATCCCGACGATCAGGGCAAAATAGCGCGTCATCATATCGGGCGAGCCGTCTCCGAAACCGACCACGCTCCCATCGAATTTCGGATCATCACCGCCGCCGGCGATATAAGATGGATTGCTCACGCCTGCCAGCCGGTGTTCGACGGGGAAGGGGAATTCGCGGGCCGGAGGGGAAGCAATCGCGACGTCACAGACCTCAAGGTCGCCGAAGACGCCCTGGGCCGTTACGAAAAGCGGTTTCATCTCGCGCTTGATGCGGTCAGCGACGGGGTGTGGGAATGGGATCTCCAGTCGGGCGAGGTCTATTTCAGTTCCCGATACTGCACGATGCTCGGATACGCGCCGAACGAACTCGAACCGTCCTTGGCCACCTGGAAATCGCTGCTTCACCCCGAAGACCGGGAACGGGTGATGACGGTCATCCGCGGGCACATCGACAGGGGCGCGGCTTTCGACATCGAGTTCCGTCTCCGGAGCAAATCGGGCGAATGGCAGTGGGTCCTGGGCCGGGGTCGGGTCATAGAATGGGATGGGGCGGGCCGGCCCAGGCGGGTGGCGGGCGCCCATGTGGACATCCACGAGCGCAAACAGATGACCGAGCAGCTCAAGCGCCATATCCGGGAACTGGAGGTTCTCAACGACGTGAGCCGGTCCGCGGCCATGGACCACTCCCTTCAAGACGTGACCGAGGCGGCCATGGACCGGATCATGGAAGCGCTGTCGCCGGATCTGGCCGTCCTCTGCCTTACGGCGGGCGACGACAGGGTTCTCCATGCGATCCGCACCGATATGCCGGACTTCGACAAGGACGAAACGACCCGCCACCGGGTCGGCGAATGCCTGTGCGGGCGGGCGGCCCGGGGCGGAACACCCCTGTTTTCCCTCAACATCCACGAAGATGACCGCTGCACGCACCGGGAGTGCAAGGCGGCCGGCATCCGTTCCTTCGCCTCCCTGCCGCTGTTGAGCGGGGCGGAGGTGATCGGCGTCCTGGGGTTCGGGTCTATAAAGGAGCGGGATTTTTCGCTTCGGGCGTCCTTTTTGCAGTCCATGGCCGCCATGATCTCCACGGGCATCGCCAACGCCCGGCTTCACCAGCAAGTGCGGGCCCACGCCCGGGAACTGGAAGCGACCGTGGCCCGACGCACCGCGGAGCTGAAGAAATTCCAAAACGCCGTGGAGCATTCTCCGGCGTCGATTGTCATCACCGACGCTGAAGGCGCCATTGAACATGTCAACCCGTTTTTTACCCGAATGACGGGCTATGCCGCTGAAGAGGCCATGGGCCAAAACCCGCGAATCCTCAAATCCGGTCTGCACGACGATGCCTTCTATGCCGACATGTGGCGCACTCTCAAAGCCAAGCTTACATGGCGAGGAGAAATCTGCAACAGAAAAAAGGACGGCGCGCTTTATTGGGAGAGCGCCGCCATCTCCCCGCTTCTGGATGCATCCGGCGCCATCTCTCATTTTATAGCGGTCAAAGAGGATATCACGGAAAAAAAGGGGGCCCAAAGGGCGCTTCAGGAATCCGAGATGCGTTACAAAACGATTTTTAACGCCAGTCGGGACGGAATCCTTCTCACGGACCGACGCACCAGGGAATTCATCCACGCAAACGAGGCCCTTTGTCAAATGCTGGGGTACGACGCCGTTGAATTTTTGACGCGATCCATGAGCGACATTCATCCCGAGAATGACCTGCCCATGGTTTTGGAAGCGTTCGAGCGGCAGGCCCGGGGGGAGATCGATTTTGCACCGGAGATTCCTTGCAGGCGGAAAGACGGCGGCATCTTCTACTGCGATATCAGCGCCGCCGCGGTAGCCATCGACAATCGGGTATGCGTTATGGGGTTCTTTCGGGACGTGACGGAAAGGATCGAGGCGACGCGACTGAAAGAAGAGGTCGATCGGATGATGCGACACGACCTCCGTTCGCCCTTGAACGGCATCATCGGCGTGCCCCAGGTGATCATGGAAGACGACAACCTGACGAAGGAACAGAAAAACCTGCTTCAGCATCTCATGGATGCGGGACACAAAATGCTCGGGATGATCAACCTGTCGTCGACCCTGTACCAGATCGAAAAGGGCGTTTACGAACCGGCCTGGAACGCGTTCAACTTGTTGGATATTCTGAGAACGTGCATGAAAGAGAACAGTTCCCATGGTCGTTCGAAAATGATCGACATTCACTTGTCGACGGCGGGGTTCGGGCCGTCGGGTCCGGACGAAATTTTCGTCAAGGGCGAAGTATTGCTGTCCTATTCGGTGTTCTCCAACCTGCTCCTCAACGCAGTGGAAGCATCCCCCCGGGGGGCGCCGGTGACGATCCGAATCGAGCGCGCCGAGGCTATCCATGTCGGGATCCATAACATGGGCGTGGTGCACGAATCCGTTCGCGACCGGTTTTTCGATAAATATGTCACTCAAGGCAAAAAGAGAGGCACCGGACTGGGAACCTACAGCGCCAAACTGCTGGCGGAAGTGCAGGGATGGTCCATTTCCATGAAAACCGACAGGGACGCCGGGACGGTGGTGACCATTTCGATACCCATTTAGAGCGCTATTAAGCTGAGTGCGCCGGATTGTTCGGCGTAAAGCGAGCGAAAATGTATTTGCAATTTGAAGGCATCATATACTATCTTTTTCGCCCGAACCTGAAAGATGAAAAGGACAACATGGTTATTGAATTGGCGATCGTTAGCCAAAGCCGTTATCTGGTGACAAGCAATACAAGAGATTTTCAAAATTATGAATTGATGTTTGACCAACTCAACGTGGTCGCGCCAAGTGAATTTGTAAAAATCTGGAGAAGAAATAATGTCTAAAACCAATGTTCTGACCATAAGAGTGCCTGCCGACCTTAAAAACAGAATCGCTCAAGCAGCCGAATATCAAGGCGTTTCGATCAATCAACTTGCAATGTATATGTTCGCCAAGGAAATCGGGAATATCGAAGCCGGCCAATTCATCTCCAACTTCTGGAAAGGGCATTCGAAAAGCGACATATTGTCGGACTTCGATGAGGTAATGGCCAAAGCAAAAGACGAACAGCCGCCGGCATGGGACAAATTAGAAGGATGAAGCAAATTTTGGGAAACGGAGAAAACAGCCCGAAATGATCCGCTCCCGCACCGCCTTCGCGATGCTGGCCGGGGTGGGGGCGCTGGCCGGGCTCTACCTTTCGAGCCTGTACAATTTTCTGCTGTTCCACAGCCTCGCCGAGCTGTTTTCCATCGTCATCGCGGCGTGCATCTTCATCATCGCCTGGCATTCCCGGGGCTACCTTGAAAACACCTACCTGCTGGTCCTCGGTCCGGCCTACCTGTTCGTGGGCGGCCTGGACCTGCTCCACACGCTCTCCTACGAGGGCATGGGAGTAATGCCCGAATACGGGCCGAACCTGCCCACCCAGCTCTGGATCGCCGCCCGGTACCTGGAGAGCCTCTCCCTTCTGGCGGCGCCGTTTCTGCCGGGGCGGAAGGTCCGGATCGAACCCATCATCGGAATATACGCCCTGCTTACGGCGATTCTGGCGGCGATGATTTTCGTGTGGGGCATTTTCCCGGACTGCTTTGTTCCGGGCGTCGGCCTCACCCCCTTCAAAAAGATCAGCGAGTACCTGATCTGTCTGATCCTGGCCGGGGCGCTCATCCGGCTCCATCGCAACCGGGACCGATTCGACCAAACGGTTTACCGTCTGCTGGCGGGGTCTATCCTGCTGACCATCCTGGGAGAACTCTCCTTCACCGCCTATGTGAGCGTCTACGGATCTTTCAATCTCCTGGGCCACTTGTTCAAGGCCGCCTCTTTCTGCCTCATTTACAAAGCCTTTGTGGAAACAGGGTTTGAAACGCCCCACCGCATTTTGTATAATGACCTCGCCCGGAGCCGGGAACAATTGGCCTGGGAGGCCGCCATGGACGCCGCCATGGCCGAACTGGCCGGATCCCTCATCGTGCAGACGTCCATGGAAGAGATTTCCGACCTGGTGTTGCGCCACGGCCGGGATCTCACCGGAAGCGGCTGGGGACTGGCCGTCTATGTCGATAACGGGCGGGACATCGTCGCCGCCCGGATCGGCGATCCCCCGGAGGAGGAGATCCTGGAGCAGAGCCGGGAACCGGGCCCGGCGCTGTCCGCCGACTCGGTCATCGACGGGGTTCCGGCCGGGCGGATCATTCTCGGCGGCAGACCCAAAGAATACCGGGACCGGGACCGCCATCTGGCGGAGCGACTGGCCGACCTTTACGCCCTGGCCATCCAACGGCGCCGGAGAGAGGCCGATGAACGGCGGCGCATGGCGGAGGATCGCGGCGCGATGAGGGCCTTTCCCGTCGGGGCGTCCGTCCCGGTTTCCCGACACGCACTGGGTCAGGGACCGTTGCGGAAAACGGCGAGCGAGCAGTTCAGTGAACTGGTCCGGAAACACGGGGAGATCCTGGAGAAACGGCTGGAGAAACGCGCTTACAAGG
This sequence comes from Desulfobacteraceae bacterium, assembly GCA_011390065.1. Lineage (GTDB taxonomy): Bacteria > Desulfobacterota > Desulfobacteria > Desulfobacterales > JAABSP01 > JAABTD01. The sequence continues at coordinate 8,559 of JAABTD010000061.1, forward strand.
TGGGGCGACAGGAGAAGGATCACCTTCAGAACCTTGCAGAACATCTCGGATTTTTGCGGGCCGGCCCTCGTGACGTCGTTGAAATTCATATGCAGTCCCTCGAAGAGAAGAGCCGGGGCGCGCCGCATAAAAAAGCCGTTGCCTACGCCGATGAAGGTCGGTTGATGGCCCTGGAACTGATGGGTCATCTGGCGGCCTATTATCGACTACAGTGTTAGATCGCCGGATTGAGAGAGGATGGACATACGGATGAACCGATACGAACTCGAACTCTACATTGCCGGACAGACCCCGGTCTCCCGCCGCGCCGTCGCCAATTTGCGGAAACTCTGCGAACGGGATATGCCGGACGCCTGTCGCATGGTCGTCATCGATATCCTGGAACGCCCGGCTGTTGCCGAAGAGAAAAAGATTCTGGCCACGCCCACCCTGATCCGGGCCTACCCGCCGCCGCCCTGCCGCATCATCGGCGATATGTCGGATATGGAAAAAGTCGTGTTTTACCTTGACATGTCCGCCGTCGAAACCATGCCCGCACCCCGGGAAGGAGAAAAGCAATGAAGAAGACCACCGATCGCCCATCCCTGGCCAAGCTGCCCACGCATATTCCTGGGTTCGACCTGATCGCCATGGGCGGTCTCCCGAAGGGCCGGCCTACGCTGGTTTCCGGGACGTCCAGCACCGGCAAGACGGTATTCGCCGTGCAGTTTCTCGCGGCCGGGATCATCGAATCCGGGCAAAACGGGGTTTTCGTCACCTTCGAAGAATCGCCCGACGACATCCGGATGAACATGATCTCCCTGGGCTGGGACATCGCCGCCTGGGAGTCGGAGGGCAAATGGGCGTTTGTGGACGCCTCCCCCCAGGACGACGATGAAATAACCGCCATCGGGACCTTCGATCTGGCGGCGCTCCTGGTGCGCGTGGAACACGCCGTCAGACAGATCGGGGCCGAACGGATCGTCATGGACACCCTGGGATCGCTGTTCGGCCGGTTCACCGACCGAAGCGCCATCCGAAGGGAGATTCTCCGCATTCTTCGCTCCCTGAAGACGATGAACGTCACCGCCCTGGTGACCTCGGAACGACGGGATGAATCCGGTCCCCTGGACCGCTTCGGGGCCGAAACCTTTGTGTTCGACGCCGTGATTATTCTCCGAAATCACCTGGAGGATGAAAAGCGCCGGCGGACCATTGAAATTTTCAAGTACCGCGGCACCACCCACCATCAGGGCGAATACCCCTTCACGATCGTTCCGGAGGAAGGGATCGCGGTGCTTTCGCTGGCCGGCATGGAACTGAAGCAGCAATCCGGCGATATCCGCATCACCTCCGGGAGCCAGGCCCTGGACGACATCTGCGGCGGCGGATTCTTCCGGGACTCCATCGTTTTGGTCTCCGGCGCCACCGGCACGGGCAAAACCCTCATGACCACCGAATTCATCCAGGGCGGGGCCGGAAATGGGGAGAAGTGCCTGCTGTTCGCCTTTGAGGAAAGCCGGGAGCAACTGTTTCGCAACGCCAGGGGATGGGGGGTGGATTACGAGCGGATCGAAGCAGAAGGCAAGCTTCGGCTCGTCTGCGAGTATCCCGAGGTGTCGGGCATGGAGGACCGGCTGATCATGATGAAAAAGGTCATCGGAACGTTCAAGCCCGACCGGGTCGCCGTGGACAGCCTCTCGGCCCTGGAGCGGGTCTCCTCGGTCAAGGGATTCAGAGAATTCGTCATCGGATTGACGTCTTTCATCAAACACCAGGAGACCGCCGGACTGTTCACCTCCACCACGCCCACCCTCATGGGGGGGGAATCCATTACCGAAGCCCACATCTCCACCCTGACCGATTCCATCATCCTGCTCCGATATGTGGAACTCTACGGCGAAATGCGTCGGGGGCTGACGGTGCTGAAGATGCGCGGCTCCCAGCACGCCAAAAACATCTTCGAGTTCACCATCGACGGCCAGGGGTTCCACATCGGTAAACCGTTTCACAATATCTCCGGAATTCTGGCGGGGATGCCCGCCGCCGGGGCGGCCCTTCAGGAGGTGGATCGGCTCGACGCCCTGTTCAGATCAGAGGAAAGACCATGAAGAGCCGGACCTTAAATGATGCGGGACTGGAAACCATCATTCGGAAGACCCCCGACGGCATGGTCGTGGTCGATGGAGAGGGCATGACCTGCTTTGTCAACCCGGCGGCGGAGGCCCTGTTCGGGCTGGGTGCCGACCGGTTGCTCGGACAGTCCTTCGGCCATCCCATCGGAAAAGAGGGTAAAACCGAGATTCAGATCATCCGGGGGTTCAGGGAGCCGGTCCAGGCGGAGATGAACATCGCGGAGATCGAACTGGAGGGGGCCCCTGCGACCTTGATTTCGCTGCGGGACATCACGGCGCGGAAGCAGATGGAAGCGGCCCTGCGGGAAAACGAAGCGCGGCTCCTGGAGGCCAAGGAGGCCGCGGATGCGGCCAATCACGCCAAGAGTCAGTTTCTGGCCAACATGAGTCACGAATTGCGGACCCCGTTAAACGCCATCCTCGGCTACGCCCAGCTCCTCATACGGGACCCGGACATCTCCGATGATCACCGGGAAGCGGCCGTCACCATCCACAACAGCGGCGAACACCTCCTCACCCTCATCTCCGACCTCCTGGACATCGCCAAGATCGAGGCCGGAAAGATCGTGCTGGAATCGGAGACCTTCGATTTCCGGGCGTTTCTTCAGTCCATGATCGAACCCATGGCGTTCCGGGCCCGGGAAAAAAACGTGTCCCTGATATTGGATGCGCCCCGGGATCTGCCCGGCCATGTCCGGGGGGATGAAAAACGGCTGCGACAGGTGCTGCTGAATCTTCTCTCCAACGCCGTCAAATTCACGGAAAAAGGACAGGTCGCCATGAGGGTCCGGTATGAGGAGGGCAGGGCGCATTTCGAGGTTGCCGACACCGGCCTCGGCATCCCCGCCGAAGCCCTGAAAACCATCTTCAACCCGTTCGAGCAGGGGATCGACGCGGTCAAAGGCGGAGACGGGACCGGCCTGGGCCTCGCCATCAGCGCCACCCTGGCCCGGATGATGGGCGGGGAGATCGTCGTGGAGAGCGCGCCCGGAAAAGGAAGCGCCTTCCGGTTTGCGATACCGATGGAAAAGACGCGGCCGTCAGGGGCCGCCGCCGCGCTTTCCGGCGCCGCTGCATCGAATATGAAACCGATCCTTGGCCCCGGCGGCCGCCGCCTTACGGCGCTTATTGTCGACGACAACATGTTGAATCGCGCGCTGGCCAGGGGGGTGATGACTCGGCTGGGATTCAACGTCATCCAGAGTCAGGATGGTTCGGATGCGGTTCAGAAAGCAGCTGAAATCCGGCCGGATGTCGTGTTGCTGGACCTGTTCATGCCGGTCATGGACGGCTTCCGGGCCGGGGCGGAGATCCGACAGACAAGCGGTCCCGAACGCCCTGTGATCATGGCCCTTTCCGCCGATGTTTCCACGGAAACTAAACACCGATGCGCCGAAGTCGGTTTCGATGATTTCATCGAAAAGCCGATGTCCCTGGATGAACTGTCTCACAAACTCCGGCATCATTTCAGCCAGGATGGTTCGGGATCGAATCGGTCTTATGATCAGCCCCCGGACGCGTCCTGCAGAGACGCCGAGACCCTTGCCGCCCTCGCTGAGATGGCCGCCATCGGCGACATCGGCGGCGTCCGCGGTCTCGCGGAAAGACAGAAAGCGGCTGATCCGGCATCGGCGGCGTTTTACGAACGACTGATCGAATGCGCCCGACAATTCCGCATCGACGAGGTCGATGCCCTTATTCGCAACGGTGCGGCGAAGGACCGCGTAGACCCGCCATGAGAACTGAAGAGAATAGATCGGCCACGGTGCTGGTGGTGGACGACAATCCGACCAATTTGAAGCTCATGTTCAATCTGCTGGAAAGGGAAGCGTACAAGCCTCTGGTCGCCGTGGATGGAAAACAGGGCATTCGACGTGCGGAGCGGGCCCGGCCTGATCTCATTCTTCTGGATATTCTGATGCCGGGTCTGGATGGTTTTGAAACCTGTGAAATTCTCAAGAAGACCGATGCGACAAAGGACATTCCCGTCATTTTTATGACGGCGGTAGCCGATGCCCGCCAGAAGGTGAAAGCCTTTGACATGGGGGCCGTCGACTATGTCACCAAGCCCTTTCATGCCGAGGAGGTGCTGGCGCGGGTCCGGACCCAATTGGCGCTGAAGCGGCAGATGAAGCTCGCGGCCGAGAAAAAGAAGATGGAAACGGTCCTGACCCTTATCGGCGGCATCGCCCACCGGTTCAACAACCAGTTGTACGTCGTCAGGGGCAATATCGACCTGATGCGCGAAGACCCTGATCTGCCGGCGGGCCTTCATCGGTTTCTGGATCCGGCTGCAAAAGCGGCGGAGGAAATGACGGAACTCACACGTCAACTGCTGACTTCCACCACCTATGACGCGCCTGATCCTAAGCCGGCGTCTTTGAATTCATATCTGATGCAACGCCTTCCGAATATTGAACAGAACCTGCCGCCGGAGATCCGGATCGAAACGGCCTTTTCAGCGATGGAACTGCCGGTCCGGGTGGATCGATCCCGAATGGAACGGGTGCTCTTTGCGGTGATCGACAACGCCCGGGAGGCCATGGAAGACGGAACCGGCTGCATCCGCATCACAACGGAGTGGATCGCCCGGGACGGAAGCCCCGGAGCCATGGCCCGCATCGCCATCGCGGATGACGGCGCCGGCATGGACGAGGCGACCCGGGAGCGGATTTTCGACCCCTTCTTTTCCACCAAATTCCTCGGCCGGGGCATGTCCATGGCCGCGGCTCAGGGAATCGTCAGGGGGCACGACGGGTCCATTTCCGTGGTCTCTGCGCCGGGCAGGGGCGCCACTGTCCGCATCGATCTGCCGTTGATGGACGCCACAGAGCTGCAAACACGGGGCGGCGATGCTGATGAATAAATTTTTCAATTAATCCTTGAAATTTGTTCATTTTCCGCTTATTAACAGCTGTTTTACAGCTATTTTTCACAGGAGTTCGGAGTAAAACAGTTGGTTATTCACACCAAAAGAAAAGGAATGAAAATGAGGCGAAAAAGCTTGGGTGTTTTATGGACGCTTTGCGCGTCAATCGTCTGGATGTGCGCCGGCATGACCACCGCTTCGGCAGAGCCCGTCAAATTGACCTACAGCAATTTTTTCCCGCCGACCCATGTTCAGAGTCAACTGGCCGAAGCCTGGTGTCGGGAAGTCGAAAGCCGAACAGACGGGGCCGTCAAGATCGACTACTATCCGGGGCAGACCCTCACCAAGGCCAATCAGGCCTACGACGGCGTGGTTCAGGGCATCTCGGACATCGGGTTTTCCGTTTTCGCCTATACCCGCGGACGGTTTCCGGTGATGGCCGCCATCGATTTGCCCCTGGGATACACCAGCGGCAAGGCGGCCACGGAGGTGATCAACCGGGTCTATGAAAAATACCGGCCAGAGGAGCTGGACGACACCGAGGTGATGTACCTTCACGCCCACGGCCCCGGTCTGATCCACACCAAGGACAAGGCCGTCCGCAAAATGGAGGACATCAAGGGGATGAAATTCAGGGGCCACGGCACCAGCGCCCTGGTGGTCAAGGCCCTGGGCGGCACCCCGGTGTCCAAACCCATGCCCGAAACCTATGAATTGCTCCAGAAGGGGGTCGTGGACGGCTCGGTGTACCCCTGGGAATCCAACAAGGGATGGCGGCTCGGCGAGGTCACGGACTACTGCACCGCCGCCTTCAGCGCCGCCTACACCACGTCGTTTTTCGTGGTCATGAACAAGGACCGCTGGAATGCGCTGCCGGCGGACGTCCGGAAGACCATCGAAGAGATCAACAGGGAATGGGCCGTCAAGCACGGCGAGGCCTGGGACGCCAGCGATATGGAGGGCATCATTTCCTTTTTGAACGACGGCGGCGAGATCATCGGCCTGGAGAAAGACGAACAGGCGCGGTGGAAAGACGCCGTGGCCCCCATCATCGACGACTACATCAAGGAAAAGTCGGCCCAGGGGCTGCCGGCAAAGGAAATCGTCGAGTTCACCCGGAGCACGCTGGAAGAACTTCAGTAGTTTTTGTCGCAATGCGGCGGGGCGCTCGGTTTGGGCGCCCCGTTTTTGTGTGGGGGCGGTAAATAAGGAATGAGATGAGGCATTTTCATTTTGTCATGCAACAGTTGCGCAATTTGCTCAAGGTGTTGGGGGCGGCGTGTCTCATGGGGATGACGCTGCTTACCTGCATTGACGTGATCGGCCGTCGGATGGGAACCCCGGTGTTCGGGTCGGTGGAACTGGTGGGGTTCATGGCCACCCTGACCGTCGCCTTGGCGCTGCCTTACACCCACGCCATGAAGGGACACATCGGGGTCGAACTCCTGGTCCGGAATTTATCCAAGCGGGTTCAGGCGGCCATCGAATGCTCTACCCTCACGGCCGCCTTCTTTTTTTTCGGCGTCGTTACCTGGCGTATGGCCGTCTACGCCGACACCATGCGTCAATCCGGCGAGGTGTCCATGAACCTGGGGTTTCCCATTCATCTTATCATCTATCTTTGCGCCTTCTGCTTTCTCGTGTTCACTTTGACCATCCTGGAGGACATCGCGGCCTCCGTTCAGGAGATGACAGGTAAAACATGACGCCCACCCTCATCGGCATTATCGGCATCGTCGTCATGCTGGCGCTGTTCATGACCCGCATGCCGGTGGCCTATGTCATGGCCATCGTCGGCTGGGCCGGCTTCAGCATCATGATCAATCAAAGGGCCGGCCTGGCGATCCTTTCGAGGGATTTCTACGAGACCTTTTCCTCCTACGGTCTGACCACCATCCCCCTGTTTATCCTCATGGGGCAGTTCGCCTTCAACGCCGGCATCGGCCGGCGGCTCTACGACACCGCCTATAAATTCACCGGCAGCACCCGGGGCGGACTGGCCATGGCCACGGTCATGGCCTGCACGGCCTTCGGCGCGGTCTGCGGCTCGTCTCCGGCAACGGCGGCCACCATGGCCACGGTGGGCCTGCCCGAGATGAAGCGGTACAACTACGCCGACGAACTGGCCGCGGGGTCGGTGGCCTCCGGCGGCGGGCTGGGGATGATCATGCCGCCTAGCGTGGTGCTCATCGTCTACGGCATCCTCACCGAGCAGTCCATCGGCGCCCTTTTCGTCGCCGGGATTCTGCCGGCCGTCCTCATGACGGCGCTTTTTGTCGTCTGCGTGATGGTCCTGTGCCGGCTGCACCCGGAACAGGGGCCGCCGGGGGACGCCTTCACCTGGGGACAGAAAATCCGGTCCCTGTCGAACATGGGCGACACGCTGCTGGTTTTCGCGCTGGTCATGGGCGGATTGTTTACGGGGTTTTTCACGCCGACGGAAGCGGCGGCGGTTGGGGCCTTCGGCGTGCTGGCGGTGGCGGTGATCCGCCGGCGGCTGAGCTGGGACGGATTCGTCAAGTCCCTCTACGAAACCCTGCGAACGTCTTGTATGGTGATGTTCCTTATCGCCGGCGCGGTCCTGTTCGGGAAATTTCTGGCGGTCACGCGGATTCCCTTCAACATCGCCTCCTGGATCGGCGGGCTGGATCAGCCGCCCTTCGTCATCCTGCTGGTGATGATTCTGGTCTACCTGATCGGCGGCTGCGTCATGGACGCCCTGGCCCTGGTGATGCTGACCGTTCCCATCTTTTACCCGGTGGTCATTACCCTCGGCTACGATCCCATCTGGTTCGGCATCATCATCGTTCTGGTGACCCAGATGGGCGTCATCACGCCGCCGGTGGGCATCAACGTGTATGTGGTGTACGGGATTTCCCGGACCGCGGTCGGCGGCATTCCGCTGGAAAAAATCTTCCGGGGCATCCTGCCCTTCCTCATCGCGATCATCGTCGGGACCCTGATCATGATGATCTTTCCCCAGATCATTCTGGTGCTGCCGAATTTGATGTACTGACATCCCCATAAGTTAGGGCGGTCTGGAAAGGTTTTCAAGAAAAGGCGCGCTGCCGGGTCGACCGGACGTTCCGGCCGAAGGGGATGCCCAGCTTCTTCATTCGTTTTCGCAGAGTAGAGGGGTGGATGTCCAGGATTTTCGCCGCGCCGTGATCCCCTTCCACCCGGCCGTTGCAGGCGTCCAGTACCGTTCGGATGTGGGCGGCCATGACGGCGTCCAGGGATTTGGAGGCGGGGGCGTCGCCGCTGGATGGAGCGGGGACGCCCTCCGCGCGGGGAACGGGGTCCGCCCCGATATCCCCGAAGGTCAGGGGGCCCCGGCGGTTGAGGATCAGGGCCCGCTCCACGGCGTTTTCCAGTTCCCGGACGTTGCCCGGCCAGGCATAGGCCATGAGGCGGTCGATTTCGCCCGGGGCCAGGGCGGGGACGGCGCCCAGCTTCATCTCCCGTGATTTTTTTCGGATGAAATGCTGGAGGAGATCGGGGATGTCGGCCCGTCGCCGCCGCAGGGGCGGGATGGCGATGGGAAAGACTTTGATCCGGAAGTAGAGGTCCTCCCGGAACCGGCCCTTTGCGATGAGGTTTTCCAGGTTGCGATGGGTGGCGGCGATAATCCGGATGTCGACGGTCACCGGTTCGGCCCCGCCGATGCGGTCGATCTCCTTTTCCTGGAGCACCCGCAGGAGCCGGACCTGGGCCTCCGGCGGCAGTTCGCCGATTTCGTCCAGAAAGAGGGTGCCGCCGTGAGCCCGCTCGATGCGGCCCCGCTTCTGGGAGAGGGCGCCGGTGAACGCCCCTTTTTCGTGGCCGAAGAGTTCGCTGTCGATGAGGGTGGGCGGGATGGCCCCGCAGTTGACCTTGATGAAGGGCGCCTTGCGCCGGGACGAGGAATTGTGGATGGCGTTGGCCGCCACCTCCTTGCCGGTTCCCGTCTCCCCCAGCAGGAGAACCGGGCTGTCCAGGGGCGCCACCTGCCGGACCCCTTCCATGACCTCCCGGAGACCGAAATCGGCGCCGATGATGTCCTCCCCAGCCAGGCGCCGAAGCTCGTCCTGGAAATACCGATTGTCGTCGGCCAGAAGATCCCGGAGGTTCCGGAGTTCCCGATACCGATGGCTGTTGACAAAGGCGATGGCAAAGGGTTCGTTCAGCAACCCCATGAGCCGGGCGTGGTCGTCATTGAACGGCCGGTCACCGTTGTCGAACACCGACAGGATGCCCAGAAACGTTTTTTCCACCACCAGATCCATGACAATGGCGGAATGGTCCAGGGCGTTCAGCTGGCCGGCCACGGGTCGGGTGACCGCATCGTCGCCCAGGCGCGGAATCAGCCGGACCCGGATGGAACGCTGGGCGATGATCTGATCCCGGGCCCGGGGCGAGAGCGGGGCGCGGAGGGACAGCGCCCGGTTCTCTTCCGGAGTGGCCCGAGCCACCGTCTCCACGATGCCCAGATCTCGGTGGTACACATGAAAATTCATGCAGCCGCATGGGATAAAATCCCGGGCATACATCAGGCAGGACCGGAGCGCCTTGTCGATTTCCAGGCTCCCGCAGATCCGGAGGGTCGCCTCCCGGAAAAAATCGTTTTCGTCGATGGTCTTCACCCTGTCTCCCGCCATTCTAAACTGTTCTATCATACAGTTTATCTTCATTCCGGAAAATAGTCCAGTTTTTCTTTCCCATGGTACAGATCAACGCCGGGGCGTTGCGCCATGTAGCTGATATAATGACTTTTAAAAAAATGGCATGATGTATGCTTGTCTCTAAGATATTATTGTCCGCGTGCCGGGATGTCCGTTTAACCATCAAGGGAAAGGGGAGGGAACCATGACGCAAGCACCTTACGCGCCGGGAGAGCATTACGAGTATCCGTTGATTATCAAAAAGTTGTTGAACACCCCGTTGATTTATTCGCCGGATCAGGAAATTGTCTATCGGGACCGGCAACGCTATACCTACCGGGAGCTGAACGCCCGCATTCACCGGTTGGCCAACGCTCTGGATAAAATGGGGGTCAAGTTCGGCGAAACCGTGGCGGTTTTCGATTACGACAGCAACCGGTTTCTGGAATGTTTTTTTGCGATTCCCATGATGGGCGCAGTCATGCAGATGGTCAACTGGCGTCTTTCCGCCGACCAGATTCTTTACACCCTGAACCACGCCGAAGCCAAAACCATTATTATCAATGCAGATTTTATGCCGATTCTGGAAGGGATCCGCGGCAAGCTGGCCGATGTTGCAAATGTGATCGTGATCTCGGAAGACGGCAGTCGGCCCACCACCAAAACGGCCTTCGACGCCATGTACGAAGAGATGCTGGCGGATGCCGATCCGGCCTACGACTTTCCCGATCTGGACGAAAACACCAAGGCCACCACCTTTTACACCACCGGCACCACCGGCGATCCCAAAGGGGTTCATTTCACTCACCGTCAACTGGTCCTCCACACCTTTTCCGTAGCCCTGGCCGTGGGCGGCTACGACACCATCGGCCGGTTCCGGTCCGACGACGTCTACATGCCCATCACCCCCATGTTCCATGTCCATGCCTGGGGCATTCCCTATGTGGCCACCCTGCTGGGGGCCAAGCAGGTTTATCCCGGCAAATACGAGCCGGAGATGCTCCTGAAGCTCATCATCGGCGAGAAAGTGACCTTTTCCCACTGCGTGCCCACCATTCTGCAGATGCTGGTCAACAGCCCGGCGGTCAAGGGGATCGATCTGTCCCGGTGGAAGGTCATCATCGGCGGTTCAAAGTTGTCCAAAGGACTGGCGAAAGCAACCCAGGACCTGGGGGTCACGGTCTATACCGGCTACGGCATGTCCGAAACTTGTCCGGTCATGAGCCTGGGGACGCCCAAGTCCCACATGGCCGACTGGGATGAGGACCGGCTGCTGGACGTGGTCTGCAAAACCGGCCTCCCCATCCCCCTGGCGGAGTTTGAAGTGGTGGATGCCGACGACAATCCGTTGCCCCACGACGCCGTTTCCACCGGCGAGGTGGTGATGCGGTCCCCCTGGCTTACGATGAGTTATTTCAAGGCGCCGGAAAAATCCGCCGAACTCTGGCGCAACGGCTGGCTGCACAGCGGCGACGTGGGCCATATCGACGAAGAAGGGTATCTCCAGGTGACAGACCGGATCAAGGATGTCATCAAGAGCGGCGGCGAGTGGGTTTCTTCCCTGGACCTGGAAAACCTCATGAGCCAGCACGAGGCGGTTCTGGAGTCGGCGGCCATCGGCATTCCGGATGAAAAATGGGGTGAACGCCCCCTCATGCTGGTGGTGCTGAAAGACGGGTTCAGAAACCAGATCGCCGAAGCGGACCTGAAAGCGTTCATGAAAACCGCTGCCGAAGCCGGCAAGCTGCCCAAGTACGGCGTGCCGGATCGGTATGAATTTGTGGATGAGATCCCTAAAACCAGCGTCGGGAAACTGGACAAAAAGGTGATGCGGCGGATGTACGAAGGCCGATAAACCGGTTCTGCAATGCGGACGGCGGCCAAAGATGGAGATCGTCCATGGAATGGTTGGAAATCATCAAGCTGAGAACGGACGGCCCTGGGCCGTTGTCGGACGAGTTGCTCGAACAGATCGCCTCCTTTCCGGAATCGGAGGTCCTGGCGGAAGCCCGTGTTTATGCCCACGGCGCGGTCTCAAACGACCTGATGATCCTGTTGCGATGGCGCAGCGAAAAACCCCAGCCATGGGGAAGCGATGTGGCCCAGGGGCTGTCCCGGGAACTGAAGCGATACGGTCTGGTCGATTATTCCGTTTGGTATGAGAAGAAATCTCCCCCGGCTCCCATTTAGAAAAGGGGGGTGGAAACAAAACATCATTTTTATCAGGAGATATTCAATGAAAGACGTTGTGATCGCATCCGCCTGCCGGACCGCCATCGGCGCTTTCGGCGGCGCGTTGCGCGATATGAACGGGGCCGCGCTGGCCGCCGTGACTATGAAGGAGGCCATTCATCGGGCGGGCATCGCCCCGGATATGATCGACGATATCCGCTACGGTTGCTGCGTCGAGCACCACGACACCCTCAACGTCGCCCGGGTGGGGGCGCTGATGGCCGGGATTCCCGAGGATATCACCGCCGTTACCATCAACCGGGTCTGCATTTCGGGCATGGAGGCCGTGATTTCGGGCATGGCCATGATCCAGGCCGGCATGGCCGATGTCATTTTGGCCGGGGGCGTGGAGCACATGTCCGGGGTCCCCTACGCCGTGCCCGGCGCCCGGTGGGGCCTCCGGCTCCAGGACGCCGCCTTCGAGGACGCCATGATCCACGCCCTCCACTGCGGGTCCCACCTGCTTCCCTTGGACAAAGGCAGTCCGGTGGATACGGGCCAGGCCCCGGCCAGCCTGTTCCTGGGAAAGCCCTACATCATGGGCCATACCGCCGAATTCGTGGCCCAGTACCTGGGCATCACCCGGGAGGAGATGGACGAGGTGGCCCTGCGCAGCCACAACAACGCCGAGCGGGCCAACGACGACGGGTCCTTCGCCGAGGAAATCGTGCCGGTGGAAGTGCCTCAGCGGAAGAAAGACCCGATTGTTTTTCAGCGCGACGAGCATTTCCGGCCCGGCATAACCCTGGAAAAACTCCGGAGCCTGCCCCCGGCCTTTGTGTCCAAGACCGGTAAAGTGACCGCCGGCAACGCCTCCGGCATCAACGACGGATCTGCCGGCATGGTGATCATGTCGGCGGACAAGGCGAAAGAACTGGGCATTCGGCCCCTGGCCCGGATCAAGGCGACGAGCCGCGGGGCCTGCCATCCGTCCGTCATGGGGCTTTCCCCGGTGCCGGCAGTGAACAATCTGGTGAAAACCAGCGGGCTGAACCTGTCGGATTTTGAATTGATCGAGGTCAACGAGGCCTTTGCAGCCCAATACATTGGTTGCGAAAAGGAGCTGGGCCTGAACCGGGAGATCACCAACATCAACGGATCGGGCATCGGCCTGGGCCATCCCGTGGGCGCCACGGGGTGCCGGATCATGGTCACCCTGATTCACGCCATGAAGCGGCAGGGGAAGAGCCTGGGGCTGGCGACCCTTTGCGGCGGCGGCGGGGTGTCTATGGCGTGCGCGCTGGAGATGGTTTAGAAATCCCCCCCGGCCCCCCTTTAGAAAAGTAGGGAGAAGGAAAAGTTTCCTTTTTTTAAAGGGAGATTTAGGGGGATTTTAGACGTGAAAAAGGAGAACGCAATGGAGTTTGAGCTGAAAAAGGAACAACAGAGCATCCAGAAAGCGGTCCGGGATTACGTTAAGGGTGAGTTTAAAAAGGACCATATCCACGAACTCCTCGAGAAACACGAATATCCCGTGAAGCTCTGGAAAAAAGCCGGGGAGCTGGGGTTCATCGGCATCCATTTTCCCGAGGAATATTCGGGTCAGGGGCTCGGGGTCATGGAGAACATTCTGGTGGCCGAGGAACTGGCCCGGGGCGACAGCACGGTGGGAACCTGCCTGCTCATCGCCGATTTTGCCTCGGAGCTGATCCTGCATTTCGGCAGCGACGAGCAGAAGGCCAAGTGGCTGCCCAAGGTGGCCGAAGCCGAAGTGCTGTCCTGCGGGGCCTTCACGGAGCCGGACCACGGGTCGGACATCACCATGATGAACACCACGGCGGTGAAAGACGGCGACGAGTGGGTGATCAACGGGTCCAAGATTTTCATCACCAACAGCGGCCCCCTGGCGGGCTTCTACCTGGTGCTCTGCCAGACCGATCCGGACGTTCAGCCGAGCCACCGGGGGATGAGCGTCATCCTGGTGGAGGCGGACCGTCCCGGCGTGGGCGTCACCGACGTGGGCCACAAAATGGGCATTACCCTCACCTACACCGCAGAGGTGACTTTCAAGGATGTCCGGGTTCCCCTGGACAATCTCGTCGGCAAGGAGGGAAGGGGATTTTACCAGGTGCTGGAGTTTTTCGACGAAAGCCGCATCCTCGTGGCGGCCCAGGCCCTGGGAACGGCCCAGGGCGCCTTCGACCGGGCCCTGGCCTATGTGAAAGGGCGCGAGCAGTTCGGCAAAAAGATCGCCCAGTTTCAGGTGACCCAGCACAAGCTGGCGGACATGGCCACCAAGATCGAAATGGCGCGCCTGCTCACCTACAAGGCCGCCTGGAATTTCGACCAGGGCCGCATCGATCCCAAGCTGACCTCCATGGCCAAAATGGCCGCGGCCCGGACGGCGGTGGAGGTGTCCGACGAGGCGATCCAGCTCCTGGGCGGCTATGGCTACATGCTCGAATACGAGGTGGAGCGGTGCTACCGCGACGCCAAGATCACCGAGATCTACGAGGGCACCAAGGAGATCCAGAAGAACACGATCGCCAGTTATTTGATCGGCAAAGTGAAATAAACAGAGGAAAGGAGCAAATTCATGAACATACTGGTCTGCGTGAAGCGGGTTCCCGACACCGCGGAAAACGAGATCGAGATCAACAAGGCCGGGTCCGACATCGAGCGGGAAGACCTGGTCTATTCGGTCAACGAATGGGACAACTACGCCGTGGAAGAGGCCATCCAGATCCGCGACAAGGTGGGCGGG
>JAABTD010000248.1 GCA_011390065.1 Desulfobacteraceae bacterium
ATCTGAACGAATACTGCCCCCGGAAGGTGGTCACCGCAGAGGAGGCGATTTCCAAAATCAAGCGGGGGAGCCGGGTCTTTATCGGCACCGGTTGCGGGGAGCCCCAGCATCTGATCCGGACCATGGTCAAGGACATGGCCATGCAGGATATCATGATCTATCAGATGCTCTCCTCCACCCTGGCTGATTATGTGGATGATCCGGCCTTTCTGAAGCGGTTTTCCCTGAAGCTTTTTTTTGTCGGCAAGGCCATGCGGAACGCGGCCTTCGAAGGGAAGATCGATTATATCCCCTCCTATCTATCCCAGATCCCCCGGGCCTTCTACAGTCAGCGCATCGGGCTCGATGCGGCCCTGATTCAGGTGAGCCCGCCCGACAGGTTCGGATATTGCAGCCTCGGCGTGTCGGTGGACATCACCCGGTCGGGAATGGACAACGCCAAGCTGGTCATTGTCCAGGTGAACCCCCGGATGCCCAAAACCTGGGGCGACAGCTTCGTCCATGTGGACGACATCGATTACCTGGTGTTCCATGAAGAGCCCATCGTGGAGACCCTGAACGATTCCTACATCGCTAATACGCGGAAAAACGAGGTTTCCCGCCGCATCGGCCTGTACGTTTCCCAGCTCGTCGACGACGGCGCCACCCTGCAGATCGGGTTCGGCTATCTGCCCAATGTGATCCTTCAGTATCTGGACAAAAAAAAGGATCTGGGCGTCCACACCCAGCTCATCACCGACGGGCTGCTGCCGCTTCTGGAAAAAAAGGTCATCACCAATAAAAAAAAGACCCTGATTCCCGGCCGGATCGTGGCCTCTCTGTGCATGGGGTCGGAGCGGATCTACCGGTATGTGGACAACAACCCCATGTTCTATTTCCGGTCGTCGGAATACGTCAATGATCCCACGGTCATCGCCCGGAACGACAACCTGGTCTCCATCAGTTCGGCCCTGGAGGTGGATCTCACCGGGCAGGTGGCCTCCGATTCCATGGGAAATCTGTTTTACAGCGGCATCGGCGATCAGGTGGACTACCTGCGGGGCAGCGCCATGTCAAATGGCGGATTTTCCATCATCGCCCTGCCGTCCACCGCCAAAAAGGGGACCGTTTCGCGGATTGTGCCCCAGCTCAGTCCGGGCGCCGGGGTGGCCACCACCCGGGCCGACGTCTTTTTCGTGGTCACGGAATACGGCATCGCATCCCTTCAGGGCAAGAGCATCTACCAGCGGGTCATGGAGCTGGCCCAGATCGCCCACCCCAAGTTCAGGGAATGGCTCATCGAAGAGGCCAAAAAACACCATTACATTTTCGGCGACCAACTGCCCCCGACCCAGGAGGATCTGCTGTTCCTGGAGGGATATAAAAAGACCCTGGAGCTTGAAAGCGGCCGGACCATCGAATTCAGACCCCTGTTGCCGTCCGATGAGTTCGCTTATCGGAATTTTTTCTATTCCCTCCAGGAACGGACCATTTACTACCGGTTTTTCTACAAGATGAAGCTGTTCTCCCACGAGGTGGTCCAGAAGCAATGGGCCAGCGTCGACTACCGGAAGAACATGTCCATCATCGGGCTGGTCCAG
Source organism: Desulfobacteraceae bacterium (assembly GCA_011390065.1). Lineage (GTDB taxonomy): Bacteria > Desulfobacterota > Desulfobacteria > Desulfobacterales > JAABSP01 > JAABTD01. Next base: position 1,581 of record JAABTD010000248.1, read on the forward strand.
AAAAAGGGGCACCAGGAGATCATGGCCATCGGCTCCTACGCCGAAGGAGACGAAAACCGGGCCGAGGTGGCCTTTGTGGTGCGGGAGGACTTCCAGGGCATGGGGATCGCTTCCTATCTTCTCGGCATGCTGGAGGACATTGCACAAGAAAACGGATACACCGGTTTCATCGCCACGGTGCTCCGGGAAAACGCCGCCATGATCCATGTGTTCAAAAAGCGCTACCCCAACGCCAGAACCGTTGCTTCGGAAGGCGAGGTGGAGCTGTACATGGCGTTCAGCGACGCCCGGAAGGGACCGTCCCGCGGCCGATCTTCCGGAGAACCGGCTGAACACAGAGATCGATAGGCCGAATGGAGATCGGTTCCGCCGAGTGGCGGCGCATCATCCGGGAAGGCGGGCGCGCCCTGAACGTCCCCATCGGCGCGGAAATCGCCGACCGGTTTTCGCGGTATGGAGAGGAGTTGCTTCGCTGGAACCGCCGCATCAACCTGACGGCCATCACCGACCCGCTGGAAGCGGCGGTCAAGCATTTCCTCGATTCCGCAGCCGTTTCACCTCACATTCCCCCCCATGCCCGGCTTCTGGACATCGGCGCCGGCGCGGGGTTCCCGGGGCTGGCCCTTAAAATCCTCCGGCCGGATCTCGAGGTCGCCCTGGTCGACGCGGTTCGGAAAAAGGTCAGTTTTCAACAGCACATGATCCGGACCCTGTCTCTTTCCGGCATCCGGGCCCGCCATGCCCGGGTGGAAGACATTTTCGAGTCGGACGCGCACGGATTTGATGTGGTGATCTGCCGGGCGTTAACCGATCTTCCCCGGTTTTTTCAAATGGCCGGCCCGTTGCTGGCCCCAAACGGCATGTGCATTGCCATGAAAGGCCGGCCGGAAGAGGTCGAAGCGGAAATTCGGGCCTCGGTTGCGGAAGACGGACCGGCGCCCCATTGGCGGATGATCCCTTACACCCTTCCTTACCTGGATGCCCGGAGGACCCTGGCGATCCATTCGGCTTCGAACGCCGTCAGGGAATAACCGATGGCGTCGTTCAGGGCCGCTTCCGGCGACATCCCGTTGCGGAGCCCTTCCAGAAGGGTCTGCAGGCTGAACAGGTCGAAGGCGTCGATGAGATGGGTCGTGGCCGAGAGGGCGAGGGAATAGGCGGCGATGGCGGCCTGGGGATCGGCGGTCAGCCGTCGGGGCAGGTCTTTTAGCGAGGGGCGGTCTCCGTTCTCCAGAATTCTTTGCGCGATTTCCCGTTTCTGCCGGTTGCCGTCCGGGTCCGGAGAAAAATACTGGGCCAGTCCCTCGTTGAGCCACCAGGGACATCGGTCCGACAGAAAATCGAAGAGCACGGCGTGAACGTATTCGTGGTGGAGGATTTTGGCGAGCAGATCCGGCCGGTATCCGGCCACCGGCGCCTTGATCTGGCCTTCGTAGATGCCGGCGGCCCAGCCGGGTGATCCGGTGATATCGAAAAAGGCGGTCCGGGTCAACAGCATCACCCCGATCCGGCGATTGGGCCAGATATTGAGCTGCTGACCGATGTTGAAGACCGCATCGCCCAGGATTTCCAGCACGATTTGCCGCAGCCGCGGGTTCTCCCCGCCGTCGAATCGAACCGAAAACTGGTGATCGGCCACCGTGTCAAGGTTGCGGGATTCGGAAAGCTGCCGGCGCAATTTCTCCAACCGGGAGGCTAAAGCCGGATCCGGTCCGCCGATGTCGATGACCTGTTGCCAGTGGTAAACGGCCGATTCGGCGTCGTCCGTCAGGTAGTAGAGCTGTCCGAGACGGCGGTGGGCGGCAGGATCGTCCGGGCGCAGGGCAATGGCGTCTTCCAGCGCCGTTTCCGCGGCGCCGTACTCCGAGGCCATGAGATAGGCGCTCCCCAGGCCGAGGTAAAGATCGGGGTCTCTCGTTGCGAACCGGAGCCCCTGGTCAAAGGCGTCGATGGCCGCCTGGGGGCGGTTTTTTCTGAGTTCGGCCCCGCCAATATGCTTGTAGCACAGGGCGATGAGGCGCTGGAGTCCGGGATCTGCATCCGGCTGCTGGAAGGCGGGGATCAAGCGGTCAAGCGCTTCGGACCAGCGGCCGGCGTCGAGCAGGGCCGCCGTGGGAGGGTCCGGAAAAACCCGCGGTCCCGGTGCATCCACAGCCCCGGCCTGAGCAACGGCGAGCAGGACGGCAACGGCCGCCGCCAAAAAGAGGCGTCGGACATCAGCCCCCGCGTTTCGGCAGGATAATGGTTTGTTTTTCCGGGTCATGGTGTTGCCGATAAAAGATGGCCACATGGCCGATGATGCCCGCGCTTTGGGCGTTGGTCGCTTTTCCGATGGCGTCACGAATGGTCTCTTTCCGGTCTTTTTCCTTGAAATCCAAGAATTTGACCTTGATCAGTTCATGCCGTTCCAGGGCCTCTTCGACCGCCTGGGTCACGGCGTCGGTCATCCCCTGCCGGCCGATGAAGACCACCGGCTTCAGGCCATGGGCCAGTCCCCTGAGATATTTTTTTTCAAATCCTTCCAAAGGTTTCATCACATACGCTTTCCCGGATCATGTTTTCAGTTTAAAATGGTAAGATATCCAGCCGCAGGGAGTCCGTCAAGTGTAGAGGCGAAGCGTTCCGATCAAAATGGTTGAGACTGCTTTTAGTTGACAATTTCTGGAAAATTTGGAAGGTTGGCAATCATAAGAAATAAATTGTTAACTGCGGCATTAAATTAGGAGATCGGTCATGCTTCGATTGAATATCACGATAAAAGATGAAGATAAGGTGGCCATTGTGTTGAATCTTCTGAGAGAACTGCCTTTTGTTGAAGTCGAAATCGATGGGGAGCAAGCGGTTCAACAGGATGCTGACCGAAAAAATGGCAGTTTGGCGGATCTTTTCGGCATATGGGAGAACAGGAACATCAGCTTAGAAGACATCAGGAAAAAGGCATGGGACAGAGCCTGATGATAATGTGCGATACGGATGTCTTCATCGAAGCTTTTAAAGGCAACTCACTGGCAACCGGCCTGTTTCGCAATATCGGCTTCGAAAATATATCGGTAAGCGCCATAACCGTTATGGAGCTATATTTTGGCGCCATAAACAAGCGCGAAATGATGAAAATCAAAAATCGGCTTCAACAATTGATGATTATTCACATTGATCAAGGAATTTGTGAAACAGCCATAAATCTTGTTGAAGAATATGCCAAGAGTCATGGCCTCCAAGTTCCAGATGCCTTGATCGCAGCCACTGCAATTGATCGGCAGATGGAACTTTTGAGTTACAATGTCAAAGATTTTAGATTTATAAAAAGCATCCGTTTTTACAAACTGGCCGGCTGAGAAAAGTTTCTCCCGCCCTTCCTGCGGGCCCATTCTATAATTGACACGTCGTCATCTTCAGGTATAATTCAGAATATTTTTGCCCTGATACATTTGGCCATACAGCGTCTTTTCAAAACTCGCCGAACATGCTATTAAAACGGTGACGGCGGAAAAGCCTTTGTCAGGTCTGCATCTATTGCCACGGGGAAAAAGCATGAGTTTTCCGGAAGCTGCCTTTAAAATCATAGAAGACAATCATTGCCCTCTTTACAACGAAGGCGATACTGTCATCCTGTCGGGCAAAGCCCTTCTGTTGAAGGGGCGGAAGGAAAAAACCTTTGTGACCACTTCTGTCGTGCGGCTGCCCAAAGACAAATCGGTCTGCCGGGTGCTGGTCGGAAACCTCACGTCGGCGCTGATCGAGTACGGGAGCGCGGGCAATTTGCCCGGGCGCCATGCCTTCACATGCAGCGGCTGCACCGGCACGGTCCGGCTGGAGCACAGCGGGATCGAACACGCCATCGAGTCCGCCGGCCTTCCCCGGGACGACAGCGAGATCGGTTTTGCCACCAAGCTGCTGACCAAATTCCCGATTTTCGAGAGTCTGAAGGAATCGGACGTCAAAAAGCTGGTCCCCATGCTCAAGATGAAGAAGTTTCCCCGGGGGGCGTCCATCATCAAAAAGGGAGACCCGGGGAGCAACCTCTACATCATCCTGGCCGGCAAGGCGGAGGTGCTGGTGGACGACGGCATCAGCATCGGGTTCATGGAGCGGGGCGAGGTGTTCGGAGAGATCAGCCTGTTGATCGGCACCCCGGCGGGCGCCACCATAAAGGTGGTCAACACCGTGACGGTGCTGCTCATCTACGGGAAGGATTTCAAGCGGGTGCTGAACACGTTTCCTTCTCTTCAAATGTATTTTGCGAGGCTGCTGGCCAAGCGGCTGGCCAAGACCAATGTGGAGCGGTTCGAAGAGATTGCATCGGGCATGTCCGGGAAGCTCCAGGACAATCCCCCGTCAGAGCTGCTGCAAACGCTTAATCTCAATCGTAAAACAGGTATACTGACCCTCAATTTAACCAGCGGCGTTGCGGAACTGGCCTTCAAGGAAGGCGGGTTGATTCGGGCAAAGCACAACGGCAAAGATGGGCAGGAAGCCTTTTTCGGGGTCCTCAGCGAAAAGGAGGGGCGGTTCAAATTCGTTCCGAAATTGTCGCCTGAAGATGATCACCTGGAGGAAATCGGAGATTTCATGTGGCTTTTGATGGAGGGCATCCGCCGGCTGGATGAAAATCATGCGTAAATTTGAGACGGGTAAAGGAGTGAAAGTATGGCGTTGGCGTTCAAGATACTGGAAGCGGTGTGCGTGCTGGTGGCCGCAATCCTGGTGGGCAACTGGTTTCTGGGGGAGGTCCGGAAATCCCAGGCCGGAAAAGCCCCCTGGTACGCGCCTTACGTGTCGCTTCCGGGGATTGTCATTATGCTGGTAATGGCCATCCCCATTGTTTTGTGGGTCATTAACAAGGGATAGAAAAAGGAAGCAGGTGCTTGAGGGAGGAAAAATGGCGGAAGTGCATGGGAATCGAACCCACCCGGGACGGTTTTAACGCCCCACACCGGATTTGAAGTCCGGGAGCCCCACCAGTGAGCTGCGCACTTCCACTCAGATATATAGGCGTTCGAGCGTTTTTTGTCAATGACAACCTGATAAAAAGACTCCATGACAAATGACAACCATGATCGGGAAAGGCATCAGAAAGAATTTGAAAACGGATAAGTCCAAGGAGAGGCCGGCGGAGAAGCCTAAAAGGGAAAAGAGCGGCCTCCGGGAGAACATTGAAGCCATCCTGGTGGCCGTCGTCCTGGCGTTGTTCATCCGGACCTTTGTGGTCCAGGCGTTCAAGATCCCGTCCGGATCCATGAAAGAGACATTGAAAATCGGGGACCATATCCTGGTCAACAAATTTGTTTACGGCGTCAAACTGCCGTTTATCGATAAAACCATCGTCCCCATCAAAGAGCCCAAGCGGGGCGATATCGTGGTGTTCAAGTTTCCGGAAGACCCGGACAAAGATTTCATCAAGCGGGTGGTGGGCCTGGAAGGCGACACCATCGAGATCAGAAACAAAAAGGTTTATGTGAACAACGAACCTGTCGACGGAGAGTTTGCCATCCACACCGATCCCCACACCATGTCTTCGGTTATGCAGCCCCGGGACAATTTCGGGCCCGTAACGGTCCCTGAAAATTCCCTGTTCGTCATG
>JAABTD010000062.1 GCA_011390065.1 Desulfobacteraceae bacterium
TTTTGATTCCTCCGTATGGCGGTTCGGTGACCTGTTTGATGAAAAAACGATTCATAACGGCGACACCATACCCCATGACCCGGACGACGTCAAGAAAGGAACGCAACTTTCCGAAAGCTTCTTGACTCCGTCCATGAAAACCAATAAACTACGCGTTTACGTCGGATTTTAGCTCTGGTTTAACATTTTTGCGATACGGTCAGGATATCAGGATATCAGAATAGATGAAGCGGAAAGTCAAAGACATCATAGCTGCGGCGCTGACCCGGGCCCACGGGGCAGGGGTTCTGCCTTCGCCGGATTTCCCCCCCATCGAAGTAGAGGAGCCTCGAATCGAGGCTCATGGGGATTTTTCCACCAACATCGCCATGGTCATGGCCTCGATCCAGAAGATGGCCCCGCGAAAGATTGCGGAAGGGATCGTCGGCGCCATCGACGCCCTGGCGGATCCCGACGGTCTGGTGGCCAGAACGGAGATCGCCGGTCCCGGGTTCATCAATTTTTTCATCGCTCCCGCCGCTTGGGGGCCGGTGCTGGAACAGGTGCATGCGGCAGGCGACCGGTACGGCGCCTCGTCCATGGGCGGCGGCCGGAAAGCGCAGGTCGAATTCGTCAGCGCCAACCCGACGGGCCCGCTCCATGTGGGCCATGGCCGCGGGGCGGCTGTGGGCGATGCCGTGGCCAATATTCTGGCCTTCTGCGGCTTCGATGTTCAGAAGGAATACTACATCAACGATTCGGGACGTCAAATCCGGACGCTGGGCCGGTCGGTGTTCCTGCGATATAAACAAGGGCTGGGGCAAGGGCAGACCTTTCCCGACGACTGTTATCAGGGGGAATATATCCGCGAGCTGGCAGCGGCGATCCAGGAGGATAAGGGAGACGCCCTGCTCCATGAGTCCGAGGATGAGGCCGTGGCCTACTGCGCCCGGCGGGCGGCCGCGGAGATCCTCTCGGGGATTCAGGCCGACCTGAAGGATTTCGGCGTCGGATTCGACCGGTGGTTCAGCGAGCAGGATCTTGTCGAAGAAGGCAAGGTGGATGCCGCCATCGCCGAACTGAAAGAAAAGGGTACGGTTTACGAAAAAGACGACGCCCTGTGGTTCAGGACCACTGATTACGGAGATGAAAAAGACCGGGTGGTGGTCCGCGGCAATGGGCAGACCACCTATTTTGCCTCGGACATCGCCTATCACCGGGACAAATTCGACCGCGGCTTCGACCGCGTTATCGACGTATGGGGCGCCGACCATCACGGTTATATTCCGCGGATGAGCGCAGGGGTTCAGGCCATGGGCGTCGACAGGGACCGGTTTCAGGTCATCCTGGTCCATCTGGTCAATCTGCTCCGGTCCGGTCAGCCCGTCGCCATGTCCACCCGGGCCGGCGAATTCGTGACGCTCCGGGAGGTGGTGGACGAGGTGGGACGGGATGCGGCTCGGTTTCTCTTCCTGACCCGCCACTATGAAAGTCCGCTGGACTTCGACCTGGAGCTGGCGAAGAAAAAGACCAACGACAATCCGGTCTACTACGTCCAGTACGTCCACGCCCGGATTGCCAGCATTTTCGCCAAGGGCGAGGCCATGGGCGCGACCCCGGCAGTCCGCATCGAAGCCCCTTCGCCGGGGCTGTTGACGGCGGCCGAGGAGATCGCTTTGATCAAGGCCCTCTCGCGGTATCCGGAAGTGGTGGAAAACAGCGCCGCCCTGCTGGAACCCCACCGCCTCACCTATTTTCTCATGTCCCTTGCAACCCTTTTTCACGCCTATTATAATAAGCACCGGGTTCTGACGGATGAGCGCGACCTTTCCCAGGCGCGGCTCTACCTGGCGCTGGCTGTCCAGAGTGTGATTCGAAACGGCCTGTCTCTGCTGGGGGTGTCGGCCCCGGAAAAGATGTGATCGGCCATAATGGCGAAAAAGCGGTTAAAGAAACAGCCCGCCAAGGCAAACCGCAATGCCGCCGACGGGTCGTTTCAAGACCGCCTTGTCCGGTGGGGGGTGATCGGTCTGGTCTCTGCGTGGATGTTCCTTCTCGGGGTCCTGGTGGGAAGAGGGACCGCCCCCATCCACTTTGAATTCGACAGTCTGCAGAAGGAACTGATCGATCTCCGGGACAGGGATGTTGCGGAAGCTGAACGGCGGATCCGGATCGATGCGGAGTCCCTGAACGGACAGCCCGAGCTGGGGTTCCACGAGGCTTTGAAAACATCCGACGAGAGCGAGGGCATTGAGCGCAAACCGGCTGTCCCGTCTGATGATCCGACAAAGAGACCGTCGGCGGAACACACCGCGCCTCCCAGGAAGATCGAGAACAAAACGCCGTTGATGACCAAGGGGCCCCGGCCATCGAACGCTGAGAGGAAGCCCGCGACGGAGATCGCAGCGTCGCCTGACCCGGAAACGACGGAAAAAGCCGCCCCTGAAAGCAAGAAGGCCGAACCGCTGGCGGTTTCGCCGGGTGGAGAAGCAAAATTCACCGTCCAGGTCGCATCGTTTCGGAAAGCTGACGATGCGGATCGAATGGTGGCCGAGCTGAAAAAGAAACATTATCCGGCTTACCGCATTGCCGGCATCATCCCGAGCAAGGGGATCTGGCACCGGGTTCGCGTTGGAGGGTTCGAGAATTCGGCGGCGGCAAAAGCCATGGTCCGGAAGCTAAAATCAGATCGGATCACCGCCTTTGTGGTGTCCGGAAAATAGGAGCATTGGATGACCATCACCAAAAAAGAAGTGGTCCATGTGGCCGATCTGGCCCGGTTAGACCTGGAGGGGGAGGCCATCGACCGGTTTGCCGGCCAGATCGACACGGTGCTGGCCTACGTGGACGTGCTGAAGGGGGCCGATACCCAAGGGGTTTCCCCCACCTCCCACGTCATTTCCCTGTTCAACGCTTTCCGGGAGGACGAGGTGGGGACGCATCTGGAAAGAGAGGCGGCCCTGGCCAACGCGCCGGACAAAGACGACGAGAATTTTGTGGTGCCCAGAATTGTGGGGTAGCGATATTTGATGACCGGAAGACATGAAAGAGCGGGATGCCGACCATGAAACTGCACCAGCTGACCCTGTACGAGGCGCACGAGCGATTAAAAAAAAAGGACATTTCTTCTCTGGAGCTGACGGAGGCCGTGCTCGACAGGATCGATGCATTGGACGGGGAGATCGGGGCCTTCATTACCGTCGATCGAGCGTCCGCCCTGGCCGCCGCCCGGGCCGCCGACGACCGGATCGCCTCGGGAAGCCCCGCCATGGCCGGGCTGACCGGCATTCCCATCGCCGTCAAGGACCTGATCTGCACCAAAGGCGTCAGGACCACCTGTGCGTCGAAGATTCTGGAAAATTTCGTTCCGCCCTATGATGCCGCGGTGATCGAAAAAATGAAAGCCCAGGACGCCGTGATCGTGGGAAAGACGAACATGGACGAATTCGCCATGGGCTCCTCCACCGAGTATTCGGCTTTCAAGCCCGTGCGGAATCCCTGGGACCTGTCCCGGATCCCCGGCGGCTCCAGCGGCGGTTCCGCTGCGGCGGTGGCGGCCGATATGTGCATCGCGGCACTGGGGTCCGACACGGGGGGGTCCATTCGTCAGCCCGCCTCCCACTGCGGCGTTGTGGGGTTGAAACCCACCTATGGGCGGGTTTCCCGTTACGGGCTGGTGGCCTTTGCCTCCTCCCTGGATCAGATCGGCCCCATTGCCAAGGATGTCCGCGACTGCGCCCTGCTGATGAACGCCATCGCCGGCCACGATCCGAGAGATTCCACCTCGGCCCCGCGGGAGACGCCCGATTATACCGCCGCCCTGAAAGACGATCTGTCGGGGCTTCGGGTGGGAATCCCCAGGGAATACACCGAGCAGGAGGGGCTCCATTCCGACGTGTCGAAAGCCGTGGCGGCGGCCGTGGCGACCATTGAGGCTCTGGGGGCCGAGGCCGTGACGGTTTCCCTTCCCCATACCCGTTACGTGGTGGCCGCCTATTATGTCATCGCGCCATCCGAAGCCAGTTCCAATCTGGCGCGCTACGACGGCGTCAGATACGGCTTCCGCAACGCTTCCGGAACCGATCTGCTGGCCATGTACCGGAACACCCGGTCCGAGGGGTTCGGGCCGGAAGTTCAGCGCCGGATCATCATCGGCGCCTATTGCCTGTCGGCCGGTTATTACGAAGCCTACTACGGCAAAGCGTCCCAGGTCCGAACCCGGATACGGGAGGATTTCGAAACGGCCCTGGAGGCCTGCGACGTGATCCTCTCCCCTGTCGCCCCTACGCCGGCCTTTCCCATCGGCGAAAAGGTGGATGATCCCCTCACCATGTATCTGTCGGACATCTTCACCCTGTCGGCCAATCTGGCGGGCATTCCGGGCATGTCCGTGCCCTGCGGGTTTTCACAGGAGGGGCTGCCCATCGGTCTCCAGATCATGGGCCGTCATTTCGACGAAAAGACCCTGTTGCGGGTGGCGTATGGGTTTCAGAACGCCACCGATTTCCACACATCCAAGCCGAAACGCTAAAGGAAGGACGTTATGGCCACCATTCAGCCCAAGGGCGAAAATCTCCGGAAGGCCGTCAAGTGGATTGCAGAGGAGCGGCAGCGCGGCGCCGGGAAACCCCTCGGCCAGATGATTGAAGCGGCGTGCAGCAAGTTCAACCTTTCCCCTAAAGATGCCGAGTTCCTCAATCGCCACATGGCCCAGACAAACGAATAGGATCGCCCTCCGGAAGTGGCCATGATCCGCATACTCCCCGAGGTGCTGTCCAACCAGATCGCCGCCGGCGAGGTGGTGGAGCGCCCCGCCTCCGTGGTGAAGGAGCTTGTTGAAAACGCCCTGGACGCGGGCGGCAGGCGGATCATCATCGAAGTGGAAAAGGGCGGCCGATCTCTGATCCGGATTTCGGACAACGGCGAGGGCATGGGCCACGACGACGCCCTTCTGGCCATCGAACGTTACGCTACCAGCAAAATCACCGACAAGGCCGACCTTTTCTCCATTCGGACCCTCGGCTTCCGGGGCGAGGCCCTCCCCAGCATCGCGGCGGTCTCCAATTTCATCCTGGAGACCCGAAGCGGCGATGATCCGGAGGGGACCCGCATCGAAGTGTCCGGAGGAAGGCTGATCAACGTCTCCCGAATCGGAGCGCCTCAGGGCACCCTGGTGACCGTCAAGGGACTGTTCTTCAACACGCCGGCTCGCCGGAAATTCCTGAAAACCATCAACACGGAGATGGGCCACATCGCCGATACGGTGGCCAGCATCGCCCTGGGCTGGCCCGAGGTCGGGTTCCGCCTGAACCACAACGGCAAGAACGTAAAAAACTGGCCGCCTGCCGCCGATCCGGCCCATCGGGTCGCCGATGTGCTCGGCCGGGAGGTCGGAGGCGACCTCTTCCCCCTGTCCATGGAAAACGGCGACCCGGCCGCTGTTTCCCTCTCCGGCTGGATCGCGTCGCCCCGGATGACCCGGGCCACCTCCCGATCCATCTTTATCTATGTCAATGGTCGATGCGTGCGGGATCGACTGGTTCAGCACGCCCTGTTTTCAGGCTACGCCGGACGGCTCATGAAGGGGCAATTTCCCATGGGCGCGCTTTTTCTCCGGGTCGCGCCGGATGGAGTGGACGTCAATGTCCACCCCACCAAGGCCGAGGTCCGGTTTGTAGACGGCAACCGCGTCCACGATCTGGTCGCCGCCGCTGTGCGACGGGCCCTG
>JAABTD010000063.1 GCA_011390065.1 Desulfobacteraceae bacterium
GCCCGGCGATCGCCAACAGATCCGAACCCACCGGAGCAGAACCGGTCGCGGAACGTTCCGCTCAGACCCGTCCGCCATTTACGGAGCTTCAAGTGGCCGAAACGGCCCATCGCTTTCCGGAAGCGCGGTCTCCCCGCCCTGTCGATCATCGTCCGTCGCCGGCCGAACCGGCGCCGGGGCCCGGAAAGCAGGCGGCTTTGTGGGAAGAAAAGGGGGAGGAAAAGGGCTTCGGACGGTTCCGCCTCATCGGGCAGGTTCACGCCGCTTACATCGTCTGCGAGTCGGACGGGGGGATCGTTCTGATCGATCAGCACGCGGCCCATGAGCGGATTGTGTTCGAAGGCCTTCGGAAACGCGCCGCCGGCGCCCAGGTTCTGCTGATCCCCGAGACCGTGGAGGTGAGTCATGCAGAAGCGGACCTGTTGCAGCATCTGATCCCGTCCCTGGGAGAGATGGGGCTGGAGATTGAACCCTTCGGCGGGCAGACCTTTGTGGTGCGATCGGTCCCGGCCCTTCTTCATGGCCGGGATGTCCGTCCCCTGATTCGGGAGATCGTTGAGAAAATGGTGGAGATCGGTCAGATCCTCAACTCCGACAACGGCCTGCAAAAGGCCCTGAATGAATCGATTTCGGTGATGGCCTGCCACGGCGCCATCCGCGCAAACCAGATTCTGTCGGAGGCCCAGATGAAGAAACTGCTGGAGCAACTGGAGGACTGCGACAACCCGTCCCACTGCCCCCACGGACGGCCCACATGGATCCGGTGGTCCAGGCGGTTTCTGGAAAAATCCTTCAACCGGATCGTATGAGGGGCGGCCCATGTTGCAGGAACTGACCATTCGAAATTTTGCGATCATCGACGATCTCAGCATCCGGTTTCACCCCGGCTTCACTATCCTGAGCGGGGAGACCGGCGCCGGAAAGTCCATCATCATCAACGCCGTCAACCTGCTCCTGGGCAGTCCCGCCGCCGGCGGGAATCGCCTGGTCCGCACCGGGGCCGACAGCGCCGAACTGGAGGCGCTTTTCGAGGTTCCGGCACAAAGCCCCGTGGCCCGTCTCATGGCCGAAGACGACTGCGATCCCCGGGACGGTCTCATCATTCGTCGGATCATCTCTGCAACCGGCCGGAACCGGGTTTATATCAACAGCCGGCTTTCCACCATGAAGCGCCTCAATGAGCTGACCGGCAGCCTGGCCAGCATTTCCGGCCAGCATGCCCACCAGGGGCTCCTCAATGAAGAAGGCCACCTGGACATTCTGGATCAATTCGGAAGCCTCACGGGGCTGCGGGAACAGGTTCGGAAATGCCACGGCGGCATTTTGCCCCTTCTGGAAAAACTGAAAACCCTCCGGGCGAAACAACTCCGGCAGACCGAACAGATGGATCTGCTGCGGTTCCAGCAGCAGGAAATTCTGGATGCGGCCATCGAACCGGATGAGGATGCGGCCCTGGAAAAGGAACGGACGATTCTCAGAAACGCCGAAGCCCTCTACCGCCTCGTATACGAGGGGCTCGAGGCCCTGTACAACGACGAAGACGCAGTGGTGGCCCGGCTTGTGGAAGTGGCCCGCCGTTTGGAAAAGGCCTGTGAGATCGATCCGGATCTGGCGCCCCGGGCGCAGGGCGTCAGCGATGCGGCTTTTCAGGTCGAAGATATCGCGGAAGGGCTCAGGACCTATCTCCAGACGGTCCGCATCGATGACCGGCGGCTGGAGGAGATCGAAGCCCGGCTCGACGCTTTGCAGAAGCTCAAGCGCAAGTACGGCGGCGCCCTGGCCGATGTTCAGGCCCGCCTGGTCGCCATAGGAGCGGAATTGTCGAGCATCGAAAATATCGACGAAGAGATCCGGCGCACTGAGTCCGCCCTTGCCGGACATCACCGGGATCTGGCGGCGCTGGCCGCCGACCTTTCGGCAAAACGGAAGGAAACGGCCCGGAAACTGGCGGAAAAGGTGGAGGCGGAACTGGACACCCTCAAAATGGCCGACACCCGCTTCGAGGTCGTTGTGGCGCCGCTGCCCGCAGGAGACGGCGTCCCTGTTTATCTGAGGGCGGGGGATGCGGCGATTGCCGCCGACGGCATGGATCGGGCCGGTTTCATGATCGCCCCCAATGTGGGCGAAGCCCTCAAACCCCTGGCGGCTATCGCCTCGGGCGGCGAGTTGTCCCGGGTGGTGCTGGCTTTGAAGGCGATCCTGGCCCGGACCGAGTCGGTGGAGACCGTCATTTTCGACGAAGTCGACGCCGGCGTGGGCGGCGGGGTCGCCGAGGTGGTGGGCCGAAAGTTGGCATCCCTTTCCGATTTTCATCAGGTCATCTGCATCACCCATTTGCCGCAGATCGCCAAATTCGCGGATCATCATTTCCGCATCGCCAAACATGTCCAGGGCGGTCGGACCCGCACCACTATCGACCCCCTGAGCCCGGAAGACCGGCTCCAGGAGATCGCCCGGATGCTGGGCGGCGTGGACGTGACCCGGGCCACGCTGGATCATGCCCGGGAGATGCTCGAGGGCCGATGATCCGAACAGGCCAAAGGCGGATTGCGGCCTTGCCGGGGCTGTGATACAGTGCCGCCCCGGAATCATCCGGAATCATAATGATGGGATCTAAAAAAAGAAACGGAGATGAGCGGTGCAGGGACACGCGACGTTAGACCTTACGGATAAAGTGGTGTTTGTTTACAAAGCCAACAGCGACAACGACATCGCCCTGGAAAATCCCCGGACGGTGATGCTTAACGACCGGTATTTTCTGGTGGGCAATGTGCCCGACGGCGGTTCTTCAAACGACTGGCTCTCCGGCTTGACCACCTATGTGGCATGGGACCAGATTGAGGAGTTCGTGGTGTTTGACTCCATAGACGATTATTTTGAACGGCTCTCCATGGCCTGGTCGGACCGGAAGCTGCACTGAAGTAAATTGCGACGTATGTGGGTGGTGAAAGGATAACGATATTTGGATATGATGCAGGCGGTGATGCTCGGCATCATTCAGGGGCTGACCGAATTTTTGCCCATCAGCAGTTCCGGTCACCTGGTGCTTTTTCAACGGCTTTTCGGCATTGCGGAACCGGCGCTTTTTTTCAACATCAGCGTCCATGTGGGAACTCTTCTGGCGGTAATCCTCTTTTTCCGGAGAGAATTGGGCATCATCATCAGCGCTTTGATCGGCGGCGCAAACCGGCTGGCCCGGAAACAGGCCGGCTTCCGCGAGGTGGCGGCTGAAGACGATGTCCGGATGGGGCTGCTTATCGTCCTGGGGTCGGTTCCCACCGCGATCATCGGACTGTTGTTCAACGAGGCGGCGGATCTGCTGTTTTCCTCGGTGGCTATTGTCGGCTGGATGCTCCTCGTCAGCGGGACTTTTTTGTGGATGACCCGATGGGTCGGCAAAGAAGGCGAAGGGATGGAGGGGTTGGCCCCCCGGAACGGGCTCATCATCGGCACGGTCCAGGGTTTGGCCATCCTGCCCGGCATCTCGCGGTCCGGCGCCACCATCGCGGTCGGACTCTTCCTCGGCCTGAACCGGGAGACGGCGGCCCGGTATTCCTTCCTGCTTTCCATCCCCGCCATCCTGGGCGCGGAGATGCTGGCCCTGACGGATTTGACTTCCGAGACGGTGGGCGTGAACCTGGCGACCCTGGCCGGCGCCGTGGCCGCCGCCGTCACCGGATATTGCGCCCTGGTGTTTCTGCTGTTCATCATCCGGAAGGGACGGCTATATTTTTTCGCCCCCTATTGCTGGCTGGTGGGGGCGGGGACGTTGATTATCGGGAAGTTGAACTGAAACCTGTTCCCCCCGGCCCCCTTTTCCCGAAAGGGGGCCGGGGGGAGGGGCAAGGAGACCCATGAATCCACAAATTTTCAGAGAATACGATATCCGGGGCGTGGCCGGCGTCGATCTTGCCGCCGATGATGTGGCCGCCATCGGGAAAGCGGTGGGAACTTACCTGCTGGAAAGGGGCTGTTCGACGGTCTCGGTGGGCCGGGACTGCCGGGTCTCTTCGGACGAATACGCGATCCGGGTGAGCCGGGGGCTCCGGTCCGCCGGATGCCATGTGATCGATATCGGCGTTTGCACCACGCCGATTTTTTATTTTTCGATCCATCACCTGAAAACCCACGGCGGCGTGATGGTGACGGCCAGTCACAATCCCAAGGAATACAACGGGTTCAAACTGTGTCACGGGCTCGACTCCATCCATGGGGAACAGATCCAGGCCATCCGTCGGATCATCGAAACCGGGGCTTTTCGGGAAGGAAACGGCGGCTTCGAGGCCGACGATGGCGTGATCCCGGCCTACCGGCGCTATCTGGTGGAGAACATCAGGCCGGTCTCCGGTCTGCGGGTGGGGGTGGACGCCGGCAACGGCACAGCCGGCCCGTCGGCGGTCCCCATCCTGCGGGATCTGGGATGCGAGGTGGCCGATCTTTATTGCGACATGGACGGGACCTTCCCCAATCACGAGGCCGATCCCACTGTCCGGGCGAACATGGAAGACCTCATCGGACTGGTCAAAGCCAATGAATTGGATCTGGGCATCGGATTCGACGGCGATGGGGACCGGATCGGGGTCATCGACGAAAAGGGGAACAGCATCTACGGCGACCAGTTGATGATCCTTTTCTCCAGGGAGATCCTCTCCCGAAAGCCGGGGGCCGCCTTCATCTCCGAAGTCAAATGCTCCAAGGTGATGTACGACGACATCGAGCGCCACGGCGGCCGGGCCATCATGTGGAAGACCGGCCATTCCCTCATCAAAAAGAAGATGAAAGAGGAAGGGGCGGCCCTGGCCGGCGAGATGAGCGGCCATCTGTTCTTCGCCGACCGGTATCTGGGATACGACGACGCCACCTATGCGGCGTGCCGGCTGGTGGAACTGCTGTCGGAGTCGGAGAAAACCATTTCGGAGCTTCTGTCCGACGTGCCCGAGACCGTTTCGACCCCGGAGATCCGGGTGGACTGCCCCGACGACCAGAAATTCGAGGTGGTGAAGCGCGCCACCGAATACTTCCGCGAACGATACGACATCATTGATATTGACGGGGTCCGCATCCTGTTCGACGACGGATGGGGCTTGGTCCGGGCCTCCAACACCCAGCCGGCCCTGGTGCTCCGATTCGAGGCCATGACCGGGAGCAGGTTGGCGGAGATGCGGGAGATGGTGGCGTCGACGGTGCAGGAGATTCGGGCGGCGTTGTGATGCAGCGGCGCCGATTCAACGCTCCTGGATGAATGCTCTCAGCAGGTAAACGGATCTTTCAAATACTCCTCATCAGCCTCCGGCGGCCGTTTGACCAGCAGGAAGCTCGAATCCGTGCGGGTCAGCACCTGCATGGTCATGCTGCCCATCATTCGACGGTAGACGTCGTGGCGGAGGCTGGCGCCCATGACGATGACCGCCTCTTCACCGGCGGTTTCGAGGATGATCTCCCGAGGATTGTCCCCTTTTTTATGCAAAAACGCCCCGCCCCTGCCGCAACTCCTCAGCCATTCCCGCGCGTTTTCCAGGCAGTTTCTGGCCTCTGAAGCCGCCGCTTCGTCCAGATCGGGCTTCTCCACCCAGATCAGCGCCATTTCGCCTTCCAGCGCCGGTATGAGATGACGAAAGAGAGGGAAAATGCGCCGTGACGCCGGCGAGCCGTCGGCGCAAATCAGGACCCGGCTGTCGATGTCGCCGCCCCGGACCACCAAAAGCGAGGTGTCCAGATCCAGGGCCAGCTTCCGGACCGGGTCCCCGAGCATCAATTTCGGCAGGGAACCCCGCCGGGGCGGGGAGATGACCATCAGGTCGTAACCGTGCTCCGCCACCTGCTGGTTGAGGGTCTCCACGAAATGACCGAAGCACTCGTAGAAATTAATGGGCTCTCCCGTGATCAACTTTCCGAGAAAAAGATACCCGTGCTGTACTTCGTGGATCTGGATATGGGATTGGTCCTGTGCGAAGCCTTCCGAGGTCAGACGGGTCATGGCATGGACCAGAGCCTGGATGCCGGGCGTCAGCTCCCGCCCGGCGTCGATGGCGATGTCTTCCTCCACGGGCGGCGGTTCTTCCGTGGCGGGGGTCCCCGAGCGGGTGGTGATCACGGCAAGCTGGGACTCCAGACGGACCGCAAGGGCGGCGGCAAAGCGCAGAGCGGGAACGGAGGACTCTTTACCATCGGCATAGGCCAGTATTTTCATCGTGAGATATCCTTTGCAGTCGATCGATTCAAGGGGTGGGCAGTATGCAGATTCGGGGACGGACCCCCTCGCCGAAGATCTCCCAGTTGCCGTTTTTCAGCTTCGGGCATTCCGAAAAGACGCTCTCTTCGCAGGCGGCGCAGACGGCCGGGCAGAAGTTCTCCCGCATGGCCTGGCGGATGGCCGATCCGGTGGCGGACCGGATGTGCTGTTCCCCCGCCTCCCGCAGCAACCCCGCGTTTTTGATCACCTCGAAGACCCGGCTGTTGACCCCGGAGAAGAAAAGTCCGCCCCCCCGGTCCCGGACCTGCTCCAGGATAATCTCCAGGAGGTGGACCCCGCTGGCGTCCAGGACGTTGACCTGGTGCATCCGGAGCAGGATGTTGGCGGTCAGGGGTCGCTGGCGAAGCCGACGCTGGAGGTCCTCCAGCACGAAGGCCGACGACCCGAAGAAGATCGATCCTTCGATGCGGATGATGTCCATCTGGCAGCAGGTCTTGCCCCGGACCGATCCTACCATCTTGCCGGTTTCAAGGTCCGGCACGGTGGAATAGATCCGCGGGTGAGAGGTCTTGGCCAGGTGAAGGCCGATGGAGAGCAGCACGCCCACGTAGATGGCGAATTCGATGTTCAAGAGCAGGGTGGAGGCGAAGGTGATGACCAGCACCGCGGCGTCGCTGCGGGTGGCCCGGATCGTGCGTTTGATGTCCTCTTTCCGGACCATGGTGTAGGCCACCACCATGAGCACCCCCGCCAGGGAGGCCAGGGGCAGCAGGGCCGCCAGGGGCGCGATGAGCAGGAGGGTGGCGGCCACGGCGACGGCGGAAATCACCGCGCTCATGGGAGTCTTGGCCCCGGACCGGAAGTTGACGGCGGAGCGGGTAAAGGACCCGCTGCCGGGATAGCCGCTGAAGAAGCCGGCCGCGATGTTGGAGAGGCCCTGGCCGATGAACTCCTGGTTGATGTTGAGCCGCTGGTGGGTCTGACCGGAGATGGCCTTGGCGATGGAGACCGCCTCCATGAGGCCCAGAATGGCGATGGCCATGGCCCCGAAGGCCAGTTCGCCGAGTCGCGCCGATTCCGGGACCCAGGGAAACTGGAAGGGGGGCAGGCTCCGGGGAATGGCGCCGACGGTTCTGACCCCCCGTTCGTCCAGGTCGAACACCCCCACCAGAACCGCCGCGATGATCATGGCGATGAGGGTGCCGGGCCAGTTGGGCCGCAGCCGCTGGGTGATCAGGATGACCGCGATGGTCAGCCCTCCCAGGAGAAAGGTCGGGAAGTGGACCTCGGGAAGTTGTGCAAAGATGCGAAGGAGATATTCCAGGAAAATATGGCTTTTTTCCACCGATAATCCCAGCAGTCCCGGGAGCTGCTTGAACCCGATGAGGACGGCGGCGCCGGCGGTGAACCCCAGAATGACCGAATGGGAGACGTAGTTGAGCAGGGCCCCCAGCCGGGCCGCGCCCATGGCGATCTGGATAATCCCCACCATGATGGCCAGGATGAAGGCCAGGGCCAGATAGGCCCCGGAGTTCGGTTCGGCCATGGGCAGCAGCGTGCTGAAGACCACCAGGGAAACCGCCGTGGTGGGTCCGGTGATGAGATGGGCGGAACTTCCCCACAAGGCGGCGGCGATGGTGGGGACAATACTGGCGTATAGTCCGTACTGAACCGGCAACCCGGCGATGAGGGCGTAAGCCATGGACTGGGGCACCGCCACCACCGCCACGGTCAGACCCGCAACAAGATCGGCTTTTAAATGGCGCCGCTTATACTGGCGGGCCCAGGAGAAAAACGGCAGAAAAGTGCTGACCTCGACATGCACCTCGGAATCCTTTCGGTTTCAGCCTCCCATCCATAAAAAAGCCGTCATGGCGACGAAAGCCGGTCTCCGGTCTCAGGCCTTCCATGGGAATCCGGATTCCTGATTCGGCGGGAACGACGGCGGCAGGCGGACCAAGCTGTTTCGAATCTATAAGGCCCTGCCGGGCCGTGTCAAATGAAAAACGGCCATTCTGAATTTGGGATTTGCTCTCCGACCCGAAAATTGGTAGGAAAATCCCATGAACACAGGCCAAAACACCCCCGGGCCGATGGCGGAACTCAACGGCCAGATCGAACGCATTACCTATGCCAATGAAGCCAATGGGTTCACCATCGCCCGGGTCAAAGTGCGGGGGCATCGGGAGTTGGTGACCGTGGTGGGCAACCTCATGGCGCCCATGCCCGGCGAGATCCTCCGGATGCGGGGATGGTGGGCCAACCATCCGAAATACGGCGAACAGTTCAAGGTTCACTCCTACCACAGCGCGGTTCCCGCCACGGTTTACGGCATCCGGAAGTATCTCGGTTCCGGCCTCATCAAGGGGGTGGGGCCCAAGATCGCCGAGCGGATCGTCGATACCTTCGGCAAAGCGACTCTGGACGTCATCGAAGAACGGATCGGTGATCTTCACCGGGTCGAGGGGATCGGCAAAAAACGGGTGGACATGATCCGGAAGGCCTGGGAAGATCAGAAGGAGATCCGGGAAGTGATGCTGTTTCTTCAGTCCCACGGAGTCAGTTCGGGATACGCCGCCAAAATCTTCAAGCAATACGGCGCCGAGGCCATCGCCGTGGTGCAGGAAAATCCCTACCGACTGGCCATGGACATCTTCGGCATCGGCTTCCTTACCGCCGACCGGATCGCTGAAAAACTCGGATTCGGAAAGGATTCGCCGGTGCGGGCCCAGGCCGGGATCCAGTACGTGCTCCATGGCCTCGCCGACGAGGGGCACGTCTACTACCCCTATGAGCCCCTCATCGACCGGTCCCGGGAGATCCTCGACGTGGAACGGGAGGTCATCGTCGACGCCCTGGCCGCCGCGGCCCTGGAAAAGGCCATCGTCATCGAAGACCTCAACGAGGATCTGGAGGATTTCCAGGAGAACTACAAGGCCGTCTACCTGGCCAGATATTATTACTGCGAAAAGGGGATCGCCAACCGGCTCAAGATCCTGACCCAGGTTCCCAAAACGATCCGCCCGGTGGACCCGGACAAGGCCCTGGACTGGGTCCAGAATCAGTTGGCCATTCAATTGGCGTCCAAACAGGCCGATGCGGTCCGCGCGGCCCTCGCCAGCAAGGCGATGGTGATCACCGGCGGGCCGGGGACGGGGAAGACCACCCTCATCAACGCTATCCTCAAGATCTTCGCCACCCTCGGGGTTCAGATGCTCCTGGCCGCCCCCACGGGCCGGGCCGCCAAACGGATGAGCGAAACCACCGGCCGGGAGGCCAAGACCATCCACCGGCTCCTGGCCTTCAGCCCCAAGTCGAACCGGTTCCAGAAAAACTTCGACGACCCCCTGGAGTGCGACCTGCTGGTGGTGGACGAGACCTCCATGATCGACACGGTGCTCATGCACCATCTTCTCCAGGCCGTGCCCGCCACCGCCACCCTCATCCTGGTCGGGGACGTCAACCAGCTCCCCTCGGTGGGCGCCGGCAACGTGCTCAAGGACATCATCGCCTCCGGCGCCGTGCCCGTGGCCACCCTCACCGAGATTTTCCGCCAGGCCAAAGAAAGCCGCATCGTGGTCAACGCCCACCGGATCAACGCCGGCCAGATGCCCGAGATCCGGCCCGACGACGGGAGCGATTTCTTCTTCATCCAGAAAGAGGAACCCGACGCCGTCCTCGATGTCATCCTGGAGCTGACAAAAGATCGGATCCCCAACCGGTTCGGGTTCGACCCTGTGGACGACATCCAGGTGCTCTGCCCCATGCACAAGGGGATCGTGGGCGCCGGAAATCTCAACCTTCAGCTCCAGGACGCCCTCAATCCGGGCGAGGACGCCCTGATCCGGGGCCAGCGGCGGTACCGGATCGGCGACAAGGTGATGCAGATCAAAAACGACTATGAACGGAAAGTTTTCAACGGGGATATCGGCCGGGTTCGGTGGGTCAACGCCGTGGACCAGGAGATGGCCATCGCCTTCGACGGCCGGGAGGTGGTCTACGATTTCTCGGACCTGGACGAGGTGACCCTGGCCTATGCTGTTTCGGTCCACAAATCCCAGGGGTCGGAATACCCCGCCGTGGTCATGCCCATTCTGGTCCAGCACTACATTCTCCTTCAGCGGAACCTGATCTACACCGCCGTCACCCGGGGCCGGCGGCTGGTGGTGCTGGTGGGGACGAAAAAGGCCCTGGCCATCGGCATTCGGAACGACAAAACCCAGCGGCGGTACACGCTGCTCGCGGAGCGGCTGACGGGGCGGGCGTGATGTTCCGGTCCATTTTGAAAGAGCGGGCCGACGCCCTTCTGGACAAGATCCCGGCGCTGGAACGGACCCTGAAGGAGGCCCGGGCTCTGGATGGACATCTCACAGCGGTGATGAACGATTTTTCAGAATCCTTTCGGGAATTCCGGTCCCTGGAGAAAATGATCGGTCCGCCGGTGCGGGACACGGGGACCGAAATAGCGGTCCGGGAAGTGGTTCGGCGGCTGAAGTGGATGGAAGCGGGCTGGCGGGATTTGGCGGACCGGGAACTGTCCGACCGGGGAACGGCGGCCGGGCCGGCTTGCGACCGTATCGGGTTCGGCTGCGCGGCCGGCAAACGGCTGAAGGACCTGAAGGTCGCCGATTGGGTGGCGCCGGATCTTCTGTCGGTGTTCAGCGACGCCAACGGCGGGCGGCTCGGTCATCTGGACCTTTTCTGCGGCGACGCCGATCCGGCGGCCCTTGCGGCGCCGTACCTGTCGCCTGACTGGACGGCGGACGCCGACGGGGACGCGTATTACGCAATAAATCTGGATATCGGGGCGCCGGACCCGTGCGGCCGCCGGACGACGGCCCGTCATATCATCGTCATCGACCGGCTGGAGACGCTCCGAAGCTGTCTCGTGGCCATCTGCCACGAAGAGATGCTGCCGTCGGAATACGAATTCAGCCTGGCCTTCACCGTCAAATGGGACGGGCGTCGGCGCCATGTGCACCTGGACGCCGTCTCAACCGGCTCGATCCTGGACCCCCTGGGCCTGTCCCGAAAAAAAGGCGTCACTTCCGCCACCTTCAAGCGGTTTGTGGAAATTCTGGCGAGTTTTTATCCAGGGATCGTTTCCACCTGCGCGGCGTCTCCGGTGACAGAGCACTGGTTTAAAAAATACTTCAACGCCGTGCTGCTCAACGCGGAGACCGAAAACCTGTTTTACGGCGTAACCCCGCCGCCGGGCAGCTGATACGTCCCATCGAATCGGGCCGTCATCTCATCGTACCGGCGGAGCAACTGGTCGACGGCCGCCTTGAATTCCGCATCGGCTAATTCCCCCCGCGTCCGCCGCGCCTTCAACGCATCGTATTCGTTCTCATACCAGCGGTCCGGGTCGAAATTGTAGGTCATGGCCGGCGGCTATTCCTTCAGCTTCTTGATCTTTTCGTCGATGGCGGCGTTGAATTTGGCGGCGTTGATGACGAAGCGCTGATGGGTCCCCTTGGAGATCCGGTCCACCCCGTCGTGGGCCTCCAGGGAGAAGCTCAGCTTTTTGCCCTCCACTTCCTCCAGCTTTCCCCTGACGGTGATGGTGAATCCGGGCGGTGTGGCCGCGGTGTGGTTGACCCGCACGTCGATGCCCACGGTCTGTTCCGCCGGCCAGTCGAGGTGGGGATTGAGAAACTGGATGCAGGCGTATTCGAAAAGACCCACCATGAAGCCCGTTGCAAACACTTTGGGCATCTGGCCCAGTTCCTCCAGGTCCGGAAACAGGTAGGGGACGGTCTTGTCTTCGGGCACCCTGTACTGATATTCAAACGTCAATCCCGGTTTCAAAGAATCCTTCATCGCGTTCCTCCGTCGGCGTGGGGTTCGGTTAACAGTTCCGTGTCTTCATGGGAATAGGGCGGCGAGCAACAGCAGAGAATGGTCAGCGGCGCTTCGCCGGTGTTTTCGACGGCATGGGGGGTTCCCGGCGGGATGCAGACGGTGTCCCCGGCTGTCACCGGAAAGGCTGTCTCGCCCAGGGTCATCCGGCCGGTTCCGCCGGTGATGTGGTAGAGTTCCTCGGCGTCCCGGTGGCGGTGGGGATGGGTGGCCGTCCCCGGCGGCACCGCGGCTTCCGCCAGGCTCTGATTCCGGTTGCCGTGGACGTCCGGGTGCATCAGCTCCCGGATTTCCGACCCGTCTTTGGTGGTGTAGGGCCGGGCGTCGCCGTAGGCCGTGCGGATCATCCGTCGCCTCTTTTGGCGTCTCCGATTCGTTCCCGGATTTTGGCCATGGCCTCGCCCGCCGCTTCCCGGAGTTCGTCGTCGGCGTCCGGGTCCGCTTTCACGGCCGCCAGCCGGTCCAGCAGGTCCTTGTCTCCGATCTCGCCGAAGACGTGGATGAGATCCCCCCGGACCCGCTCGTCCACCGAGTCGAACTGTTCCGCCAGGGGTCCGACGGCTTCGGCGGCCAGATCCGGGGCCGCCTCCGCCAGGTATTCCATGGCCACCATGGCGCCCAGCCGCTCCGGCCATTTTTCGTGGGTGAGCAGGTCGATGAACCCCGGAAAGATCCGGTCCGCTTTGATCATCATCTCCGCCACCTGCCCGGCCTTCCCTTCTTTGATGATGCCTTCCAGGGCGTCGGCGCTCAGGTGGAACGGGTCCCGGTCCGCGGCCATCCGGATCACCTCGGCCGGGTCCACCTGGCCGGTCCACCGGAAGGTGCCGTCCAAAATCAACGTCGGCGCGGCCCGGACCTCGTCGGCCTCCGTCATCTCCGGAAAGAGGCTGCCGTCGATGACCGACAGCCGGAGCCGTTCGTTGGCCAGGGGCATGGGCGCCATGCGGCGAACCACCTCCGGACAGAAAGGGCAATGAGGCGTTACGTAAAGCCGCAACTGGGCCGGCAGCCGGAGCCGTTCCAGGGCCTCCCCGGCCGGCCCTTCGATTTCCGGGACGCCTTTTGCCGCGGTCGCCAGTAGTTCCAGAAAGGGGGCCAGTTCCTTGTTCAGGGGAATGGCGTGATAGCGGATCGATTCCCCGATCCGGATGGCGGGGTAGGCCTCGGCCCCGGTGCCGTCTCTGACCGTTTCGACCGTTACGTTGGGGGCCAGCCGGGTCAGTTCGCCGCAGAAGATCTCGAAGTCCTTGTCCCGGTCGTCCGCGGTTTTCACCAGCCGGATGGCGACTTCGGCGCCGTGTTCCTCGGACCAGCGGAGGATCTGTTTTTCGTCGTGTGGTCTCATGAATGTCGCGGGCATGGTTACTGGATGTGGAAAACCGGTTCCTGAATGCGCTGTTCCCTGCACTTTGGGCAGCGGCTGGGGCGGGTCAGCCGTTTCCGGGTGTCGAAGGTGAAGCCGCAGGCCAGGCACCGCGGGGGGACGACCACGAATTTGCGGCCCTGGGCCGAAGCGGACTTGGCCGCATGGGAGAGGTGGTCGTAGACCGCCTTCTCCCGGATGGAGAGGGCCTTGGACAGGTCCAGGGCGGTCATCTCCGCTTCAGCCAGCAGGTCGATGATCTGTTGTCGGATAGTGGGCATTGCGATGAATAAAGCTTATGATTCTTTCATCTTGCACTCTTTGTCCCACTCGGGGCAGACTTCTTCCCGGGGTTTCTCAAACTGGGCCTGGCACTCGCCGCAGTCCATATGAAACCGGGGATTATCGCCGTACCGTTTCTGAATTTCTTCGTCGGACAGGACCGTCAGCATGGAACATCCGCACTGGGGACACTCGGTTTTAATTTCGTAGCGTTGTTTTTTGGACATGGAAATTCCTCCGTAGGGGGTAATGGGGTTAATAAGTCAATCGTCGATTCAATTCTTCTTCGGACAAAACATTTTCCGCACGGGCCGTCTCCCGGATGGTCCGGCCTGTCTGGTGGGCTTTCTTGGCGATCTCGGCGGCCCGGTCGTAGCCGATCTCCGGAATGAGGTTGGCCGCGAGGGAGAGGCTCTTTTCGATGTAGCCTTCGCAGGCCGCCCGGTCCGCCTCGATGCCGGCGACGCACTTTTCGGCCAGGACGTTGGCGGACGCCGTCAGAAGATCGATGGATTCCAGCAGGTTCCGGGCGATGAGCGGGATGGCGACGTTGATCTCGAAATTGCCGCCCGCGCCGGCCATGGTGATGGCGACATCGTTGCCCATCACCTGGGCCGCCGCCTGGATCACCGATTCCGGGATCACCGGATTGACTTTGCCCGGCATGATGGACGATCCGGGCTGAACCGCCGGGATCCGGATCTCGCCGATGCCGCACCGGGGACCCGAGGCGAGCCACCGGATGTCGTTGGCGATCTTGGTGAGGCTCACAGCCACGGTCTTGAGGGCGCCGCTGGCCTCCACGGCGGCGTCCCGGGCCGCCTGGGCCTCAAAATGGTTTTCAGCCTCCTTGAACGGCAGTTTGGCATGAGCCGCGATTCGGGATATGGTCTTTTCGGCAAAACACGGATGGGCGTTAAGCCCGGTGCCGATGGCGGTCCCGCCCAGGGCCAGTTCCGACAGCCGCTCTTCAAGTCCGGACACCCGCCGGATGGACAAAGCGATCTGCCGGGCGTAACCGGAAAATTCATCCCCCAGGGTCATGGGAACGGCGTCCTGGAGATGGGTCCGTCCGATCTTTTTGATATCGGAAAAGGCGGAGGCTTTGCCCGACAGCGTTGCGTGGAGGGCCTGAAGGGCGGGGACCAGTCCTGTAAAAATCCCCTGCATGGCTGCGATGTGAAGCGCCGACGGCATGACGTCATTGCTGGACTGGCCCATGTTGACGTGGTCGTTGGGGTGGACCGGCGACCGGCCGCCCCGCTTTCCCGTCAGGATTTCGTTGGCCCGCCCGGCGATCACCTCGTTCATGTTCATATTGGTGGAGGTGCCGGATCCGGTCTGAAAAACATCCACCGGAAACTGGTCGTCGAATTTCCCGGTCAGCACCTCGCCGGCCGCCGTCTCGATGGCCCCGGCGATCTCTTCGTCCAGTCCGGCCAGTTCCCGGTTGACCGGCGCGGCGCACTTTTTGATCAGGGCCGCGGCATGAAGAAAGGATCGGGGCATGGTCCTCCCGCTGACGGGGAAATTCTCGACGGCACGGACCGTCTGAGCCCCGTAGTAAGCGTTTTCGGGAACCTTGACGGTTCCCATGGTGTCTTTTTCTTCGCGGTAGGTCATCGTCTCAAGGCATAGTTAGGCGATTCGTTTGATTCGATATATATCATAAACGTGGGCCGACCGCAAAGGATTCAGCAGGAAGCCGGTGTTGAGTGCATCTCCGATTTGAGATATGGAAGGATCAGTGCTACACTCGGCCGATATGATGCCTTTTTCCTCTGCATACGATAGAGAAGGGACGCCGTCCGGTGAATGACAACGCCGACATATCAAAACCGAGCCGGAAAGCAGCGGACATTCTGACGGAATACCCCGTCGTCGCCAAAAACCTGGCTTTTCGATTCGGGTGGCGGAAGACGATCCTGGAAGGCGTCTCGCTGGCCCTGAAAAAGGGCGAGTTCGTGGGGTTGATCGGCGGTAGCGGGTCGGGGAAGACCACGCTCTTGACCTGTCTGAACGGACACCGGCGGCCCTCCGACGGGGAAGTGGCCATCAACGGGGAGACGGGCCGACCGACGGAAAAGATCCGGCGACTCATCGGCTATGTGCCCCAGGACGACATCGTCCACAAGACCCTGACGGTGGAACGGGCCCTCCATTACGCCTGCCTGCTGCGTCTGGACGAGGCGACCCCGGAGGAGAAGATCGAGTACCGGGTTGGCAAGATCCTGTACCAGCTCGATCTGAGGGATCACAAGGACAAGAAAATCGGATCCCTTTCCGGCGGGCAGCGGAAACGGGTCAACATCGGCGTGGAACTGCTCCATTCGCCCCGGCTCTTTTTCCTGGACGAACCCACCGCCGGGCTCGATCCGGGGCTTGAACGGCAGTTGATGAAACTCATGGCGGCCCTGGCCAAACAGGAACGGGTGGTGGTGATGACCACCCACCTCATGCAGCACGCGGATATGTTCGACATCCTGATCTTCATCCACAAGGGCCGCATGGTCTATTTCGGCCCCAGCGAGACCATCACGGAATTTTTCCGGGTCAGGGATCTGGTTGAACTGTTTGAGAAAGTCATGCCGGCCGATCCGGATGATCTTAGAAATCGCTATTATCAATCCGCCGTGTGCCGCAAACACCTGCTGCCCCGTTTGGATTTTCCGGTCTATGTTCAATAAACGCCAGTACGGCATCCTTTCGGAACGGTATTTCGAGATCCTGCTGGGGGATTTCTCGTCCCTCCTCTGGATGATCGGCCAGGCCCCGCTCATCGCGGGCTTGATCATCCTGAGATGGCAATCCTGGCAGGCCACCGAGACGCTTTATTTCGTCATCGCCCTGAGCGCCGTCTGGTTCGGGTGCATCAACGCCTGTCGGGAGATCGCAAAGGAGGCGGCGGTCTACCGGCGGGAGCGGCTCTTCGGCCTGGACATCGGCGCCTATCTGGCGTCCAAGATCAAGATCCTGAGCCTCATCGGGCTGGTGGAGATGGCGCTCTTTTATTTCCTGATCCACCGGTATGTGGACACCGATCTCTTCCTTTTTCCGGCGTTTGTCGCCCTGTTCGCCCTCTATTTTTCGGGCATGAACCTGGGATTGCTCCTCTCCAGGTGGTGCCGGACGCCGGGCCGGGCCGTGGTGGCGGTGCCCATCGTCATCATCCCCCAGATCGTCTTTTCCAAGTTCGTGCTGCCGGAAAACACGCTGAAGGGCGCGGCACTGAAGATCGAAAAGCTGATGGTGGTCAAATGGGGCTTCGAGGGGCTGAAGGCGAGTCGGAAGGGGGAAATGGTGTATGGCGATTATGGGATGTCGATGCTGATCCTGGCGGTTCTGACGGCGGCGTTTATCCTGCTGACGCTTTTCCATCTCTGGTTTGCGGAGGACGACGGATGAAAAAATCGACGATGGCGTTCATTCTGGCGGCCCTCGCGGTGGGCGGCTACATTCTCTATGATTCCCAATGGGGGCGCTCAGTCCTGATGGGCTTTTTCTCCAAAGATCTGGCGAGGATCGAGGAGATCTCCCTGGCGTTCATGGAAGACATCAAATTCAAGGATTTCAACAAGGCCGCCTCCTATCACAGCCCCGAGGACCAGGAAGAGGT
>JAABTD010000450.1 GCA_011390065.1 Desulfobacteraceae bacterium
CTGCCTGCACCAGTATTGTTGTCTCGGCGGAAATCCACTTCGGCCTCAGCAAAGGCGCATCCGATAGACTGAAACGCCAAGCGCTGCGTGTATTGGCCATGATGGACATATTGCCGCTTACATCTCCCGTCGATCAGCATTATGGGGAGATACGGGCCGACCTAAACCGCAAAGGACAACCCATCGGTTGGAATGATCTTTGGATCGCTGCGCATGCCCGTGCTTTGCATCTCACGCTCGTGATTGTAAACGTAGGGGAATTCAGCCGAGTAAAGGATTTGCGCGTCGAAAATTGGTTGCCGGAGTGATCGGCGCCTAAACGTCATCCAGCATTCGCGCCGCATCGCAACACGACTTCCCCTCGCACCCGCCGGCGCATCCGCATCCATTCCCTTTGAAACTTTTCACGGTTCTCCTTACCAGCCAGCCTGCCGCGACAACGACGATGACGGCGACGATAATATTTTGTATCATTTGGATTATCCTCCTATAATCGAGCCGACCTGATAGACCAGCACGGCCAGCGCAAAGGCCAGCAGGGTGTTGAAGACCATGGAGAACAGGCCCCATTTCCAGGAGCCCGCCTCTTTTGAGATGCAGACCACCGAGACGAAGCAGGGCGCGTAGAACATGATGAAGACGATCAGGCTCAGGGCCGTCAGCGGCGACCAGCCGGGGGCGTTGGCCAGTGTTTGGGACAAGGCTTCGCGCTCCTCCGGGTCGGTTTCGCCCAGGGAATAGGCCGTGCCCAGCGTCGAGACCACCACCTCCTTGGCGGCGAAACCGCCCACCAGGGCGATGTTGACCCGCCAGTTGAACCCGGCCCACTGGCTGACGCCCTCCAGGGCCGTGCCGATCCGGCCGGCGATGGAGTGGCGCAGCCGGGCTTCGGCCTCGGCGGCGTCCAGGGCCTTGAGGCGGCGGTGGACCCGTTCCGCCGGTCCGGAAAGGGCGTCCGCGCCGCCGCTTTGGGCGGCCGCGACGACATCCCCCGGCGCGGCGTCCGTTATCGCGGTCCGGCGCGCCGTGAAATCGGCCTTTTCCGCTTCCGGCAGCCCCGGAAAGGTCATCATGGCCCACAGCAACACCGAAATCCCCAGGATCACCGTCCCGGCCTTTTTCACGTACTGCCAGACCCGTTCGAAGGTGTGGATGGCCAGCCCCTTGAAGGTGGGCAGCCGGTACGGCGGCAGCTCCATGACAAAGGGCGCGGGGTCTCCCCGGAGGATGGTGGTCCGCAGCAGCTTGGCGGCCAGGAGGGCGCCCGCCCAGGACAGAAGGGTAAACCCGAACATCACCCACGCCTCGTTGTGGGCGAAAAACGCGCCGATGAGCAGGGCCATCACCGGCAGTTTGGCCCCGCAGTTCATGAAGGGAACGGTCAACAGCGTGGCCAGCCGTTCCCGGGGGGATTTGAGGGTCCGGGTCGCCATGATCCCCGGCACGGCGCATCCGCCGGCGATGCCGCCGGAGATGATGAAGGGCATCACCGACGCCCCGTGGAGCCCGAAGGTGGAAAACACCCGGTCGAGCATGAAGGCCACCCGCGCCAGATAGCCGGAGTCCTCCAGGATCGCGATCCCCAGGAACATGAACAGGATCAGGGGCACGAACCCCAGCACCCCGCCCACCCCTTCGATGATCCCCGAGACCAGCAGCGACTTGAGCGGTCCGTCGGCCATGGCGGCGTCGGCGAGGCCGGCCATCCATCCGAAGATCGATTCGAACCAGCCCACGGGGACTTCGCTGTAGGTGAAGGTGAAATGGTAAAGCCCCAGCAGGACCGCCAGCATGATGAGGGGCCCGAAAAAGCGGTTGAGGAGCACCTGGTCGATCCGGTCGGTGAGGTAAAGGCGGTCCTGGGGGTGGGCGTGGGTCACGACGCCCTGTTTCAGGATCGAATGGATGTAGCCGTAGCGCCCGTCGGCGATCATGGCTTCCGGATAGGTGTCCAGGGTCGATTTGAGGTGATCGGCCACCTGCCGAACCCGGGCTTTCAGACGATCGGAGAGGTCGGGATCGACCGCGTGTCCCATTTCCAGGACCTGTTGGTCGGTTTCCATGTATTTGACCGCGGTCCAGCGGGCCGGATAGGTGTCGGTAAGGAATCCGGCCGCGGCGATTTCGGCTTCCATCTCGACCAGGGC
>JAABTD010000451.1 GCA_011390065.1 Desulfobacteraceae bacterium
GGAAGAACTGGCCGAACTGGAGAGCCGCGACACGGGCAAAACCGTGGAGGAGAGCCGGTGGGACATGGACGGCATCGCCGACATCTTCGACTACTACGCCGGCCTGGCGGACAAGGAGAGCGGCGAGGTCATCGCCTCGCCCTTTCCCCGGACCACCAGCCTGGCGGTGCGGGAGCCGGTGGGCGTCTGCGGCCAGATTTCGCCCTGGAACTACCCGCTGCTCCAGGCATCCTGGAAGATGGCCCCGGCCCTGGCCGCCGGCTGCGCCATCGTCATGAAGCCCAGCGAGATCACGCCCCTGACCACGTTAAAAGTCACGGAGCTGGCCGTGGAGGCCGGCATCCCGGCCGGCGCGGTCAACACGGTGCTCGGGCCGGGCGCGACCGTGGGCGCCGAACTGGCCGAAAGCCATGACGTGGACCTGATCTCCTTCACCGGGGGCGTCGAGACCGGAAAAAAAATCATCCAGGCCGCCGCCGGCAACGTCAAGAAGATCGCCCTGGAGCTGGGGGGTAAAAACCCCCACATTGTCTTCGGCGACGCCGATGTCGATATGGCGGTGGATTACGCCCTCAACGGCGTTTTTTTCCACGCCGGTCAGATCTGTTCCGCCGGCGCCCGGCTGATGGTCCAGGAGGCCATTCACGACCGGTTCGTGGACGCGCTCCTGTCGAGGATGAAACGGATCCGCCTTGGTAGCGGGTTCGACGAGGGGACGGAGATGGGCCCGCTCATCTCGGCGGAACACCTGGAAAAGGTGGAACGGTACGCGGCCATCGCACGAGAGGAAGGGGCGAAATTGCGGCTGGGGGGAAAGCGGCCGGATGATCCGGCGCTTCAGAAGGGATTCTTCTTTCTCCCCACCCTCTTTACCGACTGCGCGGACGACATGCGCATCGTCCGGGAGGAGGTCTTCGGCCCCATCGTCACGGTGGAAAAGTTCTCCAGCGAAGCGGAAGCCGTGGACCGGGCCAACAACACCGATTACGGGCTGGCGGCCGGGTTCTGGACCCGGGATCCCGACCGGATCCACCGGGTCTCCCGGGCCCTCCGGTTCGGCACGGTCTGGGTCAACGACTTCAACGTCTATTTCGCCCAGGCCCCCTGGGGCGGGTACAAACGATCCGGCATGGGCCGGGAGCTGGGCCGGGCCGGATACGAGGAATACACGGAGATCAAGCACATCTACCAGAACCATGATCCGCAACCGGTGAACTGGTTCGGGGCGACCGCTGCGTCCCCCCGGGCGGCATCCCCTTCCTGTACCCGGTGATGAAGCGCACTCGTCCGTATTGATCTGTTTCAAGAAAAACTTTTTTTTGCTTTCATCATTCACTCCGTTTCCGGACTGCTTGCTCGCCCACGCGTCTGTCGTTCATTCCATCCCGGACGACGACGGCGGCGAGATGCTGGAACCGGTCCATCGTAGCATCGTAGAACCGTTTCCACCCGGCGCAGAGCCAGCTCGGCGTTTGGGGGCCTTTTCCGGCAGCCATCCGGTATTTGAGACAGTCGCCCATACAGAGGGAAAGGTGTTCGCATTCGCCGCAGGCGTCGCTTCGCTCCCCCTTAAGGTCGGCGAACCGCTGGTACGCCCCGGAGGATCGGGCCTCCTGCCAGGTCATTTCCAGAATATTGCCGATCTTGAACCGGGGGTCCACAAAAAAATCGCAGGGGTAGATGTCGCCGTTGTGTTCCACCACGAAATACCGGTCGCAGCGCTCCGCCAGGCGGCATTCAGCGTCTCCTCCCGTCGCCAATCGGTAGAGGAGCGACTCGAAAGTCCTCACGGAAATTCGCCCGCGATCCCGTTCGTACCATTCATTGAACACCGCGATCAGGAAGCGTCCCCAGCTTTCGGCATCCACCGTGAAGGGAAAGGGTTTTCCGGCGTCGTCGAACTCGGCGCAGGGCACGAACTGAAGGTGGGCGAATCCTTGCCGCTTCAGGTACCGGTATAGTTCCAGCGGTTTGCCGGCATTTTCCAGGGTCACCAGCACCAGGGCGTTGACCGGGACCCGGTTTGCGCGAAGCGTCCGGATGCCGTCCATCACCCGCGCGTGCGTCGGTTTGCCCGCAATGGTTCGCCGATATCGGTCGTGCAGCTCGGGCGGCCCGTCCAGGCTGCACCCGGCAAGAAACCGGTA
>JAABTD010000064.1 GCA_011390065.1 Desulfobacteraceae bacterium
TGGAGTCGCGGCAACCCCATCGATATTCTAGGGGACGCCTCCGCGGAACGCTTCCGCCGCACGCTTGAAATCTGTTTTGACGGAAAAGACGCGGACGGCGTTTGCGTCATCCTGGCGCCCCAGGCCATGACGGACCCCATCCTGGTGGCCGAGACCCTGGCGGCGACGATGAAAGGCCGCCTGTTTCCCGTATTCGCCTGCTGGATGGGCGGCAAAAGCATCGAAAAGGCCCTGCAAATCCTGAATAAAGCGGGCATCCCCACCTATGAGACGCCGGAACGGGCGGTCCGGGCGTTTCTGTACATGGTTGACTATGCCCGGAATATGGAAGCCCTTCTGGAAATTCCACCCAAGCTGCCCGCGGACATGTCCTTTGAGCCGGAAAAAGCGCGGCGGCTGATTGCCGGAACCCCTGATGGACGCTTTATGGGTGAATCCGACGCCAAGGAGGTGCTTTCGGCCTATGGCCTGCCCGTGATTCGGACGGAAACGGCAAAGACCGAAGAAGACGCCGCCCGCGTGGGGCGGGACATCGGGTATCCGCTGGGCATGAAACTGCATTCCCCGGACATCACCCATAAAACCGAGGCCGGCGGGGTCCGCCTGGACCTGCGTTCGGATGCGGATGTCCGTGCGGCCTTTGCCGGGATTATGGAAGCCGCCCGCCGCTACAAGCCCGATGCCCGGATCGAAGGGGTCACGGTGCAGCCGTATTTTTCGAACGCGGATTATGAAATTCTGCTGGGCGCCAAGCGGGATCCCAATTTCGGGCCGGTGATTCTGTTCGGAATGGGCGGCATCTTTACGGAGGTCTTAAAAGACAGGGCCTTGGGGCTTCCCCCCATGAACCGATTGCTGGCGCGGCGACTCATGGAGGAAACCAAAGCGTACGCCCTGATAAAAGGTTACCGCAACCGGCCGCCCGCGGACATGGCGCAACTCGAAGAAATGATCGTTCGGCTCTCGCAACTCTTGATCGATTTCCCCGAAATCGCCGAACTGGACATGAACCCCGTTCTGATCAAAGACGGCAAGTCCATTGCGGTCGATGCCCGCATCCTCGTTTCCCCGTCTGCGGCGCCCTCCTCTCTGCATCTGGTCATCAGCCCGTATCCTCAAGAGCATGAATCCCATATGGTCGGCGTTGATGGACGCCCGATTTTCATCCGGCCCGTCAAGCCCGAAGACGCCCCGCTTTTCACGGCCTGGTTCAAGACGCTTTCGCCCACGTCCATCTACTATCGTTTCTTCGGCGCATTGAAAGAGCTTAATCCGGAAATGCTGGCGCGATTCACCCAGATCGATTACGACCGGGAAATTGCGCTGGTGGCGATCGATGAAGCTTCGCAAACCGACAAGATGCTGGGGGTCGCCAGAATCATCGGCGATCCGGACGGCAAAACGGGAGAATTCGCCGTTCTGGTGGGCGATGCCTGGCAAGGCAAGGGCATCGGGGGCAATCTGCTGGAAAAATGCCTGTCCATCGCCGAAAAACAAGGTTTTGAATCGGTGTACGGCCTCGTATTGCGTGAGAATCGGAACATGCTCGCGCTTGGGAAAAAACTGGGGTTCGGCGCCAAAAGAGCGCCCGACTCCGGAGAGAATATGCTGACCATTCATTTCGGAGGGAACCGGACATGACGTTAGGCGAACGGCTGGAATAATTCTACCAAATTTGATCCCGCCCGACCGCGCGGGAATGAAGTCCCACGCTATGATGCGTCGTCCCTGCGGGACTGGAATTGCTCTAAAATGTTTCCTGTAACGAGAAAGGGTCATATGTGACCAACTGGTATCATATAACCCTTTCCGCACGCCTGACATCGATCAGGGGGAGTGCTCGTTTATTCATTTTGATAAAAAAATCGGGATGATGGAGGTCTTTGCGGCGAGCATTTGATGTCTGGCATAAAAACTGCAAGTATATACATGCGAGGTCAACATGCTTTGAACAATATTCATAATGCCTGACAGTTCGATGAAAGGAGGTTGAGAGAGCAAGTCAAGGCAGAAAGAAGAGCAGGACCAAACCATGTGGGGTTTTGGTAAGACCTTCGGGAATGCGTTGGGTAAATGGGCAGGTCATTCGTCCTATCGTTTCCCATTAATTTAAATTTTAGTTTGAGAACTAAGGAGAGAATATGAAAACATCCAGGATTACAATTCTTTTAGTTGCTTCCTTGCTTTTCTTCGCGGGAAGCGCGATGGCCTTGCCGTTCAATACCAGACCGATTGGAGATGAAACATCACTCAACGATCTCCAACAAGCCTTCAAGGATATCGGATCCAGCCTTGACGCAGTGGCGGATCAGTCTGGCGCAGCGATTTTTGCGCCGACCGGCGCAGGCGCCGGCACAGCGGCATACATTGCTTCTATCAGTTGGAGCATTGACACGGCCCCGGTTGAGTTTGGAATATATGAGCACGGCAATATCGATAACCGTCTAATGCTGTTTGATGCCGATAAAACACTTTCATCAGGTCAGATAGCGACATTTGAGTTTAATGCATCCGCTAACACAATCGACAGTTATGACAAAGGCGGCATGATTGACCAAACGACATATTTTAAGAATTTCGGTTTCTACACCGTTGTTCCTTCGAATTCATCGGATTATTTTTTTACGGAGGACGATCAGAATAATGGTGTTGCCAGGTTTCTGACGTACGAATCCAAGGGCGATGACGTTAAGACGCCTAAGGGAACATATAACGATGAATATCACTGGTACATCGCGGGCGATTTGGGCGCCGACCAAGATTTCGATGGCGTTGTTTTTCAAATCGAATCTATACGGCCCGTCCCCGAACCCGCCACCATCTTCCTCTTCGGCGTCGGCCTCATGGGCCTGGCCGCCTACGGCCGCAAGAAAGGATTCCGACGTTCTTAAGCGAACCGCAAAACCGCTCGCAGGCATTGACATCTGAACAACCCGTGGGGGCGAATAGCCCCCACAAGCCCCGAACCGGAAACCGAAGGAAAAGATGAAAACACAGCCGGCAAGGTGCAAGAGAAAGCCGGCGGCATCATGAAAGTTTTCGGCAAGTCATCACAGACGCCGACACAACAATCGAGGGCGTCTGAAAGGAGGTCAACATGCTTTGGACAACATTCAAAAAGGAGATTCGATCATGAAAAGGAAACGCACGCTTATCGGCAGTTTGCTCATTTTAACCCTTCTGTTCATCTTCGTGGGCTGCGCATCGACATCCAATCAGTCGAGCGCCGGGGAGTATGTCGACGATTCGGTCATTACGACCAAGGTCAAGTCGTTGCTGGCAGGGGACGATTTTCTCAAGTCTTTCCAGATCAGCGTCGAGACCTTCAAGGGCGTCGTTCAACTGAGCGGCTTTGTCAATACGCAGAATGCCGTGGACAAGGCCGGGCAAATCGCACGCAGCGTTAAAGGGGTTCAATCCGTCAAGAACGATCTGATCGTCAAATAGCAAAAGGAGAGTTGCGATGCCGTTGCTTCAGGGGTCATCCTCTATCTATGGGTCCTGATATTCGAGCCGCTTTCGGGATTTCGTATCGGGTCGATCATCGTGCCCGATACGATTTCACTTAGGCGAATTGCTGGAATATTTATACCGAGTTTGGCCCCGCCCGACCGCGCGGGAAAGAATTCCCGCGCGGCCGCCTTCCTCGATCAGCCCTGTCCTTCCACTAAAGACATCGTCGCACATCCGACCAAGGGGGAGGACGTGAAGCCCGGAAACCGCCCGGAGAAATCGCCCAAACGAGCCATTGCGCGCATATTTGAGGATGACCTATGCAAGAACCCCATCGCCTGAGCGCCGAGAAGGTGCTGAAGAACCATGAAACCTCCCCGCAGCAGGGCCTGTCGACGTCCGAGGCCGCGCGACTGCTGGGCGTATACGGCCCCAACGAACTGATCGGGAAGGGAAAGAAAAAGGCCTGGCGGATTCTGCTGGCCCAGGTGAAGGAGGTCATGATCCTGATTCTGCTGGCGGCCGTGGTCCTTTCGGCGGCGCTGCAGGAATATATCGACGCCATCGTGATTTTCGTCATTGTCATGCTCAATACGATTCTGGGGTTTTGGCAGGAATTCAAGGCCGAAAACGCCATGGCGGCCCTCAAGAAAATGACGGTGCTCAATGTGCGGGTGCGGCGCGACGGGGCGGAGCAGCAGATTTCAGCCAGGGAGCTGGCGCCGGGAGACATCCTGCTCATCGAAGCCGGGAACATCGTGCCGGCGGATGCCCGATTGATTGCAGCCGCGAATCTCAAAGTCCAGGAAGCGGCCCTGACCGGCGAATCCGAATCGGTGGACAAAGATGCCGGCGCGCTGCCGGACGGCGATCTTGCCCTGGCCGACCGCAAGAACATGATTTACAGGGGCACGGTGGTGACCTACGGGCGCGGCGAGGCCGTGGTCACCGGCACCGGCATGCAGACCGAACTGGGTAAAATCGCCACCATGCTTCAGGACGTCGAGGATGAGCAAACCCCGCTGCAGCGGCGGCTGGCGAAGCTCGGCAGATCCCTGGCCATGGCCGCCGGGGTGTTGATCATCATCGTTGCCGGCATGAGCTATCTGCAGGGCGCAGGGTGGAAAGAAATGCTCATGACCGCCATCAGCATGGCGGTTGCGGCCATCCCCGAAGGCCTGCCGGCGGTCGTCACCATCGCCCTGGCCCTGGGCGCGCAGCAGATGTTGAAGAAAAATGCGTTGATCCGGCGGCTTCCAGCCGTGGAAACCCTGGGCGGGGTGACCGTGATTTGCTCCGACAAAACCGGCACCCTGACGCAGAATAAAATGACGGTTTCGGACGTGGTGCTGCCGGATCGCCGGTATTCCCTCGATGAAGCGGCGGCCGGACACGGCGACAATGCCGATCTCGGCCTGCTGCTGCTGGCCGGGACGCTGTGCAACGACGCCGTCATCGACGAAAAGGCGCAAAACGGCTTTCTCGGCGATCCCACCGAAGGCGCGCTGGTGCTTGCGGCCCAACAGGCGGGACTGGTGCAGCGCGATCTTCAAGCCATGCTGCCGCGTGTCCGCGAACTGCCCTTTGACTCCGAGCGTAAACGCATGTCCACCGTTCACGCCCTGCCGCCGTCTTCCCGGGAAACGACGTTGCACCCGGTTCTTGCCGCCGCCGGCCAGAAGGGGAATCC
This sequence comes from Desulfobacteraceae bacterium, assembly GCA_011390065.1. Taxonomy (GTDB): domain Bacteria; phylum Desulfobacterota; class Desulfobacteria; order Desulfobacterales; family JAABSP01; genus JAABTD01. The sequence goes on from JAABTD010000064.1 coordinate 5,144, forward strand.
CGATCATCTGGTGTTGACCAAGGGGGCGACCGACGGCCTGATCGGGGCGTGCGGCCGGATTCTGATCAACGGCGCCGTTCACCCCCTGGACGAAAAGAGAAAAGGGGAGATTTCAGCCGAAAACACCGCGCTGGCGAAAAACGGCATCCGGGTGCTGGGTTTGGCCTATCGGTTGATGGATGTCGACGAACTGGACGGACCGGCGCGCTACGAGCAGGATCTGGTCTTTCTGGGCATGGCGTGCATGCTCGACCCGGTGCGTCCCGAAGCGGTTGAGTCCGTCCGGCTGTGCAGGCAGGCCGGGATTCGCCCGATTATGATCACCGGCGATCATCCCCTGACGGCTCTCGCCATCGCCAAAGATTTGGGGTTGACCACCTCCGATACGGTACTGACCGGGCAGGATCTGGACAAGATGACCGCCGAAGCGCTCAGCGCGAAAATCAAGGAGGTTTCCGTTTTTGCGCGCGTCTCGCCCAAGCATAAGATGGTCATCATCGACGCGCTGCAGGCCCAGCATGAGATCGTCTCGATGACGGGCGACGGCGTCAACGATGCGCCGGCGCTGAAATCGGCCGACATTGGCGTGGCCATGGGGATTACGGGCACCGACGTCAGCAAAGAATCCTCCGATATGATCCTGCTGGATGATAATTTCGCCACCATCGTCGCCGCCGTCAAAGAAGGCCGCCGCATTTACGATAACATCCGCAAATTCGTCCGGTACATCCTCACCGGCAATGCCGGTGAAATCGTCGTTATGCTCGCCGGTCCGCTCATGGGCATGCCGCTGCCGCTGCTGCCGATTCAAATTTTATGGATCAACCTGGTGACCGACGGCGTGCCGGCCGTTGCTTTGGGTTTCGAAGAAGCCGAGCGCGATGTGATGAACCGGCCGCCGTACAATCCGCAGGAAGGCATTTTCGCACGCGGGCTGGGCCGGCAGATTCTCGTCATGGGCCTGATCGTCGGCCTGATCTCGGTGGGGACCGGGTACTGGTTCTGGGACGGCGGAACCGGTTCGGACGCCTGGCAGACCATGGTGTTCACCATGCTGACGTTCTGCCAGATGGCCTACGCGCTGTGTGTGCGCAAACAGACGCAATCGCTGTTTACGCAATCCTGGCTCAGCAATCCGGTGCTGTTGCTGGCCATCGGCGTGACGCTGACCTTGCAGTTGATCCTTATTTATGTCCCGTTTTTCAACGCCGTGTTCCGCACCACGCCGCTGGGGCCGGCGGAACTGGGTGTCTGCGCCGTCGGCGCCCTGGTGATTATACTGATTACGGAATCGAAAAAACTGTTCCTGCGCAGCCAAGCGTAAAAAATTTTGCCGCCATCCGGATTTTTTGCTATTCTTTAAGTGGGCTTTCATTTGCGACGAAAAGAATGGAATCGTTCAATGGTAAGAAAATTTCTGGAAACTCACAACAACATCCTGGGGTCGATCCGCGAGCCCCTGATCCTGCTGGATGAGGATTTGAAGGTCATAACCGCCAATCTCTCCTTTTACCGGACGTTCGACGTCAAGCCCGACGAAACCGAGGGCGCGCTGATATACGATCTGGGCAACCGGCAATGGAACATTCCCGGCTTAAAAAACTTGCTGGAAGATATCCTGCCTCAAAATACCGCTTTTCACGATTTCGAGGTGGAACACGATTTTGAAAGCATCGGGCGGAAGATCATGCGCCTGAACGCCCGGCGGATTTTCGGCAACGACGGCTGGCCCCAGTCGATTCTGCTGGCCATCGAGGATGTGACCGACCGCGAATATTACAAGAAACATCTCGAGCATCTGGTTGAAGAACGAACCGCCGAAATCAGTACACTCAAGGATCAACTCGAAGCCGAAAGGGCCTATCTCCAGGAAGAAATCAAACTGGTGTACAACCACGAGAACATTGTCGGCAAAAGCGACGCCATCAATTATGTATTTTTCAAGGTGGAACAAATCGCCGATACCGACACCAACGTGTTGATTCTGGGAGAAACCGGCACCGGCAAGGAATTGGCGGCCCGCGCCGTTCACGGCACAAGCCCGCGCAAAGACCGCGCCCTGGTCAAAATGAATTGCGCCGCCCTGCCTTCGAGTCTGATCGAAAGCGAACTCTTCGGCCATGAAAAAGGCGCCTTCACCGGCGCGCAGTCCAGGCGGCTGGGGCGCTTTGAGGTGGCCGACGGCGCGACCCTTTTTCTGGACGAGATCGGCGAGCTGCCGGTGGAACTTCAGCCCAAACTGCTCCGGGTGATCGAAGACGGGGAGTTTGAACGCCTGGGCAGCTCGGAAACCCGAAAAGTGGATGTCCGCATCATTGCCGCCACCAACCGAGATCTGCAGGCGGAGGTCCAAAAGGGGACTTTCCGGGAAGACCTGTGGTACCGGCTGAATGTTTTTCCGATCACCATGCCGCCCCTGCGCGACCGCCAGGGCGACATCCCGCTGCTGGTCAAATTTTATATCGACCGGATTTCCAGAAGACTGGGCAAAGTCATCAAAGAGATTCCGACGGGCGTGATGGGCGAGCTGGGACAATACCACTGGCCCGGCAATGTCCGGGAGCTGGAAAACGTCCTCGAACGGGCGGTGATCAACTCCTCGGGCGCCAAGCTGCGGCTGGTGGATGACCTGCGAAAACCGCGCAGGGACGCGCCCCCGCCCGAACAAACCCTGGAACATGTCGAACGCGACTATATCCTCCGGGTGCTTGAACGGACCGGCTGGAAAATCAGCGGCCAGAACAGCGCGGCTGAAATCCTGGGCCTGGACCGCTCCACCCTGCGCGCCCGCATGCGCAAACTCGATATCAGCAAACCGTAACGCGAATTACGGAAATGGAGGCGCCGATCAAAATCCCGGCCGAAAAGGGCGATCACCCGCCAAAAAAGGGCGATCACAAGGATCGCCCCTACAGCGCAACCCGGCAATTCCGGTAGGGGCGAACCTTGTGTTCGCCCCTTGGCATCGTTATTCCAGCAATTCGCCTAAATTCTCCTTCCCCCGGCCGGTCCATGGAAGACAAAAAGGGGTCATATTTGACCAATGGTCAAATATGACCTCTTCCCCCCGTGGCTGACACCGGACGCCCCGCAAGCGTCGTTACGCCGATTCACCTTGTTTAATCGAGATGATGAACGCCATTACGGCGAGCGGCAAAAGGCTGGCACGAAAGTTGAATCACTTAGAGTTGCGACATGAAAAAAACACATCACATAACGGAAAGGAACCGCAATGGGCGACAAGGGAAAAAAAGACAAAGGCAAGCGTGAAGAGCGGAAGAAGAGCAGTCAAACGTTGAAGGAAAAACGCAAGCAAAAAAACGATAAGACGGCGCCGAAGATAAATGACAAATCATAATGACATTGCCGGTTCCCCATGATCTTTCCGTGCGGCCTCTTTTGCTCCATTGAAAACCTGTCCGTGTGTCTCAAACCCCTGTCTTACGCGCTTCCCTTCCAGGGAAATCGAATTGCAAACCCCTGAAGGGGCGTGGTACAAAACGCCGGAAGAACCAAAGGAAACATAAGATGCCACACGCCCGAAACTTCCCCGACAAATTCGAAATCCTCCGGGACCAGGCCGAAGCATTGGTCGAGCGGCAGCCGGATTCCGCCCCGCCGTCCCCCGCCGAGGTGCTGGAACTGATCGACGAACTTAGAATCCACCAGGCGGAACTGGAAATCCAGAACGAAGAACTCAAGCGGGCCCAGGATGAGCTGTCCGACCTTCACCGGGAATACGAGCGGTTGTATGAATTCGCGCCCTGCGGCTACCTGACCTTGAACGCCAAAAGAATCGTCACCCGGGCCAACCTGACCGCCGTGGGCCTTCTGGGGGAGACGAAACGCGGTCTTCTCCAATCCGGCTTCAGCCTGTTCGTCGCCCCGGGCTGGGTGGACCCATATCACGCCGCCCTGCAAAACGCCGCGGCGACCGGCGAAAAACAGTGCGTCGAGCTGATGCTGAAAAAAAGAAACGGGTCGGCCGACTGGGTCCGGGCGGACATCGAGGCGGACCGGGACGACGCCGGCGCTGCGATGCAGTGGCGGATGACGCTGCTGGACACCACCGAAACCAAGGCCATGGAAGGCCAGCTTCGCCAGGCGCGAAAGATGGAGTCCATCGGCACGCTGGCGGGGGGCGTGGCCCACGATTTCAACAACATCCTCTATGTCGTCCTCGGCAACGCGGAACTGGCCATGGATTTCGCGCCGGAGGAAAAGCCGCTGCGCAAATGCCTGGAACAGATACAGGCCGCCGGCCTTCGGGGCGCGGCCACGGTCAAACAGCTTCTCAATTTCAGCCGCTCCTCCGACAAAACCTTCAACCGGATCGACGCCGTCGAGGTCGTCAGGGAATCGATCCGGTTTCTCCGCACGACGATCCCCGCCACGGTGGGCATCCGCGCGGATCTTCCCGATGCGGAAACTGCGATTTTCGCCGATGCCACGCAAATCCAGCAGGCCCTGATGAACCTGTGCATCAATGCCGCCCAGGAAATGGAAGATACGGGCGGAACCGTGGATATCGCCGTGGGGATCGAGACCCTGGAAGCTCCGGACGCCGCGCGCCGCCTCGATCTTTTGCCCGGCGAGTATGTCGCCGTCACCGTCCGCGACACCGGGCCGGGCATCGATCCGGCCATCGCCGACCGGCTTTTCGATCCCTATTTTACGACAAAAGAGGTCGGAAAAGGCTCGGGGCTGGGGCTTTCGGTCGTCCACGGCATCGTCAAAAACCACCGCGGCGCCGTTTCAGTGGACAGCCGGCCCGGGGAAGGCGCCGGCGCCGCTTTCACCTTGTATTTTCCGCTGGCGACCGGAGAACGATCGGAGACGGCGCCGGGTTCGGCCGCTCAAACGTCCACCGGCAACGAAAAGATTCTTTTTATCGACGACGAAAAAACCATCGCCGACATGGCAAGGCAACTGCTGGAACGGCTCGGCTACAGAGTTCACACTTGCCTGGACCCGGCGAAAGCCCTGGCGCTTTTTAAAGAAAAACCCGATCGTTTCGACCTGGTCATTACGGATATGACCATGCCGGGAATGACCGGCGTTCAATTGTTCGAGCAATTGAAAGCGGTGCGGCCGGACATCCCCGTCATCCTCTGTACGGGCCACAGCGCCCTTATCGACGACGAAGACGCCGAAAAACTCGGCATCGATGGTTTCATCATGAAGCCGATGGCCAGAGGGGAAATGGCCGCAGCCATTCGAAAGGCGCTGGAACCCCCCCCATGACTGACCCGACCCTGAATGAACTTCAAGGTCTGTTCGAGGCCGCGCCCGTGGGGTATGCCGGCCTGACCCCCAGGGGCGAAATCGTTGTGGTGAACCGGGCCGTATGCGATTTCCTCGGACGGGCCGCATCCGACATCGTCGGGCGCCCCTTTTCCCGCCTCATATCCCCCGGGGATCGAACAGTGTTCCATCGACGCCGGAAAAAGGTCCTTGAAACCGGCGGACCCGAAACCATGGCCCTGCGGCTTGTCCAAAAGGATGTCAGCCGCCTTGCCGCCCGCCTGCATCTGACGGCGACCCCGGCCGGAGACGGCGGGAATCGCCGTTTGTGGGCGACCCTCGTGGATGTCTCCGAGCTGAAAACAGCGGAAGCGGCGCTCCGGCAGACAACGCTCTCGGCAGAAGCCGCCCGGCGGACCCAATCCGAATTTCTGGCCAACATGAGTCACGAATTCAGGACCCCGTTGAGCGCCATCCTGGGGTTCGCCGACATCCTCGGCGACGGGGAGGATCTGGGCGAAACGCGGAAAAAGCAGGTGGCGGTCATCCGCACCTGCGGCGAGCATCTGCTGACCCTTCTCGAGGAGATTCTGTCCCTGAGCCGGATCGACACGGGGCAGGCGCCTTTGGAAACCATTCCCTTCAGCCTGACGTCGGTGATCAATCATGTCTTGCACATCATGCGGATCAAGGCGAATGAAAAATCCCTGGCGTTCCGTTATAAGGCGGACGCCGAAGCGCCCGACATCGTCAGAGGCGACAAACGGAAGCTGACCCAGGTGCTGATGAATCTCGTGAGCAATGCCGTTAAATTCACCGAAAAGGGCGAAGTGACCGTGCGCACCGGCTATTGCGCCAGACACGGCGTCTTCCGGGCGACGGTCGCCGATACCGGGCCCGGAATCCCCGCCGATCGTCTCGATCGCATTTTCGAGCCGTTTTTCCGTTCGAGTGACCGGGACGGGTATGTGGAAGGCGCCGGCCTCGGCCTGTCCATCTCCAGAAAGTACGCCGAATTGATGGACGGATCGCTGACGGTCCGCGGCGCGGGCGGACGGGGGAGCGTCTTCACGATGGAAGTCCGGTTGCCGGCCGACGACCTGGAACTGACCCCGAACGCCGATTTTCTTTCCAAACCCGTCGATCGGCGTCTTCTCCTGGGGAAACTGAAACATCACCTGGCGCTGGACTGGATCGGACCTGGAGACGACCGTCCGCCACCGGGCTGGAAAGGGCGTCGGGACGCCTTTGCCATCCCGATGTCCGAAACCCTGAACCGCCTCCGGGATCTCGCCCGCCGGGGCGCGCTGAACGACCTTGAAAGTCTGCTGCGAAAAACGGCGTCGGACGAACCGGCGCTTCGCGCCTTTTGCGAAACGGCGGCCGGCTTTGTCGACCGGTGCGACGAAGGCGGGCTGCTGGCCTATATCCAGCGCATGGAGGAGAGCTTGAATGACGCAAAACCAACACGATAGACGCACGATTCTGATCGTCGACGATTCCCCCATGATGATCGGGTTGCTGCGGACCGTGCTCGGTCAGAAAGGATATCGGGTTCTCGCGGCCACGGACGGGCGCAAGGCCATCGAGCGGGCGAAGGCGGAGCGGCCCGACCTGATCCTGCTGGACATTCTCATGCCCGGCATGGACGGCTATGAAACCTGCCGGCGGCTCCGGGAACAGCCGGAAACCCGCGACACCCCGACCATCTTTCTTTCGGCCCTGACCGAGACCCGGGATAAAACCGCCGGCCTCGACCTCGGGGCCGTCGATTACGTCACCAAGCCCATCGACGCCCCCGAGCTGCTGGCCCGGATCCGGACCCACCTGACCCTAAACGATCTGCGGCGGAACCTGCGGGAGATGAACCGCACCCTGGAAGACAAGGTCCGGGAACGGACCCGGGAGCTGTCGGCGTCCAACGCCTCGCTGAAGGCGGAGATCGAAGAGCGCCGCCGGACCGAAGTCCAGCTCCGGGAGAACAAGGAACGGCTCAAGGAGGCCCAGCGCATCGCCCGGGTCGGGCACTGGGAGATCGACCATGTCGCCGGCGCACAGACCTGGTCCGACGAGACCTATCGGATTTTCTGCGTCGATCCCGGGGAGGGCGCCACCTATAATACGTACCTGGACCGGATTCATCCCGAAGACCGCGTTCGCGTCAAAGCCGACTGCGAGGACGCCGCCCGGAACCGGGAACCTTTCGACGCGACGTTCCGGATCATCCGCCGGGACGGCGGGATCAAGCACATCCACGAACGGCGCCGAACGGATTGCGACGCCGCCGGCAAGCCGCTTCGAACCATCGGCACATGCCAGGACATCACCGAACGGGTTCGGATGGAGGAAGAAAACCGCCAACTGGCCGAGCGGCTGCAGCAGACCCAGAAGCTGGAAGCCGTGGGAACCCTGGCTGGGGGCATCGCCCATGACTTCAACAACATACTGGCCGCCATCATCGGGTACACGGAAGTCTCGAAAATCCGTCACGCCGAAGGCGGCGACGTCGGCGCATCCCTGGATTCGGCGCTCAATGCCTGCATCCGGGCCCGGCAACTGGTCCGCCAGATCCAGACCTTCAGCCGCCAGGCCGAGACGGAAGCGCAGCCGGTGTCCGTCCGCGCCATCGTCAAAGAAGCGTTGTCGTTCCTCCGGGCGTCCGCCCCGGCCGACATCGAATTGCGGTCCGGCATCGAAACGGCCTCCGGCGTCGTTCTCGGCGACGCCACCCAGATTCATCAGATCATGATGAACCTCTGCACAAACGCCGTTCACGCCATGAAGGAAACGGGCGGGGTGCTCGACGTGCGTCTCGAAGAGACGACGCTGGAAGGCGACGGGCGCGAGGCGGACGGGGGGTTGAAGGCCGGCGACTACGTGTTGCTGACGGTCGGCGACACCGGCCACGGCATTCCCCCGGAGACCCTCGGCCGGATTTTCGACCCGTTTTTTACCACAAAGCGGCGCGGCGAGGGCACCGGCATGGGGCTGTCCATCCTCCACGGCATTGTGCAAGAAATGAAAGGCGCCGTCACGGTTTCCAGCGAGGTCGGCGGGGGGACCGTTTTCAAAGTGCTGCTGCCGCGCTACGAGCGCCGGGCCCGGGACCGGTCCTCCGAAGCTCCGGCCGTCAAACAGGGCAGGGGACGCATCCTGTTCGTGGACGACGAACCCGATATCGTCCGGTCGGGCCGGGAAATACTGACGGCCTTCGGCTACGACGTGGTCTCGGCGGCCGGCGGCGCCGACGCCCTCCGCCGGTTTTCGGAGGCGCCCGACGCTTTCGACCTGGTGCTGACGGATCTGAGCATGCCCAAAATGTCCGGCCTCGATCTGTCGGGCCGGATACTGGCGATCCGGCCCGACACGCCCGTGGTCCTGTGCACGGGCTTCGGCGCCGACGTCGCCCCGGAGACGATCCAGGCCGCCGGGGCCCGCACGGTGATCCAGAAGCCGCTCATCGCCGGAGAGCTGTCGATGTTGCTCCACGATTTGCTGAATCCCGGAAATGTCAATTGAACCCCATGGCCCGGCTCCTGATCATCGACGACGACAAGGCCCTGTGCGAGGCCCTGACCGAACTCGCCAGAAGCAAAGGACTGGCCCCCCAATGCGCCTTCGGGCCGGCGGAGGGGCGCCGGATGGCCCATGCGTCGGATTGCGACGTCGTCCTCCTGGACCTGGATTTTCCCGATGGCAACGGCCTCGACATTCTCCCGGACCTGCTCAAGGCCCCGTCCGGCCCCGAAGTGATCATCATGACCGGGACCGGCGGGGTCCGGGGGGCGGAGCTGGCCTACAAACACGGGGCCTGGGATTACGTGTTGAAACCCTTTCAGTTCGACGAGGTGTTTCTGCCCATCTCCAGGGCGCTTCAATACCGCCGGGAGAAAAATCGGGACGTCCCGCCGAAACTGCTCAAGCGGAACGCCATTCTCGGCGGGTCCCCTGAACTGGAACAGTGCCTGGAGCTGGTGGCCGCGGCCTCGGCCACCGACACGTCCGTGCTGATTTCCGGCGAGACCGGAACGGGCAAGGACCTCTTCGCCCACGCCATTCATGCCAACAGCCGGCGGTCGAACCGCCCCTTCATCGCCGTCGATTGCGCGGCCCTGCCGGGATCCCTGGTGGAAGGGACCCTGTTCGGCCATGAAAAAGGCGCCTTCACCGGCGCGGAGAGACGGCGGGAAGGGCTGATCCGGGAAGCCGACGGCGGCGTCCTGTTTCTCGACGAGATCGGAGAACTGCCCCTCGCCGTCCAGGCGACGTTCCTGCGGACCCTCCAGGAACGGCGCTTGCGCCCCATCGGCGGCAAAACCGAAGTCCCCGTCGATTTCCGGCTGGTCTCCGCCACCAACCGGGACCTGGACGAGATGGTCGAAACCGGACAGTTCCGCCGGGACCTCTTGTTCCGGATCCGCACCATCGAAATCGCCATCCCGCCCTTGAGGCGCCGGCCGGGAGACGTCCGGGTCATTGCCATGGGAAAAATCGACGACCTCTGCCGACGACACGAACTGCCGGCCAAAGGCGCGTCCCCCGAGTTCATGGAAATCCTGGAAGCGCACCCCTGGCCCGGCAACGTGCGCGAACTGGTCAACGTCCTGGAATACGCCCTGGCCCTCGCGCCCCGCGACGCCATTCTCTACCCGAAACACCTGCCGTCGGACTATCGCCTGGTTAAATTGAAAGCCGATGCGGCCCGCCAGGAACCCGAACCCGAATCCGGTCGCCGGCCCGCCGAAGACCCGTTTCCCACCCTGCCTGAATACAAAGATCGGGCCGAACGGGAATACCTGCGCGCCCTCCTCGACCGCGCCGGCGGGGACCGCGAAACCGCCTGCCGGCTGTCCGGCGTCTCCCAGTCCCGCCTGTATCACCTGCTGAAAAAACAAGGTTTGCCCCGGTTCCGGTCCTGACGCCGTATGTCTTCGGCGTTCGTTCACTTTTCCTGATTACAGGAAACCCTTCTTCCTTTTTTCAGGAATTTTCCCCGCCGCCTATCCAACAATTTAGATCCTTTCTTTTATAACTATCAGATAACAAAAGAATAAAATATTTCTTGCCAATCTGGCACGAGACGTGCTGTTTCGGTAGTGCGGTTCGAAGCGGATGGATATCCACATTGTCAACCCCAGATCGAAAGCCGAACAAATAATGAATGTATCCTCCCGACTCATGGAGAGCGAACAAAATGCGAAGCGAAATCCGACCATCGTCTTATTTGTAAATGGCATGGCGGGTCCTTCGCTGGCCCGACTTCGGACGCAGATGGGTCTCAACCGAAGGACGCGACCCTCGAATGGTTTTCCCGGACCGACGCGTTTTCCGAACGAGTCCGTCGGCTGCCCAGGGATATCGGGATCACGGTTCTGTTTATCGCAGATGAAAGCCGTTTGGCGGAAATAACGGTCCTCAGGGGATTTCTGGACAGCGCCCGCATCATCCTGATTCTGCCCGAAAACAACCCCGCCCTGCGCCGGGAGGCGCGACATCTGGATCCCAGCTATCTTTGTTCATCGGAAAGCGATTTCAAGGATTTGAAGGCTGTTGTGGATCAGATCCAAATGAAAACAACCCAATCAATCCAAATGGAGGCGTAAAACATGAAACGTAAGAAACTGGCGTTAAAGACGAAAATCATCGGGAGCAACCTTCCGCCGGCGATTCTGGTGATCGCCCTCAGCGCCATCGCTTTCTCCAGCGTCCATTCCCTTTTGGACAGCAGTCAATGGGTGGATCATACCCATGAGGTGATCCAGGAAGCGCTCAAGATCGAGGCGTCAGCCGTGGACATGGAGACGGGCATGAGGGGCTTTCTGTTGACGGGAAACGATGCGTTTCTGGCGCCTTACCGATCGGGAGAAAAGCGGTTCGACGCGCTGACCGCGGATTTGAAAAAGCGGGTGGACGACAACCCCGAACAGGCGGCGTTGATGGAAGACATCCAAAGCACCATCGCCGAATGGAAACGAAACGTCACCGAACCCCTGATCGCGCTTCGGCGACAGGCCGGCGACGCAGAGGCCCTGAGCAGGATAACCGGTTCGGTCGCGGAAGAAAAAGGCAAAGTGTATTTCGACCGGTTTCGCGGTCAGATCGAGACCTTCATCGACACTGAAGAAAACCTGATGGCCGCGCGGCAGAAACACGCCGAAAAGACCGCCGCCGACACCAAGAACATCCTGGTTTTCGGAACAGCCGCCATCCTCCTGATCGCATTGGGCATTGCCTATTTCGTGGGCCGGGCCATCGTCAATCCGCTTTTCGGGGTCATTTTCGGGCTGAACGAAAGCGGCGAACAAGTGGCCGCGTCTTCAACACAGATGGCTTCGTCCAGTCAGCAGTTGTCCGAAGGCGCCTCCGAACAGGCGGCCTCTCTGGAGGAAACCTCCTCTTCTCTCGAGGAAATCGCCGCCATGACCCAACAAAACGCGGAAAACGCCGCCCGGGCGGACCGGCTGATGAAGGACGCCGACCGGACCATCGCCGAGGCCAACAAGGCCATGGAAAGATTGACCGCCTCCATGGAAGAGACCGCAAAAGCGAGCCGGGAAACGCAAAAGATTGTGAAAACCATCGACGAGATCGCCTTCCAGACGAACCTGCTGGCGCTGAATGCCGCCGTGGAAGCCGCCCGGGCCGGAGAGGCCGGCGCCGGTTTCGCGGTTGTGGCGGGCGAAGTGCGCCATCTGGCGATTCGGGCCGCCGAGGCGGCCAGAAACACCGCGGAGTTGATCGAGGGCACGGTCAATCGAATAAATGAGGGAACCGAATGGGTCGGCAAGACCAATTCGGCGTTTGCGGAAGTGGGCAAAAGCGCGTCCCAGGTGGCCGGACTTGTCGGCGATATAGCGTCGGCATCACAGGATCAGGCCGGCGGCATCAAACAGGTCAACAAAGCCGTGGCGGAAATGGACAAAGTCGTTCAGCAGAATGCGGCCAACGCCGAAGAAAACGCCAGCGCGTCCGAGGAAATGAATGCCCAGAGTCTGCAACTGAGAGCTTTTGTGGAAGAAATGGCAACGATGATCGGGAACCGGAAAAACGGGCGGGGGAAAGTGGAACGAACCGGCGGCATGCATGTCCCGGATCGCGCCGCCCGCAGAGACGTCACAGGACTGAAGCCAACCGAAAGAAATCATCCGCTGAATTTACCTTGTTGGGATCTTCATTTCCGTAAATCGCCTTAGCGGCGCCCGACGCCGCCTATCGGTGACGGCATTGAACGAAAATCTGTTGATGGCGTCGCGTCAGCCGGCATCCATAGCCTCCCGCACCTTGAGAGAGAGTTTTTCCATGGTAAACGGCTTCTGGATGAAGCCGTCGCATCCCCGGTCCATGATCTCTTGCGCCTCTCCGGCGAGGCTGTATCCGCTCGACAGGATGACCTTCACGCCGCCGTCGATCCTTTTGAGGCGATCATAGGTCTCGCCGCCGCCCATGCCCGGCATGATCATGTCCAGAATGACGAGGTCGATCTCCGCTTTTTGTTTTTCATACAGATGGAGGGCCTCCCGGCCGTTCCCAGCGGTTAAAGCGCGATAGCCCAGCTTTTCCAGCATCGCCTGCCCGACTTCGATGATCATGCTCTCGTCGTCCACAAGAAGAATCGTCCCCTGTCCGCGCCGGATGTCAAGTTCCGGCGCCGGGCGCTCTTGCGCGGGCGCCCTTTCGGATGCGGGCAGATAGATGGTGAAGGCGGCGCCGTGACCCTTTTCGCTGTAGACATTGATGAAACCGCCGTGGTTTTTGATGACGCCGTAAACCGATGCAAGACCCAGGCCGTAACCCTGGCCGGTCTTCTTTGTGGAAAAGAAGGGCTCGAAGATCTTCTCGCGGGTGGCGGCGTCCATGCCCACGCCGGTATCGGTCACCGAGATTTTGACATAGGCGCCCGGCGGGATTTGAAACGGCGTCGCGAGCGGTTTGTCGATCACGACATTTTCGGTTTGGACATAAAGCTCCCCGCCGCCCGGCATGGCCTGCCAGGCGTTCACATACAGGTTGAGGAGCGCCTGCTGGATCTGTCCCTTGTCCACTTCGGCGGTCCATGGATCTTTTCCGAATTTAACATGAATCCGGATTTCCTTTTTGGCGCTTCCGAAGGCCCTGAGGCTTTTTTCGATCAGGGCGTTAAGGTCCGTCGGCTTGACCTGGTACTTGCCGCCCCGAGCGAACCCCAGCAGATCCTTGGTCAACTCGACCGCATTCCTGACGTATTCTTCAATGCCTCGCAGGTGCTCATAGTCGGGGTCCGACGGTTCTTTGTTCATCAGCATCAGCGAGGTTCGGCCCTGGACCCCCATCAGGATGTTGTTGAAGTTGTGGGCGATGCCGCCGGCCAGCACGCCGATGGCCTCCATCTTTTTGGCCTGGGTCAGCTGGACCTGGAGTTTCTCCCGCTCCGCTTCGGCCCGCTTGCGTTCGGTGATGTCCTGAGTGATCGCCAGAATGAAAGTCCGATCCCCATAGCGAACCACCCCGGTCGATATGTCGACCGGAAAGACCGTTCCGTCTTTTCGCTGATGTTCTGCTTCCAGCCGGATTCTTTTTCCCGGCGGCCATTGGCGCCACTGGCGCAGGATCTCCACCTTTGGAAAATTTTGGTTTGAATCGGCTGCTTTGGGATGAAGGTCGAATACCGTCAGCCCCAACAGTTCGGTTTTGGAATACCCGGTCTGTATGCAGGCCGTTTGATTAGCGTCGAGAAAACGTCCGTCGAGGTCGTGGAGATAGATGCCGGCGACGGATTGGTTGAACAGGGATCGATATTTGTCTTCGCTCTCGCGCAAGGCCGACTCGGTCTGCAAACGCTCGGTGATGTCTTCGATGATGCCGTCGAAGTGTTCGATCTTACCTTGGGCGTTGCGAATGGCTCCGGCCGTGACCGACGCCGAAAACGCGGATCCGTCCTTCTTTTTGAGGCGCAATATCGCCGCACTGACGCCGCCCCGGGCAAGCAGTTGTCGCGAAAACCTTTCCCGGTCGGCCGGGTCCATATACAAACCCGACACCCTGGTTTGCATGAATTCTTCCGGAGATGCATACCCGAACATTCTGGCGATGGCGTCATTGGCCATGATGAAACGGCCGGTAGGGCCGGGGGTATTGCGATAAACGCCGATGGGCAATCGGGCCAGCAGTTCTTTCCATTCGCGGTCGGTGGTTCCGACCGCCTCTCCGGCCGCCCGGCGACCTGACGCCCGGTGATCGGACAGCGCCTTCTCCAGTTCCCGGACCCTCGCTTCAAGCGCTTCATAAGTTGGCTTGTTGTTCATGGTTCTCCCAATGGGAAATGCATCTTTTCAATCCTGGAACCGGCGTTTGATTTCCAGGACCCTGTCCATGTTGTTCAAAAACAGATCCAGCAGCCGGGGATCGAAATGCGATCCTCGTCCCGCCTTCATGATGTCGATGGATTTTTCAATGGAAAAGGCCGCTTTGTAGGGTCTTCGGCTGGTCAGGGCGTCGAACACGTCCGCGACGGCGCAAATCCGCCCGTAGAGGGGGATCGCTTCGCCGGACAAGCCTCCGGGATATCCGCTTCCATCCCATTTTTCATGGTGGGTCAGGGCGATTTGTTCGGATATCCTCAACAGTTCGGTGTCGGAATCCGACAGAATTTTCGCGCCGAATTCCGGGTGCCGCTTCATCAGGCCCCATTCATCCGCGCCCAATCCGCCGGGCTTGAGAAGGATGGCGTCGGGGATGCCGATTTTACCGATATCGTGCATGGGACTGGCGTTAAGGACGAGTTCCACTTTATTTTCGGACAACCCGGCTTTTTCGGCGATCAGGGCGCAATACCAGCTCATCCTTTTGATATGGCACGCCGTGTCGTCGTCTTTGAATTCCGCCGCGCCGGCCAGCCGGTTGACGGTTTCGTAACTGGCGTTTTTCAGATCCTTCAGGGTCCGGCGCAATTGAAGGGTTCGGGTTTCCACCATCCCGTGCAGTTCCGCTTCAAACCGTTTGACGTCGTCCTGCCGGGCTTTAAGGGTTAGAAGGGAGCGGGTGCGGACCGACAACTCCAATTTGTCCACCGGCTTGGTGATGAAGTCGTTGGCCCCGGCTTCCACCGCTTTCAGGCGGTCTTCTTTTTCCGACAGGGTCGTCACCATGATGATGGGAATATCGATCGTTTCCGGGTTTTTCCGGATGTGTCGCACCATTTCGAATCCGTCCATTTCCGGCATCATCACATCGGCGAGGACCAGATCGTAGGTGCGATCGAGGACTTTCAAAGCGGTCTTCGCGTTATTCGCGCCCACGGCATTCCAGCCCATGCGGGTCAACAAGCCTTTGAGCAACATGATATTGAACGGCTCATCGTCCACGATAAGAATCCTGGCCTTTCTCGGCTCCGTTGTTTTCAATTCCGCTCCTCCCGGTCAGGCTTTGGGCAAAAGAACCGAAACCACGGTTCCGGTTTCCTCCGAAGTGTCCATCCGTATCCGGCCGTTCATGGCTTCCGCGATGAGTTTCGCCGAATAGGTTCCCAGGCCGGTCCCCTTCTTTTTGCCATGGGTTGAATATTTCTGGAAAAAGTCCTTTCGAACCGCCTCGGGCACGGCCCCCATGTTATGAACGGCGATTTTCAGGCCTTCGTCCAGCGTTTCCGTCGCGATGACGACTGATTTGTCGGGAGGCGACGCCTCCAGGGCGTTGATGACCAGGTTTGACAGCATGGTTAACAGAAGCAATTTTTCCGCCAGAACCATGACCGGTCGCCCCCCGGAATTTTCTTCAAATCGAATGGCCACATTTTTAGCCGACGCGTGGGATTTGGTTTCATCCAGGATCCGACGGACGACGGACTTTACATCCACCGGCGCCGGTTCGCACCGGTACGCGCCGCTTTCCATCTTGTAGATGTCCAGGGACATGTCGATCATTTCCACCATCCGCCGCCCGGCGGTCTTTATGATGCCGATGTATTCCCGCTGCTCTTCGGTGAGATTGTCTTCCATTTCCAGAATCTGGGGAATGCCGATAATGGCGTTCAACGGGGTTTTGAGATCATGGCGCATGATTCGGTCCACGTCTTCTTTCAGCCGTTCCAGGTTTTTCCGGTCCGAAATATCCTGCTTTACAGCCACGAAGTTCACCACCTGGCCGTCTTCGTCCTTGACCGGGGAAATGGCGACCTGTTCCCAAAACAGCTCGCCGTTTTTCTTTCGGTTGCACATCTCGCCATGCCAGGTTTTGCCGGCTGCGATGGTTTGCCAGAGGTCGGCGTAAAACGCGGCGTCGTGCCGACCGGATTGCAGGATTCGCGGGTTCTCCCCCACGGCTTCTTCGAAACCATAGCCGGTAATCCCGGAAAAGGCAGGGTTGACGTACTCTATGGTTCCATGAATGTCCGTGATGACAATGCACAAGGGGCTGGTTTCCACCACCCCCCGGAAGCGGGCTTCGCTTTCCCGCAGGGCGTCCTCGGCCGCTTTCAGGTCGGTTATATCCTGCACCACGCCGAAGTGACCGATGATCTGTCCCGTTTCGTTGCGATTCGGGATGGCCGAGCCCAAAAGCCAAACCACGTCGCCGTCCGGCGTTTGAAAGCGGAATTGCAGGTTGAAATTTCGATTTTCATCGACCGCCTTATGCCACGCTGTCGAGACAAATTCTTTGTCCTCCGGGTGCAGGGCGGCCATCCACCCTTTGCCCCCCGTTTGTTCGGCCGTCAATCCGGCGAGTGCCCGCCAGGTTTTGTTGACATAGAGACAATCCCCCCGCGCGTCGGTTTCGAAGATGCCCACGGGCACGAAATCCAGCAGGGTCTCAAGTCGGTTCTTCAAGCGTTCGAGGTCGTTTGTCCGGTCATCGATCCGTTCTCTCATGGCCGCGAAAGAACGGGCGATCCTGCCGGTTTCGTCCTTTGACCGCACCGGCGGATCGCTGATCGCTTCCCCTCTGCCATAAGCGGTCATGGCCGCGGACAAATCGGCCAGGGGCTGAGCGAATCGCCTGGATAAGGCCCAGACCATCAGAATGCCGATGCAGAATGCAATGGGCGCGGCGAACAGCAGATAAACATACCCCCGGTCCAGGTTGCCGAAGATGGCGCTTTTTTCCACCTCGACCGCCACGCCGATCCACCGTTGGGGCCAGGCGCCCCCCACTTGAAACCAACCGGTGAACAAGATGGCGTCGCCGGCGACTTCCATTTCACCGGTGAGGGTCCGCCCGGCATCGGGTTCCAAGGTGTTCAGGGTTTTCCATGCCAGAGGCGTTTCAGTTCTCAGGTTCGCGTCGTGGCCGAGGTCGCTCCCAAAGGTTTTGGCCGGGTCCGGATGGGCGATATATACGCCCTCTTCATCCGTCAGATAGAGACGGCTTTTCCAGGGAAAGGGGGATGAAAAGTCGGCCAAATCATGGCGCAAGTCGATATTGATGACCACCATCCCGAAGGGGACGCCGAAGTAATGGACCTGCGTCGCCAGCCGGATGGTCGGCGTAGGGGGTTGCGATATTTGATGATGTTCCCGGTTCAGATTGATCTTCGAGGAGTAGACCCACCCCAGTGGCACATGGAGCGTCTCCTGGACATAGTCCCGGTGATGTTTATCCTGGAGCATTTCAACGCTCGCAACTTCGGGAGCGCCGTCCTCCGCCCGATCG
>JAABTD010000249.1 GCA_011390065.1 Desulfobacteraceae bacterium
GGCCACGCTTTTCAAATGGACCAGTTCCTGTTTGAGCTGTTCATATCCCCTTTTCGTAATGGGTACGCGTTCCACTGGTTTGACTCCTGGTTTTTCGTTGGGTTGGCAATTGTCGGGTTAAAGGTGGTCCCGGGCGAGCAACTGCGCGATCTGCACAGCGTTGGTGGCCGCCCCTTTGCGGATGTTGTCCGCCACCACCCACATGTCGAGGCCGTTTTCGATGGAGATGTCCTTCCGGATGCGCCCCACCAGGGTCAGATCCTGTCCGGCGCCGTCGATGGCCATGGGATAAACGTTGTTGGCCGGATCATCGACCACTTTGACGCCGGGCGCCTTTTCCAGCAGGCTTCTGGCCTCTTCAGCCGAAATCGGATCCCGGGTCTCCACGTTGACGGCCTCGGAATGGCCATAGAAGACCGGCACCCGGACGGTAGTGGCGGTCACCGCAATGGCGTCGTCTTCCAGAATCTTCCGGGTCTCGTTGACCATTTTCATTTCTTCGCCGGTGTAGCCGTTCTCCAGGAACTTGTCGATATGGGGCAAGCAGTTGAAGGCGATCCGGTGCGGGTAAACCTTCGGCTCGCAATCCATGAAATTGATCATGGCCCGGGTCTGATCGAAAAGTTCATCGATGGCCTTTTTGCCGGTGCCGGAAACCGCCTGATACGTGGCCACCACGATCCGTTTGATGCCGACTTTCCGGTAAATCGGATTGAGCGCCACCACCATCTGGATGGTGGAGCAGTTGGGGTTGGCGATGATCCCCTTTTTGGCGTAGCCGGCAATGGCATGCGGGTTGACCTCCGGCACCACCAGGGGCACGTCGGGGTCCATCCGCCAGGCGCTGGAATTGTCCACCACCACACAGCCGCTTCCGGCCGCCGCCGGCGCGAAGCGCTGGCTGGTTCCGCCGCCGGCGGAGAAAATGGCGATGTCCACATCCTTGAAGGACGTCTCGGTGAGTTCTTCCACCTCAATGGAATCTCCCCTGAACCGCAGCCGCCGGCCCGCCGATCGGGCGGAGGCCAGCAGACGGAGGTCTTTCAGGGGAAAATCGCTTTCTTCCAGGCAGGCGATCATCTGATTGCCCACCGCCCCGGTGGCGCCGACGACCGCTACATTCAATTTCTTTTGCGTCATAACCGCCTCCTTTCAGCGGAGTTGGATGTTTGCCCTTCCGTAAATCGAAAAAACTTCTGACAGGCAGGAGGCCTGCCGGTCAGAAGTTTTTAAAGACTAACGTCAGTCCGTAAAAATCGGTCAGAGCGATTCGATATGAGCGGCGATGAGATCCCCCACCTCTTCCGTGGAACGGCCCATCTTCCCGGCGCCCACATCCTTTATATCGTCCCGCAGCACCTTGATCACGCCGCTCTCGATCAGGGCGGCGGCCCTCGTTTCGCCCAGGGTCTCCATCATCAGTTGGGCAGCGGAGATCGCCGCGATGGGATTAATGATCCCCTGGCCCGTATATTTCGGGGCCGAACCGCCGATGGGCTCGAACATGGAAACCTTCTCGGGGTTGATATTGCCGCCCGCCGCAATCCCCATGCCGCCCTGGACCATGGCGCCCAGATCAGTGATGATGTCGCCGAACATGTTGTCGGTGACGATCACGTCGAACCATTCCGGGTTCTTCACCATCCACATGCAGATGGCGTCCACATGGGCGTAGTCGGTTTCAACATCCGGATACTCGGCAGCGACCTCGTAAAAGGTCCGCTCCCAGAGATCGAAGGCGTAGGTCAGGACATTGGTCTTTCCGCAGAGGGTCAGCTTTTTCCGCTTGTTCCGTTTTCGACAATAATCGAAGGCGAACCGGATGCACCGTTCCACGCCCTTGCGGGTGTTGATGGACTCCTGAACCGCCACTTCGTCAGGCGTCCCGTATTTAAGGAATCCGCCGGCCCCGGCGTAGAGGCCTTCGGTGTTCTCCCGGACCACCACGAAATCGATGTCCGCCGGCCCCTTGTTTTTGATCGGCGTCTCGACGCCTTCATAAAGCTTGACCGGCCGGAGATTGATGTACTGGTCCAGATGGAACCGCAACCTCAACAGAATCCCTTTTTCCAGGATTCCCGGCTTCACGTCCGGGTGACCGATGGCGCCCAGATAAATGGCGTCGGACTTTTCCAGCGCCTGCACGGTCTCCCCAGGCAGGATCTCGCCGGTGGCTTTGTAATGTTCTCCTCCCATCCGATATTCGGTGAAATGGAAGGTCAGATCGCATTTTCCGGACACGACGTTCAGGATTTTGATCCCTTCCGCCACGACCTCGGGGCCGGTGCCGTCCCCTGGAATCACTGCGATATCATACGCTTTCGACATGATCGGTCCCCCTTAGATAGGCCACGATGGATGTTCCCGCCCGAACCTTGTCCCCCACCGCCGCCTCGGGTTGAGCGTCGGCGGGCAGGTAGACGTCGAGCCGCGAGCCGAAGCAGATCATCCCGAATCGCGCCCCCCGGGTCACGGCATCCCCCTCCGTTATGCCGCAGACGATGCGGCGGGCCACAAGACCGGCGATCTGAACGAAAAGGATCTCCTCATTTTCCCCGGTCTGAACAAAGACGGCGTTGTGCTCGTTCTCTTTGGACGCCTTGTCCAGGTTGGCGGAAAAGAACTTGCCGGGATAATACTGAATCCGGGTGACGACGCCGTCGTAGGGGATGCGGTTGACATGGACGTTGAACACGTTCATGAAGATGCTGATCCGAAGACGGGGCCCTTCGAAATAATCGGTCTCCACCACATCGGCTTTGATGATCCGGCCGTCGGCCGGGGAGACCACGGCGCCCATGGCTGTGGGGGTCACCCGTTCCGGGTCCCTGAAAAACAGGCAGACGAACAGGGTCGCCGCCAGAAACAGCAAAGCGGGCAGCGCCAGTTCCAGCAAGGCGAAAATCACCGTGACAAAGGCCAGCGCCGCGATAAGCGGGTACCCGGTCCTGGCGATGGGGACGGCGGTCTGGCTCGGGGGCCGGGGCCAGTCGTATTTTGATCGGTTCTTGGTATCCATAATGGGAACTCTGACGGCCTTTCGCGCCAGCTTGTTTCATTGCCATGCTTGTAAAAAACAGGAGTGCAAAACAGTGGTTTTGCACTCCATCAGGGGTCGATCCGGCTATATATTGAATCCATATCTAACAGGCAACAGCGGGACTGTCAATAGCTATGTGGCGATAGCTGACTGTTTTCGATCAGCGGCAGGCGCATTCGATCATGGCGCGATGGCCGAACAGCCGTTGTCCGATTGGTGATGCGATAACATGGCGACGCGATGACAAGCCGGGTTGCCGACAACAAAAATACGAACCCGTGTCCATGGAGAATTCGACGCATGGGACGGCATCCTCCCGCGGCGGTGGTAAAAAGTTCTTGTAGATGGCCATGAAGATGGCTATATTTAAACGCTCGAGGCGCCAACAATAAAGACGGGGGAAGACATGCCGGAACAATATTCCATCGCCCAGGCGAAAAACAAACTCACCGCCATTGTCCACAGCGTGGAAACCGGGCCGGCCATTCAATTGACCCGGCGAGGCAAACCCGTGGCCATGCTCGTGTCCGTTGAAGAATATGAGCGGCTTGTCGGGCAACGCAAAGATTTCTATGAAGCGATGATGGCCTTCCGGCAGTCGCTTGAAAAAGACGGCATCGAGATGTCAGGGGAGGAATTTGACGATGTGAGGGATGGAACCACCGGCCGCGAAGTGAACCTGTGAGGATGCGATATCTTCTGGATACGAATATCATTTCAGAACCGTTGAAGCCGGACCCCAATGCCAGGGTTATCGCAAAACTCTCGGAGCATCGCGGCGCTTTGGTCTCCGCCGCTCCGGTCTGGCATGAACTCCGATACGGCTGCCGCCGCCTGCCCAAATCCAGGAAAAGAGACAAGATAGAACACTATCTCAACCATGTGGTCATGCCCTCGATGGTCATCCTGCCCTACGACGAAAAGGCCGCCGCATGGCACGCCAGAGAGCGGGCGCGGCTGACATCCATTGGTCGGACGCCGCCATATGTCGATGGGCAAATCGCTTCCATCGCCAAAGTGAACGGCCTCGTCCTGGTATCTCGGAATACAAAAGATTACAAGCTGTTTTCAGATCTCGAGCTGGAAAACTGGCACTGACCCGAATTCTTGCAAAAGGCAAACTACCCTTCCTTTTACGCCTGCCCCTCTGAAGCAAAACCGCCGTCACACTAGCGAAAACAACACCGGCGTCACAGCTTTTCGTCGATGAGCCTGTCGAGAACAAATTGACAATCTTTTCCGCAACCGGTAGGAAACCGTATTGATTTGGCCGTTGATTATTAGAGGATTGCCGACGAAAATGAACGAACTCGATTCGATACTCGCGCTTCAACTGACCGTCGCCTGGGCTGGTGAAGGGCTGTCTCACCCGAAGCGGCTCGACTGGTGGGAGACCGATCTCATCGACCCGGACGGCGGCGGGGATCTGCTGTCCCGGCTGTTTCCCCGGACCCATCGATGGGCATCCCTTGAAGCGGCCCGCATCGCCGCCCTTCAGGCCGATTCGAAGGCCAGACAAAGCATGGCCCGGCCAGACGCGGTGCGCACCTTGTTTTTCTGGGGCTTTGAGACCGACGAGGCTCTCCGGGATCGACTGCGTTTCCACAATGGGAGCGGTAAAAATCCGATGGATGCCCTGCCGATGCCGGTGGATGTATCCGCCGATTTCAACCGGGCGGACATCGAAGACGCCCTGCGGCTGCCCGGTCAGGAAGTGGATTTCAAGGTGGTTCCCGGTGGAAGGGAGTTAAAGGGGCCGTTGCCGGCGTCGATAGATTTGATGGCGAAACGCCTCGCCGCCGCATTGCTGCCGCTGGTTTCGGATTACCCCGCGCCGTTTTTCCGGATTGAGGAGAAGACCTCTTGAAAACGGCCGCCGAATCGACCCGGGACCATACGCAGCTCCTCCGGATGACCCTGGCCATGGCGGACAACCGGGCCTATTGGTCCAACGTCGATCCGGCCATCCCCAAAGACCGTGTGGCGGTCGCCGCCTTCGAGAACCGATGGTTCGGAGATCGGAGCATGCCGCGCATCCAGCGGATGGCGGCCGATCTCCGGAACCGGTACGACGCCTTTCCCCAGGCCCTGGAGGTGCTCCATCGATGGCGGCCGGACGACCCGACCACGATCCGCAACCTTTGCCACTGGCATTTGCAGCTTTCCGACCCCATGTACCGGGATTTCACGGCAAACCTCCTGGTGGAACGCCGTCTCCATCCCGCACCCCGCATCGACCGGGATGCGACCGTTCGATGGCTGCGCGACCGGGTGAGGGATCGATGGGCCGTGGCCACCCTCCGGAAGATCGCCCGAAACCTGATCACCGCCGCGTCCGAGGCCGGGCTCTGCACGGCCGGCAAAAAGGAGCGGGTTCCGGTCTATCCGTCGGTTTCGGATGCCGCATTGACCTATCTGTTGTATCTGCTGCGCCAGACCCGGTTCGAGGGGACTCTGCTCGACAATCCCTATTTGATCTCCGTGGGATTGACGGAGGGCGACCTTGAAAAGCGGGTGCGCCGGCTGGATGGAGTGGCGTTTAACCGGATGGGGGATCTGGAATCGTTTGAATGGGCGTATGAGGATTTGAAGGCGTGGGCGGAGGGAGCGTTGCCGCAGTTGAAAAATGTCTGAACCGCTGATTCACGCTGATTTTTATGATTTCGCGGATGGTTGTCGATATTTGATCTTGGCGGGCCATCCGTTACGAAAAAATGTTTAACGTTTCGGCCAGAGTGTATCAGTGAAATCTGCTGAATCAGCGAAAATCAGCGGTTCAAAATCAGGTGAGGTGAGAAGCGCATGGCATCTGTAACCGACTCTTTGTTCTACAAAACCCCACTCGAATCCGCAGTCAACGACCTGCGAACCGACCTGCTTTCCGACGGCGGGCCGCAGATCAGCACCATGCGGAATTACCGGTTCGCGATTCTGCCCTATGATCCGAAAAAGGAATTCGAACTCCGGACCCTCATCCGCCGGTTGAGCGACGACCTCAAGGGGATGGGGTGGAACGTCCTGTCCATCTCGCTGCTCCGGCTGCTCATGGACCGGCTGAGGGCCGAGGAGCCCCGGGTGCTGGACAGCTTTATCGGGCGGGAGCGGCGGCTGTATGAAA
The DNA here is from genome assembly GCA_011390065.1 of Desulfobacteraceae bacterium. Classification (GTDB taxonomy): domain Bacteria; phylum Desulfobacterota; class Desulfobacteria; order Desulfobacterales; family JAABSP01; genus JAABTD01. The sequence goes on from JAABTD010000249.1 coordinate 6,159, forward strand.
AAGATCCCCGGCGGGCGCTGCGCTATCTGAAGGATAAACTGGTCCATTACGTGGAAGAGCCCGACGGCCTCGCCGGCGCGGTGGTGGGCCTGATCGACGAGTTTGCCGACGCCCACCCCGACGGCCTCGACCACACCCTGATCTTCATCGGCCGGGCCGGGGCGCTCTATCCGTTTTTCCGGTCGTCGGCCCTGCTGCGGTTCATCGACGGCAAGACCCGGAACATTCCGGTGGTGCTGCTCTACCCCGGCGCGCGGCACGGCGACACGGGCCTGTCGTTCATGGGGGAACTGCCGGCGGACCGGGACTATCGGCCGAGGATTTATTCATAAAGATGTGCCTGTCCTGAACTGTGATTCAGGTGATGTTTGTGATGGACTGTGATGATCTTCGCCATCATGCGCATCATCTGAATCACCTGAATCACAGTTCAGGACCATTCCGAAAGGACCCGACATGCTGATCAAAGACGTATTCGCCGCGGATGTGACCCGGGACATCCCGCCCGTGGTCTATTTCCACGAAAAAGACCCCCGGAAAGTTCAGGACGAGGTCTCCGAGTACATCATCACCGGCGGGTATCCGGAGGACGACCCGCGCCGGAAGCGGATCGAGTCGGGGATCCACGAGCAGTTTGTCCGGCTGCTCACCGGCATGGCGGATGAACTGGCCCGGAAGCATGGGGTGGCGCTGCCCGCCTCCTGGATCTCCGGCTTTTACGGCTCCGGTAAATCGAGCTTCGCCAAGCTCCTGGGGCTGGCCCTGGATGGCTTGGTCCTGCCCGACGGCGCGCCGCTGGCCGACGCCCTCCTGGCCCGGGACGATTCGCCCAGGGCCCCGGAATTCAAAACGGCCTGGCGGGCGGTGGCGGACCGGATCGACCCCATGGCCGTGGTCTTCGACATCGGCGCCATGGCCCGGGAAAACGAAGACATCCACTCCGTGGTCAAGCGGATGATCCAGGTCCGG
>JAABTD010000065.1 GCA_011390065.1 Desulfobacteraceae bacterium
GGGGCGTTTATGACAAATGAATTCATCGTTCAATACCCGGATACGTTTCCGGACGCCGTGAATGTCAGTCGTTGGGAATTCGAGCAAGAGGCCAAGCTTGCCATGGCGGCCAAATTGTTCGAAATGGGCCGATTATCCTCCGGCATGGCGGCCCAGATAGCGGGAATTGGCCGTGTAGAGTTTCTGCTTCAACTCGATCGGTTTGGAATCCCAATGATCGATTTGTCGGAAGAAGATCTTAAACAAGACTGCGAAAATGCCTGAAAGCAAGCGAATCGTCATCAATACCGGCCCACTCATCGCTTTGTGTGCGGCCTTAAACGATTTTTCTGTTCTCCGTGAATGCTATGATGAGGTTTTTGTCCCATTTGAAGTCTGTAGTGAGATTCTTGCTGGCGGAGTGGAAGGATTCGCTGTGACTCAATTTCAAAATGATCGATGGCTGACCAAATGGGATTCGCCTGTAAATCTCTCGCCATTTTTAAAAAATGCGCTTGACCCCGGTGAAGCGGCGGTCATTCAGCTTGCCCGGGAAAAAGGGATAGAAACCGTCTGCATCGACGAGCGATTCGGAAGGCGGATTGCACGTCTTCACTCCCTCAAACTCACCGGTTCCGTCGGTGTCCTGATTCGTGCTTTTGTAGACCATGCAGAAGGTGCACCGGTTCCATGGGCAGCCGACGGTGGCTTGAATCAGCAGGGAATCGGCTTCGCTAGGGGGGCGGTATATGGGGCCTTCGTAGTGCATTATCAGCTGAATGTTTCCGCCGCAGACGCCCGACGCGTGCTGCAGGCGTCGACATATGGGACCAGGGCGGCTTGAATGCGGCGGCGGATCAATGATTCGGGGTCGCCCCGGCGGCATCCGGATTCAATGCCGGGATACAGGTCGGGAAAATACTGACGAATCAGGCCGGGCGGAATGGGGCGGGAAAGGTTTTCGCATAGCCGCGCCAGAGACGAGAGAACGTCCGGATGTCGCCAGTAGTAGCGAATCCGATCGCGATAACTGAAAGCCCGCATCCAGCGCTGTTCGTCGGCGGCGCCGGTGTAGTGGGACCGCCAGTGGGCCGGATTTTCCAGCATCACTCTTTCCAGCGTCTCGCGAATGGCCGAGGGCTGAATCCCTTTCCGCCCCCCCAGCCACTCCGATTCGATGTGAGCGAGTGCGAAGACCGCCTCCCGGAATGCATGGGTCAGGCAGGGGCCGGCTTTAAGAAGGGTGAAATGATCCCGGATCAGCGCTTTCAAAGCCCCGGGCGGTTGAAAATCGGTGGAGTGGATCTCGTAGGTCGCCCGGCCCGGCAGGTGTTCGTGAAAAGCCGACAAGGCCTGGGCCCGCTCAGGCCGATAAACCGCCACGTCGGCATCGCCGAATTCCACCCCGGGTTGCACTACGACGGCGATGACGCGGCGCCAGGCCGCTTCAAGGCCGGCGGATCGAAAGCGGGCCCGGGTCAACTGAAGGGTTTCCGCGACCTTTCCAGGCCGGGTGAGGGTCAAACGGCCGGCATCTTCCAGACCGCCCCCGGGGGTCGGCACTTCAGTCCCGATCACATACACCGGCCAGGGCATGCCATCGGGAAGACCGTCCGCGGCGGCTTCCGCGGCTCGGCAGAGAAAGGCGGTTCGCTCGGCCACCGTCTCCGGCGACAGCCCCGATGCCGGATCATCCGCGCAGGGGGGATTCGGGTCCAGATGGATTTTGAAAAAACCGGCGGCAACGCATTCCCGGGCCAACTGTTCAGATTTGGCCAGGGCCGCTTCGGCCGGTTCCTTTCGCCATACAAAAGGCCCCAGATGGTCGGCGCCCAGCAGAAGGCGCCGCCGGGGAAATCCGACCGCATCCGCCAGTTCAAAGGCATAGGTTCGAAACCGGGCCGGCGCCATGCCGGAATAGCCGCCGAAGGGATTGACCTGGTTGGGGGTGGCTTCGATCAGCAGATCGTCCCCCAGGGTCGCGGCCGCGGCCATGGCGGCCTTCAACACGCCTGCATGGGCCGAGCACACAGCGTAGACGCCCTTGCGACGACCCGTCAGATGGTCGGATCTCAGGTTTTCAATCATACGGAACAAGTTCCCTTACCGGCGGAGCTTTTTCACCGAAGAAACGATGACGTCCAAAGCCCGGTCGATCTCCTCGGCGGTGGTCATTCTGCCGGTCGTGAACCGCAGAGTCCCTTTAGCCCATCGCTTTGGGATCTGCATCGCCGTCAGCACATGGGAGATCTGCACCTGGTCCGCATGACAGGCCGCGCCGGCGGACGCCGCCACCTCCAGTCCGATCTCTTCCAGCATCCGATTGGCCTCCAGGTCGACAAACGATATGCTGGCCGTGTTGGGAAGGCGTTTTTCCCGGTGGCCGTTGAACCGGACGCCGTCCAGAGCCGCCTCCAGTCCCGCTTCAAGCCGGTCCCGCATGGCGGCCATGTGGGCCGCGTTCTTTTCCAGGTCGCATTGGGCGATCTCGCACGCTTTTCCCAGGCCGACGATCTCCAGCACGTTCTCGGTCCCGGCCCGCAGTCCCCTTTCCTGTCCGGCGCCGTGACAGAAAACGGCCGGCGCCACGCCTTTCCGGATATACAGCGCGCCGACCCCTTTGGGCCCGTAAACCTTGTGGCCGGCTACTGAAAGAAGATCCACCCCAAGGTCGTCGACACGGGTCGGCGTCTTGCCCACGGACTGGGCCGCATCCGTATGCATCAGAATGCCCCTGTCCCTGGCCGATTCGGCGATGTCGGCAACGGGTTGAAGGGTCCCCACCTCGTTGTTGGCGTGCATGATGGAGATCAGGATGGTTTGCCGGGTCATGGCGGCGGCGGCATCGGCCGGATCCACCAAGCCGTCTGAATCCACGGGGAGGTAGGTCACGGAAAAACCATGCCCTTCCATGAACCGACAGACTTCCAGTACGGCCGGATGCTCGATTTCACTGGTGATGATATGGGTTCCTCGGGAAAAACGCGATCCGCCGATGCTTTTGATGGCATGGTTGTTGGATTCGGTTCCGCCGCTGGTGAAAACGATCTCTTCGGGCCGACCGCCTAAAATGTCGGCCACCCGGCCTCGAGCGCCTTCGACCGCCTGTTTCGGGCGGATGCCGTACCAGTGGGAACTGGACGGATTGCCGAATTCGGTTTCCAGAAAGGGTCTCATGGCCTCGATGACTTCAGGCGCATGGGGCGTGGTGCCGTTGTAGTCCAGGTAAATCGGTTCGATCATGGCGGCTCTCCTCGATGCACCCTGTTCATAAAAATGATTTGACATGAAAGACGCATGGGTTAGATTTGGGTTCCGGATTACAAAAAAGGAGCGATTTTGAACGTCACACCCCAAAAAAAAGCACATCTGTCGACCGGCCCCATTCTCCAGCAGACCCCGTTCTGGGGCGATCTCAAGGAATATGAGGGGCGCGAGGTCCGCGCCTATCACATGTCGCTTCCCTCAGAGCGCTGTCTGTCGCCGCCGGAAAGGGGGTGGGACGGCCAATCCACTGTCTCAGACGACATCCTGGTCGTGCTCCAGCCGCTGGGTCCCGATTGCCAAATGGCCTATGTCCCCTACGGTCCGACCCTGGAGCCGCGTGCGGAATGGCAGGGGCCGGTTCTGGAGGAACTGTCCGAAGGGTTGCGCCCCCACCTTCCCCGGGAATGCCTCTTTATCCGCTTCGATCTGCCCTGGCGGTCTCCCTGGGCCGATGATCCGGACCGGTACGACGGCAAAGCCGGTTGGTCCGGTCCGCCCAGAGTGGAGATCCAGGAGATCCGGATGAATTTCGATACCCGGAACGGCAATCTCTACAAGGCCCCCACCAACGCACTGCCCACCAACACCGTCTTCATTAACCTGAAACAGGACGAAGAACAATTGCTCAAGCGCATGAAGCCCAAAACCCGGTACAACATCCGCCTCTCCCGGCGCAAAGGGGTGCGGGTCACGGAGGTCGATGCGTCGCGGCTGACCGATTGGCTTCAATTGTGCCGGGAAACCGCCCGGCGAAACCATATCATCCACCAGGAGCGGCGCTATTTCGAAGCCCTGCTCGCAGCCCGGGACAAGCATTCGAATGACCGGACATCCCTCCATTTATTGATGGCGGAAGCCGACGGCGCGCCGCTGGCGGGCATGTTTCTTTCCATATCCGAAACCCAGGCCTGTTATCTGTACGGCGCATCGTCTTCCTGCCAGCGCAATAAAATGGCCGCCTATGCCCTTCAATGGCAGGCCATCCGCCGGGCCAAAACAGTCGGATGCCGATATTACGACATGTTCGGCGTGGCCCCGTCAGCCGCCGCCTCCCATCCCATGTACGGCCTGTACCGCTTCAAGACCGGATTCGGAGGCTTTCTCTACCACCGGCAGGGTTGCTGGGATTATCCGCTTCAGCAGGACCTCTATCAGATCTATCACGCCCAGGCGCTCAACGAGGAAGGGTATCACCGCCGGTAGCAGGGGCAAAAGATTTAGGGGCGAAAGATTTTTCGCCCCTACGGCGTTTTATTCCCCTGTCTATCAGGGCATTCGGATCGCCTGTCCCCGGGACGAAAAGGAAATGCCCAGCTGAGACATGGTGCTGATGTTGATCGATTCGATGATCGGGATATTGATGGGCTTGTCCGACATCCAGCGGACCAAAAAATTGGCGCCCGAGCCGCCGCTCAGATCGGATTGCTTGATGACGTACCGGATGGTGGACATGGGGTCTAAAGCGAGCGGTTCTTTCAGATAGGCTTTGAGCAGCTTGCCGTGGGAATCGTAGTAGTCGACCATGGCCAGTCGAATGCCGTTGGCCGGATCGGTGTTGCGGATGCTGAGGGTCACGGCCAGCGGAATCTGCCGCTCCCGGTCCCCGCTGTAAATGTGGGAATAGACCGGCACGTAAACGGTCTGCCCCAACGCCAATTCGATATCCGACATCTTCTCATCCTGCCCCCAGGCAATCCACGGTCCCGCCATCAAAGCGATCCCCATGGCCGCCACCCACATTCCGTTTTTCACATTCATTTCCCTCCGTCCTCCGTCCTCTGTCCTCTGTCCTCTGTCCTCTGTCCTCCGTCCTCCCCTTCACCTCGCCTCCGGAAACGCAAACTCCCGAAACGCCTCGATCTGGTCTTTGTTCCCCAACACCGCCACAAAATCCCCAGGCGAAAAGCGATGGTCGGCGTCGGGATTGGGATGGACCTGACCATCCTGGATGACGCCCACCACCGACGCGCCGGTTTTCTTGCGGATTCCAAGCTGCCGGATGCTGTCGCCCACCAGGGGGCTGCCGTCGGGCAGTTGGATCCAACTCACATCCATCATTAAATTCGCGTTCTGAAGCATGTCGATGGCGGTGTATCCGCCGCGCTCTTCATAAAGCGAGGCATACTGCTCCTTTCGCACCGCATCGGTGAATTTCACGATTTCCCCGGCCGGGATGTTGAGGTTGAACAGCATCAACTGGGTGATTTCAAGGCCGGCTTCCAGTTGCGGCTGGACCACCTCGTCCACGCCCTGTTCGTTGAGGGCTTTCATCTGGTCGGTTCCTTCGGCCCTGGCGATAATCACCAGATCCGGCCGCTCCCGGCGGGCTTGCTCGACAATGGCCTGGGCGATGAAGATAGAAGGCGTGGTGATCAACAGCAGCCTGGCCTTTCCAATGTCGCAGGCCTCCAGCACCACGGGCTGGCTGGCGTCGCCGTAAATCACCGGCAGGCCCTCGGCTTTCATGGCTTCCACCCGCCGGAAATCCATTTCCACCACCACGAAACTCATGGAAAGCTTTCGAAGAATCCGCGCCAGAAAGAAGCCGAGGTTTCCGCCGCCGGCGATGATCACATGGTCGTTGAGGCCCGATTCCGGCAGGTTTATGGTCTGCACCGGTTCGTGCTTGAACATCCGCTTGCGCAGGGCGTAAAGGGGGGCGGTGAGACGGGCCATGAAAGGGGTCAGAATCATGGTGATGATGGTGGTGTTGAGCGTCAGCATGTACAGGTCATGGCTGATGGAGCCGGTGCTGATGCCCACCCGGGCCAGCAGAAAGGAAAATTCCCCGACCTGAAAAAGCCCCAGTCCCACCGCCAGGGGCGCCACATTGTAATAGCCGAAAAGACGCGTGATAGAAGCGAAAATCGCTCCCTTGCCCAGACAAACCAGAAAGACCAGCACCAGCACCTGCCGGAGATTGGCCAGCAGGTAGGCCGGATCCAGCAGCATGCCCACGGAGGCGAAAAACAGCAGGCCGAAGAGATCCCGCAAGGGGATGATGTCGCTCAGGGCCTGATGGCCGTAATCGGATTCGCTCAATACCATGCCGGCCACGAACGCGCCGAAAGCAAAGGAAAGCCCGGCCAGATAGGTGGCGTACCCCACCCCCAGGCCGATGGCGGTGATGGCCAGCAGGAACAGCTCCCGGGAATTCCACCGGGCGATGGCGCGGATCAGCATGGGCAGCAGCCGGGTTCCCAGAATGACCATAAGGGCGATAAAGACCGCGGCCTTCAATCCGGCAAGCCCCACCGCCGGCAGGCCGGCCGCCGGGTCGCTGAGCTGCGGCAGAATGATCATCATGGGGACCACCGCCAGGTCCTGAACGATCAGCATCCCGATCATCACCCGGCTGGAGAGGGTCCCCATCCGGCCCGTTGACATGAGGGTCTTGAGCAGGACCATGGTGGACGACAGGGAAATGAGCGCGCCGAGCCAGATGGAGGGGTGCCAGCCCCATCCGAACGCTTTGCCGATGGCGAATCCATAGGCCATGGTCAACAGAATCTGGATCGGGGCGCCGATGAGGGCGATGGACCGCACCGGCTTCAGTTCCTTGAAGGAAAATTCCAGCCCGAGGGCGAACAGCAGCAGGGCCACGCCGATTTCGGCCAGAAGTTCGATGTTGTGGATGTCCGAGACGGTAACCAGTCCCGTGTGGGGGCCCACCAGGACCCCGGCGAGGATGTAGCCCAGCATCAGCGGCTGTCTGAGCGCCTGGGCGATCAGACCGCCGAGAAGCGCGGCCAGGATGATAATGGCGATGTCCGCTGTGATTCCCATGTAAAAAACCGTTCAGATCCGGAGGTTGATATGTCGCTTCATCTGGTTGCGATTGCGGCGTTGACACTGTCGTCGGGGGTCTGTTATACACGATCCCTAAACCAACATGGAAGGTATTTATCCCATCATGATAGCATCCTTTTTCCCGAACCTCAAGAATTTGGGGATGCGGGGCGCGGTGTTTTTAATGCTGACGGCCGCGCTTCTCGGATGGGCTGCGCCGTCCGCCGGAGACGGGCGGGGCCGGCCCGCGGCCATCGGCGGGTTCGTCCGGGACATCACCCGGGAAAAGGCCCTGGCGGCGCCGTCTTCACCGTGCTGCTGCCCATGGACCCGCCTACGCAAAATACTCGGTCTTGGCCGTCACCGTCGACTTGACCGCATCCAGCATGTCCCGCAGCGCCGGCACAACATTGTCGCGGATGTCCCCGGCCACGGCCAGGAACATGACATCGTCTCCCACCACAAGATCCCGATCTTCGGCGATCCGTATCTGGATGTCGATGATGCCGGGCTGCTGCCGGAAGCGTGCGAGGATCTCCGCCAGTTTGTCGTGATCCACGGCGACCCGGAGACCCGTCACCTTGCGGCCGTCCCGGGAGGTGCTTCGCACCACGCCGTTGTGGTACAGCACCATGCCCACTTTATCGTAATCCGGATGGGTTTTGATGGCGGCCATGACGGCGCCTAAATCGACGGGGGGATTCCGTTTCGCTGTTTTCATGGGGGGGTCCTCTATGTTGATTGTTGGGTTGATTCCTGAGTTGATTCCTCGGTTGACATCATCTGGGCCCGGGCGAGATCCTCGGGCGTATTGACATTGAAAAACGAGGCGAGACCCGGATCGGTGGCATCCAGGATCTCCTCCGGGATTTTTCTGACCCGGACATTAGGAAAAAAGCCTTGAATTTTAAGCAGATTATTTGACAGATTGTGCTCAATGGGCTTGATGCAGGCTTTGGAATACACGGCGCACAGGGGCTCCAGGCCCGCGGCGGTCCGGGGGATGACCACGTCGATCTTGGGATCGATGTGATCGAGGATGCGCTCCACCAGGCTTTTTTTCAGAAACGGGGTGTCGCAGGAGGTGAAAAACGCGTGGGGATGATAGGCGGCCGCCAGGCCGGCGTGGATGCCGGTCAGGGAACTGCGAAGGGGAAAGATGTCCGTGACGATCAGAAGGTCCCGGTCCAGGTATTGAAGGGGATCGTTGGTGACCAGGATGATGTCGTCGAACACCTCCCTGAACAGGGTCAGGATGCGGTCCAGGATGCAGTGTCCGTTGATTTGCAGAAATGCCTTGTTCCGGCCGGAAAAACGGGTATTCAGCCCGCCGGACAGGATGACGCCGGTGCAGGGGTAGCGCATGAGGCCTCTCGAAAAACGGTTGTCGTCGTTCAAATCCCCTTGATCATACGGAAATCATCCGGTAAAATCAAGGCCATTATGGAACCTGAACGAAAAGGGGAATCCCCATGGGAACAGAAGAACACAAGGCCGCGGCGGTCAAAAGCGTCCGGATCGCCGTCATCACCCTCTCCACGACCCGCTCCCCGGCCGATGACGCAAGCGGCGGCTGGATCAAAGAGCGGCTGGAAGCCCTGGGCCATATCGTGGTCCATTACGAGGTGATCCCGGACAATTCGGACGCCATCGCCCGCTCGGTGCTGGCCGTCATACGGGATCATCATCCCGAGGTGATGCTGCTCAACGGCGGCACCGGCGTCAGCCCCGGAGATGTCACCGTTGAAACGGTCAAAGGGCTGATGGAAAAGGAGATGACGTCTTTCGGGACGCTGTTTGCCGCCCTCAGTTACGAGGAAATCGGATCGCCGGCCATTCTCTCCCGGGCCACGGCCGGGGTCATCGACGGAACCGGCCTTTTCTGCATGCCCGGCAGCCTCAAGGCCTGCAAACTGGCCTGCGAAAAACTGATTTTCCCGGAGCTGGGGCACCTGGCCAAACACCTGATCGAGGCGTAAAAACTGCCGCCGCCGCTCCCATCCGTCCGGATCAGAAAATTTCGATAAATCTGTTGACGATAGCGGCTTGAAATGGTAATAATTAACTCTTGCCTGGAGGGATGGCCGAGTGGTTTAAGGCGGCGGTCTTGAAAACCGTTGAGCGAAAGCTCCGTGGGTTCGAATCCTACTCCCTCCGCCATGGACGACCCAGGGAACGAAGGAAAAATATATCGCGGAGAGATGGCCGAGCCGGCTGAAGGCGCTCGCCTGCTAAGCGAGTGTAGGGTGAAAGCTCTACCGAGGGTTCGAATCCCTCTCTCTCCGCCACTTTAAATATTTGGGGCGACCGGATTTCCGGTCGCCCTTTTTTGTGATCAGCGAGCGTACCGTTTGGCGTACCGGTTAGTTTCTAAAACCGCCAACCGTCGTGATTGTTTCCCATCTCCATTTCATCAGCGTAGATCGCTAAATTGATAAAGCAGAACACTGTTTTTTGGACAATACCCGGTTACGGGCGTCAATCCGGCCCATCCTCACCATCCAGCTCGGCAAGCCATTTTCTGATACGCGCTGTGTTGGGGGATTGAATCTCTTCGAAAATGGCCAGAGATTGTTCCAGCATGGCGCGGGCCTTTTCCACTTGGCCCAGGTCGCTGTAGGCGATCCCCAGGTTGCCCAGGTCGTTGCCCTCGCCCCTTCGGTCCCCGATTTCCCGGGCGATGGCCAGGGCCTGCAGATAGTGGTCGATAACCGTTTCCACCTGGCCCAGTTTGCTGTAGGCGATCCCCAGGTTGCCCAGGTCGTTGGCCTCGCCCCCTCGGTCCCCAATTGCCCGGTGGATGGCCAGGGCCTGCTGGAGATGGTCAATGGCCTTTCCCACCTGGCCCAGGTCGCGGTAGGCGATCCCCAGGTTGCCCAAGCGGTTGCCCTCGCCCCTTCGGTCCCTGATTTCCCGGTGGATGGCCAGGGCCTGCCGGTAATGGTCGATGGCCTTTCCCACCTGGCCCAGCACGTAGTAGGCGTTCCCCAGGTTGCCCAGAAATTTTCCTTCCCCGTCCCGGTCTTCCAACCCCCTTGCGGCATCGACGCCGGCGTGGAGGGTTTTGCAGCGTTCGGCCCAGTGGCCCTGGATGTTCAGGTAATCATCAATGGCCCAGACGAGTTTCCGGACGGGTTCCCATAGCCGGCGGTCGCGGCAGGCGGTCAGGGTTTGGAGGATGTGGACGCGGTCCGGGTCGAGGTGGGCGTAGCCTTGGGGGCCGTGGTCGCTGTGTCTTTCGGCGAGGCCGGTGTAGAAGTCGGCGAGGCGCTGGAGGGCGTCATCTGTCGAGGAATGGTTTTCCCGAGCGTAGGTGTGGATGAGGGCGTGTTTGAGTTGGTAGCGGGGGGCGGTGCGGGCAAGGAGGCTGTAGCCGGTGAGTTCGTTTAGAGGGCGTTTGAGGGTTTGGGGTTGGGTTTGGAGGGCGGCGGCCAAGGCGGCGGCGGTGAAGGGCGCGAAAGCCAGGATGCCGGCGATGGAGAGGATGTCGCGGGCGGTTTGGCTGACTTGGTCGAGGCTGCGTTTGAGAAGCAGGGGGACGCTGTCGCGTTTGCGGTCTCCTTGGTCGAGGGCGTCCAAGGGCGTGGTTTCGAGCCATTGGAGATATTCGGGGGCCGTGTCGCCGGTTTCGTCGAGGTAGCCGCCGACGAGGCAGATGGCCAGGGGAAGGCCGCCGAGGAGGTCGCAGATGCGGCGGACGGCGGGGGCGTCCTGGGTTTGGTCGCGGCCCCAGGCTTTGAGAAGATCGGCGGATTCGTCGTCGGGGAGGGCGTTGATTTCCAGGCGGTCGGGGCCGGCGTCATGGCGGTTGCGGGTGGTGACAATAACGGCGCATCCGCCGGCGACGTCCAGGACGGCGGGCAGGTCGTCGGCGTCTTCGGCGCCGTCCAGGAGGAGGAGGGCCTTGCGGCCGGCAAGGGCGAGGAGGGCGGCCTCCCGGGGCGTGGGGTCGAGCGTCTGGCCGCAGGACCGGGCGATATGTTCCAGGGCGCGGAGGGCTTCGGGGGCGTTGTAGAATTCGTGCCAGACAACGCCGTCGGGGAATTGGGCGGGCGGTTCGGTTCCGTCGGCGGTCAAACGGTGGAGGGCTTCGGCGGCGACGGCGCTTTTGCCTATGCCGCCGGGTCCCCAGAGGGTGATGACATGGCCGGGGCGGAGGGCGGTCATGAGGTCGTCGACTTCCTGGCGGCGGCCGGTGAAGTGGTCGGGGCGGCGGGGGAGTTGGAGGGGCGGCCCCGTGGGTTGCCCGTGGAAATGTATGCCGCCTTCGATGTGGGCGTTGTCTCCAATTACGCCGACTTTTGAGTAACGGACGTCCACCATATCAGCCTGCCCTCTTGGGTGTTTAGAAGTTGATCCCGCCCTTGATTTTGGCGTAATCGCCCACGACGCCTACGTTGCTGTCCGTGATGTTTAGATTGTATTTGCCGATGGCTTTCTGGCCCTCGGGTGTCTCCTTGAGAGCCTCGATGAGCTGATTGACGAGATCGAGCATCTCTTTGTCTTTATCCGCCCCGGCGGTTTCGAGTTCTTCCTGGACCATGCCTTGTCGGCTTTGGGAGTCGGGTTTTTGCTCTAGTTTTTCGACGGCGTCGGGCAGGTCGGTGTTGCCGTATTTGTTCTGGATCAGGGTTTTGATAGCGTTGTAGGTGTCCACGATGGCGGATTTGCCGACCGTGGTCAGGCCGGATGTGGCGGCGGTAACGAGGGCGCCTGTGATTGTGTCCATGGTTGCCTCCTCAATCTAACAATGCTCGTATCATGCATTTTGTGCCAAAATTATCACTACTCTTTATCTATGCCAGCGTTTTTATTTGCCCAATTTGTCTTTAAAGAAGGTAAGGTCTTTTTTGGCTTTTTCAGCATTGGGGAATTTGATTTCTTCAAAGATAAAAAGGGCTTGTTCCGTAAACTCAATGGCTTTTCCTAACTGACCTAATTCATGATAAGCAAGCCCTAAGTTTCCATGTTGATTGGCCTCACTTCTCCGATCCTTGATTTCCCTTTGGATGGTCAATGCTTGTTGATAGTATTCGATGGCCTTTTCCAACTGGCCTAAAGATTTATAGGCGTTTCCTAAATTACCCAAACAACTGCCCTCGGCTCTCCTATCTCCTATCTCTCTTGCAATCGCCAACGCTTGGTTGTGCAGTTCTATGGCTTCTTTTACCTGGCCGCTGTCTTTGTATGCGAGCCCCAGATTCGCCAAATGACTGCTCTCAGCCCTTCGATCGCCGATTCCCTTTGCGATAGCCAATGCGCCCTGATAGCATTCTATGGCTTTGTTCACTTGATTCATATCTTTGTAAGCAAGACCGAGGTTGCCTAAATGATTGCTTTTGGCTTTTCTGTCACCTATTTCCTCTGCAATTTTCAAAGCTTGTTGGTATCGCTTTATCGCTTGGATAGCATTTCCTTGTTCTCTGTATATATTCCCTATGTTGCCTAACCTATTTCCTTCGCCCTTTCGGTCACCGATTTCCTTTGCAATAGATAAAGCCTGCTGATAATAATGCATGGCTTGATCCACAAAGCCCAAGTCCCTGTAAGCGTTTCCCAAATTCCCTAAATGGTTTCCTTCGCTTTTACGGTTATTGGTTTTACGCGCTATCGCCAACGCCTTAATGTAATGTTCGACAGCCTTTTCCATTTGGCCCTTGACATTGAATATGTTCCCCAAGTTTCCAAAGCTGATCCCTTCGCCAATTTGATCACCAATTTTTCTTTGAATGGATAAAGCTTTTCGGAAATGCTCGATGGCTATATCTAACTGACCCAGATCGAAATATGCGTTCGCCAAGTTTCCGAGGATGTCGCTTTCAAACCTCCTATTTTTGCTTTTTTTTAAGAATATAGATGCCTTTTGGTATAGGTCTATAGCCTTTCTTATGCGGGCAATATTACGGTAGGCGATCCCTAGTTCAATAAGTAGCTTTCCCTCCTCCACTTGGTCCTCTTTTCCTTTTGCCGCTTCGATTCCCGCAAATAGAGTCGTTATTCTTTCAGCCCAATAGCCTCTGATATCGAGGTAAACGTTTATTCCTCATATCAGTTCCAGAACGCGTTCCAACAGGTTACGATTGAGGCAGATATTTATTGTCTGAAGGATATGCGGTTTATCATGGTCGAGGCGGGCGTAGCCTGTCGGACCGGCGATGGAGTGTTCCTCGGCAAAGGCAGTGAAGAAAACGGCCAGGCGCTCAACGGCGGAATCGGGTGGGGGTAAGTTTTCCCTGGCATAAGTGCCGATCAGCGCATGGCTCAAGGTGTACCGGTCATCGGATCGAACCAAGAGGGCGTAGCCGGTCAGCTCCCGAAACGGTTTTCTCAATTTGTCCGGTTCCGCGTGCAGGGCTGCGGCTGCGGGCTCCCGTGCGAAGGGGGCAAAGGCCAGCACTCCGGCGATGGACAGGATGGCGGCGGCCTGATTGCTCACCTGATCCAGGCTTTTTTTCAAGAGCACCGGGACGCTCTGGTTTTTGCGATCGCCGAAGTCGAGGGCTTCCAGGGGAGTGCTTTCCAGCCATTTCAGGTATTGGGCCGCGGGTTCTTTTTCTTCGCCCATGTAGGCGCCGGCCAGGCGGAGAGCCAGGGGGAGGTTCCCCACGAGCTGGCAGATATGAGACAGTGGTTCCGGATCCTGGGCCATGTCTTCGGCCCAAGCTTGCAGCAGGGTCTCGGCGTCCTGGGGCGGGAGGGTTTCGATCTCCCGGCGGTCGGAAACGCCCTCCCGGTTTCGGGTGGTGACGATCACGGCGCAGGCGGCGGCCGTCTCCAGAACGCGGTTCAGGTCGTCGGCGGCTTCCGCGCCGTCCAGGAGCAGCAGAACTTTTTTGCCGGACAGGGCCCGCTTGGCAGCGTCCTGGGGGGTGGGCATGGGTTCTTCCCTAAAGGTGAGGGCGATTTGTTCCAGGGCCGCGTCGGCTGACGGGGTTCGGTAGAAATCGTGCCAGATCAGGCCGTCGGGAAAGCCGTCGGGAAGCCGTTGGCCGCCGTCGGTGAGCTTGTGCAAGACTTCCGATGCGATGGCGCTTTTACCGATGCCGCCGGGCCCCCAGAGGGCGGTGATGTGGCCGGGGGCAAGCGAGGCGATGAGGTCGTCGATTTTTTCTTGGCGGCCGATGAAGTGGTCGTGTTTGGGGGGGAGTTGAAGGGGCGGTTTTGATGGGTCGCCGTGGAAATGGATGCCGCCTTCAACATGTGCGTAATCTCCAATGATCCCGATGTTGCAGCGTTGGTAGATGTCCATCTCAGCTCGTGTTGGATGCATCATTCAATTTGAACCTGTCAAAAGAATAGCCGTCAATCTCAAATTTGCTTAAAAAATCAGTGAGGTGTTTGGAATTGACGATGAAAATAGTGTTTTCTCTGGCTGCGGTCAGGCTTTGGGGGGTAACCTCTTTTAGGTTCAATTCTTCAACAGTTTTTGTAGATAGGCTTTTCCTGAATCTGAGATAGGGTACGGTTTCGAATTGAGTTTCGTCGATCTCCCCTGTGTCGACCGATATGTTTTCAGGATTGAATTTACATACGTTTAGTTCAGCAGTCGTGACGATGACGTTGACGTAAAATCGTATATAGTCAATTTTATTGACTAAAAAATGGTATTCTTCTTTTGCGAGCGCCTCTGATGCCTCGATAACTTCAGCCGCGACTCTTTCCAACATGGGCCGACTTTTGTTATCCTGCCCGGGAACGACACAAAAATCGCTCTCGTAAGTTGGATAATCTGCATTTATATCCGTCCAACCAAAATAAAACGTTTTCCCCCTATCATAACGCGATACCCATGCGCGCAAATGTCTTCTTTCGTAATGACGCCTATCCGATAAAAGAAATATCCAGTGCGAATTTTGGACTCTTTTGCATTCAACGACCATCACCGTGGTGCCGTAGTGGTCAACTAAAACCAAGTCGATAAAGCCGCTGGCGCTTGTGTCAGCATTTTTCCAAGAATGCTCTTTGTAGAGAACTCTCCAGCCGTGAATGCCCGACCTGGCATTGATTTGGTGCTCCAATCCAATCTGAAGCGGAAAGCCTGATTTATTGACAATGCTTTTTAATTTTTCTTCTGTCATGCTCATTACACCGCCTCTTCATAAGTTGCATTGAAAATCGCGTCCCCCAGCCATTTTTTGAAGCTGGGGTTGTCGCAGAACTGTTTGAAGAGTTCGGTGTGGTCGGAGAGCATGCCGAACACGGCGGCCTGTAGAGCGCGGTCGTGTTCGATGCGGGCGGCGGCTTTGTCGCTGTTTCTGATGGCGTTCTGGTAGGCCGTGTCGGCGGCGACTTTGGCCGGAAGATCTTCGGCGATGATCTCCCGGATGCGGTCGGCGTCTTTCCATTCGATGTTGCCGAACTGCTCGTTGAAGGCGTTGATGATGTGGCTGAGCCGGTCGAGTTCGGGTTCGTTTTTCCGGCCGCCGCCGTCGGTGGGGACCGGGCCGATCTCGCCGTCTTTGTCTTCCAGGGAGAGATTGAGGGTTTCCCGGACCTCGGCGCGGTAGCTGTCCATGTCGATGGCTTCGAGGATGCCCCGGGAAAGGTCCTCTTCCTGGGGCGCCGGCAGTTTGGGGACAAGGAAGTTCAGGAAGATGGACAGTTTTTCCCACTCGGCGCTGGTGTAAGGCAGGATCGACGCCAGGAAGTCGTAGGCCCGCATGAACGCCTTGGCTTTTCCCTTGAAATCGACCTGGGCGTCTTCGTCCAAATCGGCGGTGTAGAGCCCGACGCAAACGTCCAGGATCACGTCGAGCCGGTCCCGGTCCGCGCCGTCGAGAAACCGCTTCACCAAGGTTTCCACCTGGGGTCCGTCATACACCTGATATCCGTCCAGGGTCGCCTTGAGGTCGTGGAGTTTGTTGGGGTCCGTTTCTTCGCTGAGAACCGTGGTCCGGTAATAATCTGAAAAAGAGGCGGTGATTGTATCCACATCATTCATGAAATCGAGCACGAAGGTGTCGGTCTTTTGCGGGTGTGCGCGGTTGAGCCGCAGCAGCGTCTGCACCGCCTTGATGCCCGCCAGGATCTTGTCCACATACATGGTATGGAGCAGCGGCTCGTCGTAGCCGGTCTGGAATTTGTCCGCCACCACCAGGAACCGGTAGGGGTCCTGCTGAAACTTCTTTTCGATCTGGCTGCCGGGGAATCCGTTGAAGCTGGCCTCGGTGACTTTCCGGCCGTCGAATTCGGGTTCGCCGGAAAAGGCCACAATGGCGCGGAAGGGGCTCTTGCACTCCGTCAGGTAAGCCGAGATGGCGTGGTAATACCGGATGGCCAGTTCGATGCCGCCGCAGACCACCATTGCCCGGGCTTTGCCGCCAATCTTGTGTTTCACGTGGTCGTGGAAATGGTCCACCATGATTTCGGCTTTGTCCCGGATGGCCTTTTCGTGGGCGCCGACAAATTTACGCAGCTTTTTGCGGGCCTTTTTCTTGTCGAATTCCGGATCACCTTCCACCGTTTTCAATAGCCGATAGTAGCTGTCCACCGGGGTGTAGTTGGCCAGCACATCCAGGATGAACCCTTCCTGGATCGCCTGCTTCATGGTGTAGGAATGGAAGGGCCGGTGGCGGATCTTGTCTCCCGCGGGAATGGGGTCGCCGAAGATTTCCAGCGTCTTGTTTTTGGGCGTGGCCGTAAACGCGAAATAACTGGCGTTGGCCAGCAGTTTTTTGGACTCCATGATCCGGTTGATCTTGTCCTCGAAGGTGTCTTCTTCCCGGGGTTCCGTTTCGTAACTCGCGCCTTTGTCCGCGGCCAGAAGCCAGTCTTCTTCCGGATCCTCATGCGCCGCCTGTTTTCCGGCCAGGGCCATATGCATTTTTGCGGAGGACCGCCCGCCCTGGCTGGAGTGGGCCTCATCGATGATGATGGCGAATTTGTTGCCCCGGTGTTCGTCGCCGATCCTGTCGAGGAGAAACTGGAACGTCTGAACCGTGGAGATGATAATCCGCTTTCCCGTGCGCAAAAAACCGCTGAGCTGATGCGTCTTGCTGACGGCGTCCCCCGTCACCGCGCCGATGAGCGAAGACACCTGGGCGAACTGCCGGATGGTGGTTCGAATCTGTTTGTCCAGCACCCGCCGGTCCGTAATGACCAGCACCGCGTCGAAAACAGGAACGCCGTCTTCTTGCAGCCCGATCAACTGATGGGCCAGCCAGGCAATGGAGTTGCTTTTTCCGCTGCCCGCCGAGTGCTGGATAAGGTATTTTCCGCCAACCCCGGTCTTGGCGGCGTCGCTCAGAAGCATGCGGACCGCGTCGAGCTGGTGGTAGCGGGGGAATATCTGCTTCGGCGGCTTTTTTCGACCCCGGTCGTCCTTTTCCTGAACGACCTGGGCGTAGTTTTCGAGGATCTCGGTCAGGCCCGGCTTGGCGAGAATCTCTTTCCAGAGGTAATCCGTTTTCAATCCATTGGGGTTCGGTGGATTGCCGGCGCCGTCGTTCCACCCTTTGTTGAAGGGCAGGAACCAGGACGCTTTGCCCTTGAGGTGGGTGCACATCCGCACTTCATGATCGTCAACCGCAAAATGGACCATGCATCGCCCGAACCTGAATAACGGCTCATTGGGGTTGCGGTCGCGCTGGTACTGGCGAATGGCGTCGTGGACGGTCTGTTTGGTCAGGGAATTTTTCAGTTCAAAGGTCGCCACCGGCAACCCGTTGATAAAAATGCAAAGGTCCAGGGCCAGCTTGGTTTCGTCCGCGCTGTATCGAAGCTGCCGGGTAACGCTGAAGATGTTGGCTTTGTGCAGCGCCACCGCCTTGATGTTGCCGGGGGTGGGCGTGCCGTAGAACAGTTCCAGGCTTACCGGGCCATGTTTGACGCCTTTACGGAACACATCGATGACGCCGCGCTTGGCGATCTCGCTGTCCAGGCGATGGAGAAACTGGTTCCGTTTGACGCCGTCCCGGTCCAGGGAGAGGGCTTCGAACGCCTTGGGTTGGGTGGTCTTCACGAACTCCTGTAACCGAGTCAAGTCGACGACGTACTCCCGGCTGTAGTCCTCGTTGGTCCCCTGAACGTAGCCGGCCTCGTTGAGGAGGGATTCGACGATCAGGGTTTCGAGGCCTTTTTCGGTGGTGTCGGTAACGGGCATTGGTCGCCTCATGCCGCTTGCAAAACGCCGGCAAGCTCGTCCGGTTTCGACCAGCGGGTTACGGCTGAAAGCTGTTCAGCGAGCCGAAAGTCTTCATCGCTCCAGACATCCGCCGTGTCGTCGAACAGGGAAACGAATTGAAGGGCTTCAGGCCCGGCGGCCAGATAATTGAGATCGTAAAAAGCCGTATGCACCTGATTGACCACCATTCGCGCGGCGGAACGACTGCCGGTGCTGAGCACATAGACCAGCGAGCTTCGTCGAACCGTTCGGACATGGAAATCAGGGGTCCATACCCGGCCGGATCGGCCGGTCAGTTTTTCACCCCGCTCGTAACTGAATTTACGTTCAGCGAGAAAATCCGATACTTCATCCGTAACGGATTCCACTGATCGGGTCCGAAACGTAAACCAGAGATCCGATACACGCAGCGCCGCCTGAGCCACGCGCATTGCCACCGCCGCCAATTCGTCGCCGGGACGGCATCGGGCCAGCAACATGCCTTTGAAAAACTCCACCCCATGCGTCACACACGCATCTTCAATCAATGCTTTCTGTTTCGGGGACCGTCGGGGCGACACCGTTTGCATTCGCAGCCATCGGGTCGTCTCGCCAAAATCAGACACCAGAATCACATCCCCTTGGGGCTTGCAGAACAGGTCGATAATGTCGCCGTCCGGGTAGAGATAAGGGGTCCGAATTCTGTGATATTCGCCATGAGGTTCGCAGATGAACAGGCTGCCCAAGCCATTGGTAAATTTCAGGCAAAAATCCATGTCGCTCATAGGAACAATCCTTCCTGAACGGGAGGGGGCACATTCAAATTCCCATTATGCGTCAATTTTGATTCGGCGCAGAACTGTTTCCACACCGCCACCGGATCATTCACGGGCGCCGTGATGTCCTCCGGGACATAGGCTTCTTTGTCGCGGAATTGTTCGGTCCATTTGTGCTTGTGAATTTCTCCGACCTGATTGCACTGCGGATTGTGGTGGTCTTTTCCAAGATCGAGTCCATACACGCGACCGGCTGTCCTGATGATCAAACCATAAGACAGCGACGGGATGAGCGCGTTGTAGCTGCCCCGCACGAACAACGGCCAACCCGACTCGGATTGCACTTCCACGCGAAACTCAACCGAAGACGAATGGTCTTCGTCTTCCTGCCAGACAATGTCGCCTTCGATCCGCTTTGATTCATCATTCAGGATCGCATCAAGTTCAGTGTTCGTCAATGTCACAGCCGCTCCTTTCGCTCATCTGCATTTGCAAACATCTAAGTTACTGGTCTTTCCCGTCGACGGGCGTCGGTATTGCATGCCGTGGTTTATCCATTGAATTCGCCGATCCAGTCCTGATCCCTGAGCACGTCCACGGCAAGGGAAATCTGGCGCGGCGTGAACCGACGTTTGCGGTCGTGCCATGCGTAGGTTTTGGAAACGACATCTTCCCGTGATGTTGCGTTTTCTTTTTTGACCAACCAATGGGCCGTGGACAGCAGTTCCAGGCCGAAGGGCGATTCGAAGCCATCGACCAGCCAGGTGACTTTTTGAAACCGCTTTTGCGTTTCGGGGTGCGATTCCAGGAACTTGGACGCCGCGTCCACGGCCTCGGGGATCAGATTGAGCTGTTTGTCCGGGGCGTCGCCGCCATAGGCGTATCCCAATACGAAGTGTCCTTCGATGGCGCTCATGACGTGGCTTAGGTTTTCGGCATAGGGGCCATAGTGCGCTTTATTGAATTTGAGCTTGAGCGGTTCCCCGCTCTCCTGCATGAAATACATGAGTTTGTGGACTTCGAGTGGGGTTACGATGGGGTCAAGGAGGCCGGCGAGGTAGCGGTGCATTAAGGCCACGAGAGCGGCGCGGCAAGGCGTCATCTTTGGTGTTTTTGCGGATGCCCTTGTCATCATTCCTCGATCTCCCCGGCGAGCGCTTCGAGTTCTTCTGCCAATTCTATCGTTTCTGAGCTGCCCGTCGTTGGGGCGAGATGGCGCACATCGATTTTGCCGGTGACAACTTCGGCGATGAGGCGATTAGGGTATTCTTGGATTAGTTTGATCTGTTCTTCGGCGTTCTTAATGAGCAAGAGATGCTCGCAAAACCACGCCTTTTTCACGTAAAACTGATAGGAGCGGCAAATCAGGGCAATTTTTGATGCTTTTGCGGCTTGATATGGCGCCAAGGCTGGCAATATTCCAATGGGACGGGACTTTCCCCATCCACTTGTCATTGGAATCCTTGTATTCAGGATACGCCCGTAAACCCATCACGTCCCTCCATTTTCCAACCGCTCCCGCGACAACTCAATGGCGGCGTGAAATTTTTCCCGCAGCACCTCTTTGGGCGGCAACGCTGTCAGATATTCCGCCACATGGATGCCGGAACTTCCCAACTCCAACAATTCGATCTGCTCCTGTTTCTTGCCGGCGCACAGGATAATCCCCAAGGGCGAATTTTCTCCCGGCCGCCGCTCGTGTCGATCGAGCCAGCGCAGGTAAAGCTCCATCTGTCCCTTGTATTCGGCTTTAAAATCCCCCATCTTCAACTCGATGACAATCAGGCGTTTGAGCAAACGATGGAAAAAAAGCAAATCGATGTAAAAATCGTCCTCATCGATCTGGATGCGCTTCTGGCGGCCCAAAAAAGCGAAACCTTCGCCAAGTTCCAGCAGAAAGTTTTCCATCTCGCGCAAAATGGCATCTTCAAGGTCTTTTTCCAGATAGCGATCTTTCAGCCCAAGAAAATCAAGGAAGTATGGGTCCTTGAAAACCAAGTCCGGCGTCATTTTATCGGATTCTCTCAGAGCGTCAAGCTCCAGCCGGGCCAGTTTCTCCGGCTTTCGGGACAAAGCCGTTCGTTCATAGAGCATGGAGTCGATTTTCTTCCTCAGCGTTCGGACGCTCCATTTTTCCACACGGCACATTTCAGCGTAGAATTCTTTTTGAAACGGTTGCCGCAGATAAATGATCTCTTTGAAATGTGACCAACTCAATTGTCTCGACAGCGCGGAGAGAATTTGATTGTCTGGAAAGGCTTCGGCGAATCGGATCATGTGCCGGATGTTTTTTTCCGAAAACCCGCTTCCATAGGCCACTTCCAATTGTCTCGACAGTGTAGAGACAATTTCAGCGCCATAATCCGCCCGCTTACCTTCAAGAATTTCTTGTTTCACCCGATGTCCGATCCGCCAGTAAAGCATCGTGATCCCGGAGTTCACCGCAACGGCCACGCCTGAGCGCGTTTCCTCGATCATTTGGCGAATCTCCGTCAGCAATTCAAAAGCGTCTCCGTTAAGATCGGACGCCCTTGCCTTTTTGTTTCTGAATTTGCTCACCCTTCCACCCTTTCCCCGATGATCGCCTCCAGCAACCCCTCCCCCTCTTCCTGAAGCGACAGCAACTCCGCCTTGATCTCATCCAAAGTCCGCATCTCCACCGGCTTGTAGAAATGGCGCGTAAACGAAATCTCGTACCCGATCCTTGTCGCCGTCTCGTCGATCCAGGCATCCGGGACATGGGGCAGCGCCTCCCGCCGGAAGAATGCCTCGACGCCGCCGTCCTCCAGCAGCGGCGCCTGTTCGCTGTCCCGCAATTCCGTGTCCGGTTCGTACTCTACAACAACGGGCTTGCCTTTGATTTCCGCCGCATAAAGACCATGCAGCGGATCGGCGCCGGCCTTTGCGGGCTTGTAAACCTTTTTGATGACTGGCGGCGCATCCTCCACCTGCCAGCTCATCGCCTGGAGAATGCGCGTGGAGGCGCAGCGGCCGCTCCACGCGGATTTTCCAATACCCAAACGCTTCGTTGGGAAAAATCTTCGACTGCTCGGTCTCCGTAAACACCATGACCATCTCGCAGATGTCCCTGATCTGATCGGCGGACCATTCGCAGTTCTTCGCCCCCATGTTCTTGCGGAGGGGCTGGTAGATCTCGGCGGCGTTGATGAGTTGGACCTTGCCTTTGCGTTCCGCCGGCTTGGCGTTGGTGAGCACCCAGATGTAGGTGGCGATGCCCGTGTTGTAGAACATATTGAGCGGCAGGGCGATGATGGCCTCCAGCCAGTCGTTTTCGATGATCCACCGGCGGATGTTGGACTCGCCGGACCCGGCGTCGCCGGTAAACAGGGACGATCCGTTGTGGACCTCGGCGATGCGGCTGCCAAGGGGGCTTTTCGAGGTGGGCGTCACCATCTTGGAGAGCTTGTTGACCAGAAACAGCAACTGGCCGTCGCTGGACCGGGGGATGAGCGGCAGTTCTTCGTCCCGGTGCTGGACGATGAACCGGTGGTCCGTCATCTCCTTTTTGCCGCCCAGCCGTTCAAGATCCATCTTCCAACTTTTGCCGTAGGGCGGATTGGAGAGCATGAAGTCGAATTCGTGGGTTCTGAATGCATCACGGGAGAGCGTGGAGCCGAATCTGATGTTCTGCGCACCCTGGCCTTCCCCTTTGAGCAGCAAGTCCGCTTTGGCGATGGCGAATGTTTCGGGGTTGATTTCCTGGCCGAACAGATGAATGGAGACCGCTTTTCCCCGGCTTTGGGCGAGTTCCAGCAACGTTTCCTCGGCCACGGTGAGCATGCCGCCGGTGCCGCAGGCCCCGTCGTACACCCGGTAGGTGGTGGAGCGGATCTGGTCGGCAATGGGCCAGAAAATCAGGTTGGCCATCAGCCGGACCACATCCCGGGGCGTGAAGTGCTCGCCGGCCTCCTCGTTGTTCTCCTCGTTGAACCGGCGGATCAGCTCTTCGAAAATGGTGCCCATGCCATGATTGTCCAGCCCGGAGATGCGGACATTGCCGTCGGCGTCCCGGACCGGGTGGGGGCTGAGGTTGACGTCTGGGTCGAGGAACTTTGCGATGAGGGGGCTCAGCACATCC
>JAABTD010000250.1 GCA_011390065.1 Desulfobacteraceae bacterium
TGCCGCCAAACCGTCTCGGACTGGGGCTCCACCCCGCCCACGCCGCAGAAGACGCCCACGGCGCCGTCCAGCACCCGCAGGGACCGCTCCACCTCGATGGTAAAGTCCACATGACCGGGGGTGTCGATGATCTGGATCTCCTTGCCCTTCCATTCGCATGCGGTCACCGCCGATGTGATGGTGATGCCCCGCTCCTGTTCGTCGACCATCCAGTCCATGACCGCTTCGCCGTTGTGGACCTCGCCGAGCTTGTGGGATCGGCCGGTGTAAAAAAGCACCCGCTCCGTGACCGTGGTCTTGCCCGCGTCGATGTGGGCGATGATGCCGATATTTCGAATGTCGTTGATCTTTTTTTTCTTCATTGTCCGCGCTGTTGCCGTATGAGCGTTTGATCGGGTTTAAATGCAAACCGCAGGTCCATGTGCCCCTTCAGGGTCGCCACAGATTCCCCTTCGATGAGAATTTTGACCGCCTCGACCTCGGGAAGGTTGAGGCAGACGGTGTTGACGATGGAATACACCGCCAGCAGTTCCGATTCGCTGCCGCCGGTAAGTCCGGAAACGGTCGCCGCGTTCAGATCCACATAGGCGACGCCATTGCGGATGTCATAATTTTTCACCGCCGCCCCGGAGGGCAGGGTTGGGGCCAGATCCAGGTTCGGCCCGTCGATGAGGGCCTCTATCAGGGCGGACCCGAAGGCCCCCGGCCCTTCCCCGTGGGCAATGATCCGCTCCTCGGCCCGCAGACCGGCCTCCCGGGGATCGGCGAAATAGAGGCGGACGGAAGTGCCGCCCGCGGCGTCGCCGGATTCCAAAGGCCGCTCAGAACGGCGGCTGTTCACCATCAGTGCAATGCCGATTGCCAGGACGCCCGTCAGCAGAATGGCCGCAATGAGGCCTTTATACCTTATGCCTTGCAGATCCATGCGTTCTCATCAACCGGGGTTTTTTCCGACGCCCCGCTTCCTCTCCGGTCCGTGATGCAGAAAGAGGCTATTTTTATGTGAACAGCGGCGTCGTGTCAAGGAAAGAAAAGTTCGGTCACTTTCCGCGTGGGATGTCGAACACCACAGTCGGAATGCCGTTTGCCTGTTGCACCAGCCGCAACCGGGCCGAGAAGGTTTTCCCGGTTTTCGACTTGAACCCGGACAGGATGTCGGTTTCGCCCGCTTCCAGCAACCGGACCACGGCGGCTTCGGGCAGCGCCATGCCGGCATGAACCTTCCAGATCACGAACCGGCATCCTTTGCCCAGGGGAGAACGGCGCCAATCGGCGCACCCGTATCCTTTCTTCCCCTCGATCACATCGCCGCCGCAGACGGGGCACCGGCCCAACCGGTCCGTCTGCGGGCGCTCCGCCGGGACGCCGCCGGCGCCGGTTTTGAATTCCCCCACCGCGTTCGCCACAAAAGATCGGATTTTTGACAAAAACGCATCGGGATCCCCCGATCCCAGGGCGATCTCCTCCAACTGCCGCTCCCACTGGGCCGTCTCTTCAGGAGAGGTGAGGGCGCGGGCCGACGCCAGGCCCCGGAGGGTATCGATCAATCGACACCCCCGCTCGATGGCGATGAGACGCCGCCTTCTGCGGGCGACGTATTTGCGCTTCAAGAGGGTCTCGATGATCTGGGCCCGGGTCGCCTGGGTGCCCAGTCCCACATCGCCCCTGTAGACCTTTTTCAATGCGTCCTCGTTCACATAGCGGCCGGGGTCGGTCATATCCTTCAAGAGCAACGCTTCGGAGTATTCCGGCGGCGGCTGGGTCATTTTCCGGTCCACCCGGGTTTCCGCGACCGCCGCCGGATCGCCCTGTTCCAGGGGCGGCAGAAACGCGGCGTCATCTTCCTCTTTTGCCGGCGCCTCGGTTTCATAAACCGCCTGCCAGCCGGGCTTGAGGACGACCCGCCCCCGGGTGCGGAAGGTCTCATCTTCCACAACCGTCACGATCTCGGTGGCTTCATATTCGCAGTCGGGATGGAAGGCCGCGGCAAACCGCCGAAGCGCCAGATCATAAATTTTTTCTTCTTCCGGGCCGCAGCCTTTGGGGATCTTCGCAAGGGGGATCAGGGCATGGTGATCGGTGAGCCTGGCGTCGTTGAAGACCCGGCGGTTATCCGGCGATGCCAGGGATGCTTTCACCCCGGCGAAGATCTCGGGATAGACCGGGGACAGGTCCCTTAGAAGCCCTTTGACCATGCCGACGCTTTGGGCGCCCAGGACCCGGGCGTCGGTCCGGGGATAAGAAAGGCATTTCCGCTTTTCGTAAAGGGTCTGGGCGATGGCCAGGGTCTTTTGGGCTGAGAAGCCGTGACGACGGTTGGCCTCCTGCTGAAGATCGGTCAGGGAAAACAGAAGGGGCGGCGGCTGACGCTTTTTTTTCCGGCTTGCGGATTGAACCCGGCCGGTTTTGCCCGTCACCGCCGCTGCCGCAGCCCGGGCCGCGGCTTCTTTCTGAAACCGGGTTTCGGCTTCCCGGAACCAGTTTCCCCACCACTGACCTTTCCCGTTGGTGAAGCGAACCTTGAGAAGCCAATAGGGTTCCGGCTTGAAATGGTCCCGTTCCCGCCGCCGATCCACCAGCAGGGCCAGCACCGCCGTCTGGACCCGCCCCACGGAAAAGAGGTCCTTCATCCGGAGCGTGGCGGCCCTGGAAAGGTTCATCCCCACCAGCCAGTCGGCGATCTGCCGGGCCTGGCCCGCCCGCCATAACCGGTCGTAATCTGCCGCGGGCGACAGGTTTTCCAGCCCGGCCCGCACCACCGCCGGGGTCAGGGCCTGGCTGGTCCAGAACCGGCGGAGCCGGTCGGCGGCCGGAGATCCCGCGTAGAGGAGGATTGTCCGGCCGATGACCTCCCCTTCGCGCCCGGCATCCGTGGCGATGACCACGTCTCCCAGATCTTTCCGGGCCAGAAGGCGGCTGACGACGCCCAGCTGCTTCCGGGTTTTAGAGATGGGCCGGTAGGCGAACCGGTCCGGCAGGATGGGCAGGGTTTCCATCCGCCAGGTTTTCCAGCGGGGATCGTAGGCGTCCGGTTCCTGGAGTTCCACCAGGTGGCCCAGGGCCCAGGTGACGACGTACCGATCGCTTTCCAGATACCCCTCCCCTTTTACCCGAATGCCCAGGGCCTTGGCGAAATCCCGGCCCACCGACGGCTTTTCCGTTAAAATGAGGGTTTTTGCGTGGCCGCCTTTCACTGCCGGCCGCTCTTCTCCGCCGCGTTCCTGACGGCCGCTTTCTGCAATCGCTGCGTGAAAGCCTTGAGGGCGGTCAAAGAGGTGATCTTGCGCAAGGTCATGGTCGATGCTCCTTTCATGTTCTTGTTGTTATTTCATTACCGCAGAATCTCATCCCCTGTAAAATACAATTTCTTTACTTTCTTCCTGAAGCTTGATAGCGGTAGGAGAAGGGACAGAGGGACAGAGGGACAGAGGGAGCGGGGTCTCCGGCGCTTCCTTTTTTTGCGTGGTATCTGGAAAGTTTTTCCATGAGCTGGGATCATGAACATTGGATGGGCATCGCCCTTGAAGAAGCACGGGCCGCCGGGGCGGAGGGCGAGGTGCCGGTGGGGGCCGTCCTGGTGGATGGCGAGGGGAAACCGGCGGCGACAGGCCGCAACCAGGTCGTCGGGCGCAATGATCCCACGGCCCACGCCGAGATCCTGGCCCTGCGGGCCGGGGCCGAATCGGCGGGTAACTACCGCTTGTTAAACAGGTTTCTCTATGTTACGGTGGAGCCCTGTCTGATGTGCATGGGCGCGATTGTCCACGCCCGGATCTCCACCTTGATATTCGGCGCGCCGGACCCCAAATGGGGGGCGGCGGGCTCTTTGTACGATTTTTCAGCCGACCCGCGTCTGAACCACCGGGTTTCGGTCATCGGCGGCGTTTGCGAAGCGGCATGTCGGGAGCTGATTCAGTCTTTTTTCCAGGACCGCCGAAAGCATGCGCGCATCGCGGCGCAAAGAATTTGATGCGAACGTCTGGACGTAAAGGAGCGACATGGCGAACACAGTGATTATCGGAACCCAATGGGGCGACGAAGGCAAAGGGAAAATCGTAGACCTTCTGGCTGAATACGCCGATGTGGTGGTCCGGTTCCAGGGGGGCAACAACGCCGGCCACACCATGGTGGTGGACGGGGAACAGTTCATCAGCCACCTGGTCCCCTCCGGGATTTTGCAGCAAAAGACC
Organism: Desulfobacteraceae bacterium; assembly: GCA_011390065.1. GTDB lineage: Bacteria > Desulfobacterota > Desulfobacteria > Desulfobacterales > JAABSP01 > JAABTD01. The sequence continues at coordinate 4,191 of JAABTD010000250.1, forward strand.
TGCCTCATCGGCAACGGCCTGGTGGTGGACCCGGCGGTGCTGGTGGAAGAGATCGACTACCTGACGGGAAAAGGGGTCCACGTCGCCCCCGAAAACCTCCGGATCAGCGACCGGGCCCAGGTGATCATGCCCTGGCACCAAAAAATGGACGTGGCCCGGGAGAAAAAGGTCGGAGACAAGAAGATCGGCACCACGGGCCGTGGCATCGGCCCGGCTTACGAAGACAAGGCGGCCCGCACGGGCATTCGGTTTGTGGACCTCATCGATCCCGACGTCTTTGAGGAACGGGTCCGGACGGTGGTCGCCGAGAAAAACTTCGTCCTCCAGCACTATCTGTCCGAAGCGCCGTTGAACGCCGACGCCATCCTTGCGGAATATAAAGGATACGCCGACCGGCTGGCGCCTCATGTGACCAACGTGTCGGTGGTGATGGACGAGGCCCTCCGCCGGGGGGAACAAATCCTTTTCGAGGGGGCCCAGGGCACCCATCTGGACATCGACCACGGCACCTACCCCTTCGTCACGTCGTCTAATACGGTCTCGGGCAACGCCTGCGCCGGCGCGGGCATCGGCCCCGGAGCACTGACCGACGTGATGGGCATCGTCAAGGCATACACCACCCGGGTGGGTCAGGGCCCGTTCCCCACGGAACTGTTCGACGAGACCGGCGACGCCATCCAGCAAAAAGGGGCGGAATTCGGCGCCACCACGGGCCGCCGCCGGCGTTGCGGGTGGCTGGATGCGGTGCTGGTGCGAAACGCGGTCCGGTTGAACGGACTGACGGGTCTGGTCATCACCAAACTGGACGTCCTGGGCGGGCTGGACGAACTCAAAATCTGCACCCACTACCGATGCAAAGGCGAGGATGTTCGCCATTTCCCCGCCAGCCTCAATGTCCTGGCCGATTGCGAGCCGGTCTATGAAACGCTGCCGGGATGGTCCGAGGACACCTCCGGCATCCTCAAAAAGGAGGACCTGCCCCGGAATGCGCTGGATTACCTGTCCCGAATCGAGGAACTCCTGGAAACGCCGGTCCAGATCATCTCCGTGGGACCGGGCCGGGAGCAAACCATCGTGCTGCGAAACCCGTTTGCGTAACCGCTTTTTTTTCGTTGACAAGCGGCGGCAGGTGGCGTAAAAGAAGGGTTAAACATGTGTCGGGAAGTGGCTCAGTCTGGTAGAGCACAGCGTTCGGGACGCTGGGGTCGCTGGTTCAAATCCAGTCTTCCCGACCACATACATTGAATGACTTAAGCCCGATGGGAAATCCCATCGGGTTTTTTGTTTTTGGTCATTTATGACTATCGCCCGCAGCGATTCAATCCGTTGAAGGCGCCTTGATGGCGATGGGCATCAAATATTGAGGGCGAAGCGGATGGCCCGGCCGACGTCCGCCATTTTTGCCGATGGCAAAGTTGTGATCAGAGGACCAATTTTTCCCTTTGAAACCGTCTGTAGGTGATCACAGTTGACAGCACAGTCCTTTGGCATACCGTCCACCTTCGAAAGAAACACCTCGGAAGGTATGTCTCGCACTGTGCTTGTGATGGGTGCAATCGTGGTTTCTCCCAGATAGTCCAATACGGAATCTCTCGTCAGGATCAAAACCGGGCGTCTTTTGTCCGGTCTGGCGAATGTGTACCAACGAATGTCTCCGCGTTTCATTCGTCACCCCAAGCCTGTTCCATTTCCCAAACCGAGAACTCATCAATACCCACGGGACGCCGTTGGTATCCTTGGCGGTGCTTACGCTCCATCTGCTCAAGGCTATGGCGGGCAAGCGCCTCTCGAAGCGCTTTCCGGGTGAAAGCGGATCGGCTTGTTCGCAGTTGTTTTGAAACACGATCTACCGCTTCCACGAGATCTTCATCAAGGGTCATTTGAACGGTTTTCATAACGCACCTGTGATCTCTAAATATGGCTTTTCATCGCTATGATAATCCACACTTCCACTGGCGTCAAACTGTTTCCCCACCCATTTTCTCGTTAGCCCCTGGATGATTGACGCCAAAACCGTTGGTTGACACCCTCTTTTATCGCTGTTAAACACACCGACTGTATCTTGAAATATTAAAAGAGATTATACTTATTAAGACCAAAAAATCCTCAACACAATACGTCGAAGCGGACACCCCATGCAAGCCGCCCGCTTAACCCACATCGGCGCCCTGGCTGTCGAAGACGCCCCCATCCCCGCCCCCGGCCCCGACGACGCCCTTATCAAAATCGCCCATTGCGCCCTATGCCGCACGGACGCCAAGATGTTGAAAATGGGCCATCGGGATCTGGAACTGCCGCGGATTCTGGGGCATGAAATTTACGGGCGGGTCGAGGAGACCGGCGAGGCGGTGGTGGTCTGGCCCGGCGTGGCGTGCGGGGAATGTCCTCAGTGCCGAAGCGGGGCCGCGAATCTGTGTCGCGCCATGCGGGTCATCGGGTTTCATCGGGACGGCGGGCTGGCTGAATACCTGTCCGCGCCAAGGCAGAGCCTGGTTCCGGTTCCCGACGATCTGCCCGGCCATCTCGCCTGTTTGGCCGAGCCCCTGGCCTGCGGCATCAACGCGCTGGAACAGCTCGATCTGAAAGCCGGCGAAACCCTGCTGATTTTCGGCGCCGGGCCGGTGGGGTTGCTCATGGCGATGGCGGCCAGAGCCTTGGGCGCGATTCCCGCCATCCGGGACATCGCCCCTGACAAGCGGGAGCGGACTCGGCCCTTTCGCCGCCGCATCGACGCCGAGTGGTCCGACCCATCCGACGACCGCCGGTTCGACGCCGCCGTCAACGCGGCGCCGGCCACACCCGCGTTTATCGACGGCCTCAAATGTCTCTCCGTCGGCGGACGTTTCTGCCTTTTCAGCGGGCTGACAGATCG
>JAABTD010000452.1 GCA_011390065.1 Desulfobacteraceae bacterium
CAGGAACGCCTTCATGGTCAAATTCTCAAAGCAGGTCTCCGCTTTCATGGCCGCCGGTCTCCTTCTATTCCTTGATCATGATCAGCATCATCTTGAACCGCTCCATTGCCTTGAGGGCGTGGGGGATGTTGGCCGGCATGATAATCATCTCGCCTTTCGACAGAATATAGGGTTTTTTATTGAGGCTGATCTCGACTTTTCCGTCCGTCACCACGACCATGGCGTCGAAAGGCGCGGCGTGTTCACTCAAGCCTTCACCCTTGTCAAAGGCGAACAGGGATACGGTGCCGGTCGGTTTTTTGATCAGGGTCTTGCTGACCACCGATCCGGACTGATATTCGACGAGACCTTCCAGGGAGATCCCTTCTTTGACGAATTCTTCGATGGTGGTTTCGGTTTTTTCCATTTGGACCTCCTTGTTTATTGATGGATAGGATTGTCAGAACCGCTGATTTGCGCTGATTCAGCAGATTTCGCTGATCGTTGGTGTTCTTTGACGCTGGCTTTCACTAATTTGCCAAACAACCCACCTGCACCACTGCCCGAACCTCTCTGCGGAATCAGCAAAATCTGCGTGAATCAGCGGTTCAGAAACGTTTGCATTCCACGCCACTATGACAACTCCATAGGGACCTGTCATTGACCCAGGTCAAGCACCCGCCGCATCCTTTTTGAGCGGCAGAAACAGCCCGAGACAGACCAGCGACAGGATCAGGAAAACGGAAAATCCCAGTGGATAACCGGCTGTCCCCCAGAATTTGACGTAAAGCCCCATGGCGGGCGGAATGACGAATCCCCCGAAAGCGCCCAGCCCGCCAACGATGCCGGCGGCCCCGCCCACGGCCTTGGGGGTGTAGTGGGGGACGAGCTTGAAAACGGCGGCGTTGGCGAACCCCATCCCCAGGGCCAGCAGCATTTGGCCGGCCATGGCCGCGGCGAAAATCCCGTAGGCCCCCATCATCAACGCCGCACCCAGAACGACGACAAGGAAAGAGAGCGACGCCACCCGCTCGCCGCCGAACCGGTCGGCGGCCAGGCCGCCCACCACCCGCAGGAGCGACGACGACAGGGAATAGAGCGCGGTGTAGACGCCGGCCCGGATCACGCTGACGCCGAAGTATTCGTTCCAGTAGGTGGGGAGCCAGATGGTCAGGGCGATGAATCCGCCGAAGGTGACAAAATAAAAGGCCGTCAGGATCCATGTGCGCCAGTTGGCGGCGGCCCGCTTGACGGATTCGAAGGCGGCCCCGGAGGGGATCAGTTCCTCGCCGCAGGCCTCGGCCAGGGCGTCGGGGTCGATTTTGATGCCCATCTCCCGGTACTGAAAATAAGGGGCGTCCTTCATGAAAAGGGCCACCAGAAGTATCAGGACGCCCAGCAGAACCAGCCACAGGACATAGGAGGTGGTGAATCCCAGGGAGATGACCATCAAGGGCAGGATCACGGCGAAGAGCCCGGGGGCGAGGTTGCCGAGTCCGGCGTAGACGGCCAGGGCGGTCCCCTGGGCCTTCTGGGGATACCAGTAGGAGACGGACGGGATGCCGACGGAGAAGATGGCGATGCCGCACCCGCACAGGACCCCGGAGATCAGAAACAGGGGATACTGAGCGAAGGTGGGGTCGGGATACAGCGCGAAAAGCGCGGTCATCCCGGCCACGCCAACGGCGGCCAGCAGCATCAGGGTGAGAATGGGCTTCTTGCCGCCCATCCGGTCCACCATGGCCCCAAAAGGGATCCGCAGCAGGGAGCCGGTCAGGGCCGGGCTCGACGCCAGGAGCCCCATGAGGAAGGGGCTCAGCGCCATTGCGGATTTCAGTTCGGAGACGATGGGGCCGAAAGCGGAAACGCCCGCGAATCCGGCGAAAAAAGCGATGGTGGACCAGACGAGAGCGGCCTCCTTGCTCGATTCGGCATGACAGACGGCTTCTTCTTCCATGGGTCGCTCCTTTCTTTTTAGAATTGTCTTACGCCCGAACGGTCCGATGGCGGAAGACGACGAGGCGGCGGAAGAGATAACTGACGGGCGCGCTCCAGATGTGGATGAGGCGACTGAAAGGCGCGAACCCGATGAGGGTGAAGGCCGAGACGATGTGGAATTTGTAGGTCGGCGGCACG
>JAABTD010000251.1 GCA_011390065.1 Desulfobacteraceae bacterium
AGTGATCTACCAGCGCGCCCTGGCCCACGAGTTCGACCTGCGCCATATTCCCTTCAAACACGAATACGAAATGCCGGTTTTTTACAAAGACAAACAGGTCGGCAAGCGAAGGGCCGATTTCCTGGTTGAAAACGTGGTGTCCGTCGAACTGAAAGCAATCATCAAGCTGGAACCCGTCCACCTCGCCCAGGCCATCAACTACCTGGAAGCCTACAACCTGGAAGTCGGCCTTCTGATCAACTTCGGCGCCAAAAGCCTTGAATTCAAGCGGGTGGAGAATCGGAAGCTGTCTGAACTGTGATTAAGCGTGATTTTTGTGATGGGCATGATGGGTTGGAAATTCATGCCCATCATGTTAATCATATGGGAATCACAGTTCAGAAATTGTTTTTGAACTGTGATTAAGCGTGATTTTTGTGATGGGCATGATAAACGCCGTCTGAACCGGGATGGCCGGGATTAATGGATTTTCAGGATAATCCCAGTCATCCTTTAATCCCGGCCATCCGGGTTCAGACAACCAACAAACGGCAATCATAATGAAAACCGACGAACTCTTCTACGAACTCTTCCGCTTCAGCCCCGAAAGCCTTCTGGAACTTGTCCAACTGGACGTTTCCGGCCCCTATCGGTTCGAAAGCATCACCGTTAAAAGCACGGAAAAGCGTTTCGACGGCTATTTCAAAAACATCGGCGACAAAGGCCCCGACATTTTCCTTGAAATTCAGGGCTATCGGGACCATAATATCTACTGGCGGCTGTTCCGGGAAATCTGCGCGTTCCACGAACAAAGAAAAGACCACCGCCCGTTCGCCGCCGTGGTCCTGTTCATCGACGCGAGCCTGGACCCCGGAAATCCGCCGCTGAACCCCGCGCCGCCGAATCAACTGATTCGGCGCGACCTGGTCGAATGCCTGAAAAACATCCAGGACAACGCCACCCCGCTGGTCGTCCTCAAGCCGCTGACCCTTGAGGACAAAGCCGACCTGCCGGAAGCGGTCGGCCAATGGAAGGCGGGCATCGATGCGATGGCGTTGCCGGAAAACCGCAAAAAGACCTTGACCGAACTGCTGGAATACGCGATTTTGCAGCGGTTCAAGACCATAACGTTGGAGGAACTTCAAAAAATGATCGAATTGACGCCCATAGAAGAATCGGTTGCTTTTCAAGAAATGGTCCAGAAACTATCCCAAAAGTTGCACCGGGAATTGTCCCAAAAGTTGCGCCAGGAATTGTCCCAGAAGCTGCGCCAGGAATTTTTGGCGAAAGGCATGGAAAAAGGCATGGAAAAAGGCCAACTCATCGGCCAAATTCGGCTGATCCAGCGACTTTTGAAACGCCCCCAAACACCCAAAGAGTCCATGGCCCTCCTTGACGTTGAAGCACTGGAAACCATGCTGACAAATTTGGAAGCGGACCTGGCGCGTCTTGAACTGTGATTGAATCTGATTTCTTTGACGGGCGCGGTTCCGACCAAGGGGTGTTGTCGACTCCATCGACCACGCCGCCGCCATGAGGATTCTGCCCCTGGTTTTCACGGAACGCGACTTGCTAGCCCTTTTTGAAAAAATCATCGATTCCTACCACACCCTGATCTGTGATCTCATTCCGCCCCTTCAATTAGAAAAGCAGCCTCTTATGGGTATTTTTTTCCCGGCGGACCCGGAAAGCACACACCTGAATGCGTAAATATTTCTCACCTCCCACTCATTCAGAAACCGCCTCGTTCCTTCGTTCGTTTGGCTTTACTGTCATCTGGCCATTCCAATCAATTTGGCATGGCATTTGCTTGTCCCACATGCAATAGTGAAGACCAAAAGGAGATCGCGTCTTATGTCCAAAATGACCGCCAAGAAAAAATCAATATCAAAATGGATTCTGATCCCCCTGACCGTCGTCCTCACCCTGGCGGTTTCCGGCGTATCGGCCTATTATCTCGGCTACCTCCGGACGCCCCGGGCCCTTGACGGCCACGATCACGGGGATGTTTCCGATCCCTTGCTTGGGGAAGAAAAAACCCAGCAGCTCTACACCTGCGGCATGCACCCCTGGATCATCACCGAGGAGCCGGGGCTTTGCCCCATCTGCAACATGGAACTGACGCCCAAGCGGGATGCCGAGTCGGCCGACGCCGCCGGCGCGGCTTCCGGCGAGCGGAAAATCCTCTACTGGCGGGCCCCCATGGACCCCATGGAAATCTACGACGAACCGGGCAAGAGCAAGATGGGCATGGACCTCGTGCCGGTTTACGAAGACGAACTCGTGGGCGGCGTGGAGATCACGATCGATCCGGTCACCCAGCAGAACATGGGCGTCCGGATGGCCGAAGCCGAAACGGGCGTCATGACCCGCACCATCCGCACCTACGGCCACATCACCTACGACGAAACCCGCATCGCCCAGGTGAGCCCCAAATTCAGCGGTTGGATTGAAGACCTCCACATCGATTTCACCGGCCAGTCCGTGGGAAAAGGCGATCCCCTGTTCGAGATCTATTCGCCCGATCTCCTTACCGCCCAGGAGGAATACCTGGGAACTTGGCGGCGGCTGAGTCCCGCCCAGCGCCGTCAAGGGAACGAATTTCTCGCATCGGCCCGGCGCCGCCTGAAATATTACGATGTGGCGGAAATTGAAATCGAAGAGATGGAAAAGACCGGCGAGGTCCAAAAGACGGTGACCATCCGCTCGCCCTTCACCGGCATCATCACCCACAAAAACGCCGTGGAAGGGGCCTTCATCAAGGCCGGAACCAATATCTACACCATCGCCGACCTGTCCCGGGTCTGGGTGGAGGCCCACATCTTCGAATACGAAGTGCCCTGGGTGGAAGAAGGCCAGACCGCCGAGATGCGGATGCCGTTCCATCCCGGCCAGGTCTACACGGGCAAGGTGACCTTCGTTTACCCCTACCTTCAGGAAAAGACCCGGGACGTCGTCGTCCGCCTGGAATTCGAGAACCCGAACCTGGAACTGAAACCCGACATGTTCGTGGACGTTAAAATCGAGACCGCGGCCAGGGGCGAGGGGCTGATCATCCCGTCCGAGGCGGTGATCCGCTCCGGCGAGCGGGATCTGGTCTTCGTGGCCCGGGGCAACGGCAAGTTCACGCCCCGGGAGGTGACCCTCGGACTCCATCTCGACGACAATCGGATCCAGATCCTGTCGGGCATCGCGCCGGGGGAAAGCGTGGTCACCTCCGGCCAGTTTCTCATCGACTCCGAATCGAAGCTCAAGGAGGCGGTCCAGAAAATGATGGAAGCCAAAACCGCCAAGGCGACGCCGGAAACGGAAGCCGAATCGACGGAAGACAACTTTTCCGACGACCTGGAGGAGACCCCGGAACCGGCGGACGATTTCTTTGACGACCTTGAAGAATCTGAACTGTGATTCACGTGATTTCGATGATTTATTTTGATTGTTCACATCATGCGCATCATTTCAATCACCTGAATCACAATTCAAGACGAGACAAACAACCATGATCGAAAAAATTATAGAATGGTCCATTCGGAATAAATTCATGGTGATCCTGGCCACCCTCGCCGTGATCGTCGGGGGCGTCATGGCCATGACGAAGATCCCTCTGGACGCCATTCCGGATCTGTCCGACGTCCAGGTGATCGTTTACACGGAATATCCGGGCCAGTCGCCCCAGGTGATCGAGGACCAGGTCACCTACCCCCTGACCACGGCCATGCTGAGCGTCCCCTACGCCAAGGTGGTGCGCGGCTATTCGTTTTTCGGAATTTCTTTCGTCTACATCATCTTCGAGGACGGCACGGATCTCTACTGGGCCCGGTCCCGGGTGCTGGAGTACCTCAATTTCGTCTCCAGCCGGCTGCCCAAAGGCGTCACCCCCAGCCTGGGTCCCGACGCCACCGGCGTGGGTTGGGTTTACGAGTACGTTCTCCAGGACAAAAGCGGCAAGCTGGACCTCCAGCAGCTCCGGAGCCTTCAGGACTGGTACCTGCGCTACGAACTCACGGCGGTGCCCGGCGTGTCCGAGGTGGCCAGCATCGGCGGGTTCGTCAAGCAGTACCAGGTGGAAATCGACCCCAACCAGCTCCTGGCCCACAACCTCTCCATCCAGAAGATCCGGACGGCCATCCAGCGGTCCAACAACGACGTGGGCGGCAAGCTGGTGGAGATGGGCGAGACCGAGTTCATGGTGCGGGGCCTGGGCTACATCCAGTCCATCGAGGATCTGAAAAGAATCGCCGTGGGCGTGGACCCCATGGGCACCCCCATCCTGCTGGAAAACGTCGCCGACATTCACCTGGGGCCGGAACTGCGCCGGGGCATCCTGGAATGGAGCGGCGAGGGGGAGACCGTGGGCGGCATCGTCGTCATGCGGTACGGCGAAAACGCCCTGGAGGTGATCGACCGGGTCAAGGAGAAGCTCCGGGAGCTGGAGAGCGGGCTGCCCGAAGGCGTCGAGATCGTGACGGGATACGACCGCTCCGGCCTCATCGAACGGGCCATCCACACCCTGAAGAAAAAGCTCATCGAGGAAATGACGGTGGTGGCCATCATCTGCGTGATCTTTCTTCTCCATTTCCGGTCGGCTTTCGTGGCCATCTTCACCCTGCCGGTGGGCATCCTGATGTCGTTTTTGATTCTCTATCCCCTGGGGATCAACGCCAACATCATGAGCCTGGGCGGCATCGCCATCGCCATCGGCGTGATGGTGGACGCCTCGGTGGTGCTGGTGGAAAACGCCCACAAGCACCTGGAACGGGATCGGGGAACCAAAAGCCACACCGAGATCGTCCTGGAGGCGTCCAAGGAGGTGGGGCCGGCGCTGTTTTACAGCCTGCTCATCATCACCGTCTCGTTCCTGCCGGTCTTCAGCCTCCAGGAGCAATCGGGCCGGATGTTCAAGCCCCTGGCCTACACCAAGACCTTCGCCATGGCCGCCTCGTCGGTGCTGGCCATCACCATCATCCCGGTGCTCATGACCTTTTTCGTCCGGGAGCGGCTTTTCAGCCCGGAGACGAGCCGAAAAAAGCGGATCTTCGTCTGGATCGCGACCACCCTGGGCCCGCCCCTGCTGGTGATCGCCGCCGGCCTGGCGGGCCTCGATCCACCCTCCTGGAGCCTGCCCGCGGCCCTGGCCGTATCGCTCTTCGCCGTGATCTGCCTCATCCCCCAGCGGATCCTGCCGGAAAAACGGAACCCCATCAGCCGGTTTTTCATCTGGATCTACCTGCCCGTCATCCGGACGGTGCTCAACTGGCGGAAGATGACCGTGCTGGCGGCCGTCATCGTGCTGGCCCTGACGGCCTTCCCCCTGTCGCGGCTGGGCAGCGAGTTCATGCCGCCCCTCAACGAAGGGGACCTGCTTTACATGCCCACCACCCTGCCGGGGCTCTCCATCACCAAGGCCAGGGAGCTGCTCCAGCAGACGGACAAGATCATCCAGAGCTTTCCCGAGGTCCACCACACCCTGGGCAAGATCGGCCGGGCCGAGACCGCCACCGATCCGGCGCCGCTCTCCATGATCGAGACCACCATCATGCTCCGGCCCAAGATCACTTACGAAAAAGTCCGGGTCGAGCGTTTTTTTTCCGACTGGCCGGACTGGCTCAAGGGGCCGTTCACGTGGATCTGGCCCGAAGAGGTCAAGGGCGACATCCTTCACCAGTGGCGAAAAAAACGGATCGACCGGTTCTTCTCGGACTGGCCGGGCTGGCTCAAGGCGCCGCTGACCTGGATCTGGCCCGAGGAGCGGTTCATCACCATCGGGGAGCTGTCCGACGACCTCGACAGGGCCATCCAGTTTCCGGGCCTCACCAACGCCTGGACCATGCCCATCAAGACCCGGATCGACATGCTCTCCACGGGGATCAAAACGCCGGTGGGCATCAAGCTCATGGGACCCGACCTGGAGGTCCTGTCCGACCTGGGCAGCCGCATCGAGGCGGTGGTCGGCGAGATCCCGGGAACCCTGTCGGCCTATTCCGAGCGGGTCACCGGCGGCAACTACCTCGATTTCAATATCCGGCGGGACCACATCGCCCGGTACGGCCTCACCGTGGCCGACGTTCAGGAAGTGATCATGACCGCCATCGGCGGCATGAACGTCACCTACACCGTGGAGGGGCTGGAGCGGTATCCGGTCAACCTCAGATACAACCGGGAACTCCGGGACAACATAGAGAACCTCAAGCGGGTGCTGGTGACCACCCCCGTCGGGGCCCACGTGCCCCTGGCCCAGCTCGCCGACCTGTCGATCCACAAGGGACCGGCGGGCATCAAGAGCGAAAACTCCCGCCAGACCGCCTGGATCTACGTGGACCTGCGGGGCGTGGACGTGGGCGCCTACGTGGAGCGGGCCAAGGAAATCGTGACCCGGGAGGTGGATTTTCCGTCCGGCTATTCCATCGTCTGGTCCGGGCAATTCGAATACATGGAGAAGGCCCGGAAGACCCTCAACGTGATCGTCCCGGCCACGCTGGTGGTGATCTTCGTGCTGCTCTACATCCACTTTCACAACATCATCGAAGCGACCATCGTCATGGCCAGCCTCCCCTTCGCCCTTGTGGGCGGCATCTGGCTGCTCTATCTTCTGAATTACAACCTCTCGGTGGCGGTGGTGGTGGGCTTCATCGCCCTGGCCGGCCTGGCGGCGGAAACCGGTGTGGTCATGCTGGTCTACCTGGACGAAACCTACGACCGGCGCCGGCGGCGCAACGGCATGAAAACAAATGAGGATCTCAAGGACGCCATCATCGAGGGCGCGGTGGAGCGCGTCCGTCCCAAGCTGATGACGGTGGCCACCACCCTCATCGGTTTGCTGCCGGTCATGTACGGCTCGGAAACCGGCTCCCAGGTCATGAAGCGGATCGCGGCGCCCATGGTGGGCGGCCTGATCTCATCGACAATCCTAACGCTCATCATCATTCCGGCGGTTTATGATATTTGGAAGCGGTGGGAGTTGAGGGGGAGAGAAGGGACGAAGAGATAAAGGGACAGAGGGACAGAGGGACAAAGTTT
>JAABTD010000252.1 GCA_011390065.1 Desulfobacteraceae bacterium
GACTGGATGGATTCGCCACGGCCGGCGGCGACACCTTTGCTCTGGCAGAGGCGTTGGGGCCGCGGGGCGCCGAGCAATTGGCCCGATTCGTCGAAAGCGGCGGCATCTATCTCGGCTCCTGCGCCGGCGCTTATCTTCCCATGCGCTCCTCCAAGGTTCCCCTGGACCAATTCAACTTCGTGGATGTCAGGATCACCAACCTGACGTCCGCCCTGCCGACGCCCCAGCGAATGGCCGGCAAATTCTGCACCGCCTACGGATGCCGCTTCGTCTTTCATCCGGTGAGGGAAACGGTGACCTTGGCGATCAACGGAAAATCCCCGGCCGCCGGTTCCCTGATCGACGCCCCGCTCTACGGCGGGCCCGGCATGATCGCCTCGGGCGACGCTCAGGTTCTGGCGAATTACCATGGGTTTACGGACAAAACTCTTTTTTTGACGGACCGTCGGCTGGCTGAAAAAACCCTTATCGGAACGGCCGCCGCCGTGCGCCAGGAAAAAGGCCGGGGGGTTTTTTATCTTTTCGGTCCCCATTTCGAACACCCCCGATACCCCGAGGCCAACCGGTTTTTGCTGGACGCCATCAAAGCAGAGATGGACCGAAAGCCCGTTGGATCCGAAAAACCGACCTTCTGGCGTCGAAACGCCCGGTCGTCGAAGGCCGGCAAAGCATTGGTCAGGGATGTGAAACGGGAATTGAGCAACGCCCGGATCGTGGCGGCGGGACTGGAAATGCTGCCGCTCCAGTGGCGGATCGGAGATAAGATCTATGAGCCGACCAAAATCCGCGTGTTTCTGGACAGCCTGTGGCGTCGGATCCGGCCTTTGGAAAAAGCGGATCACGTGCATTTCACGCCCGGATGCGATGCAAAAATGCTGCGCCTGGCCCTTGAAATCACCGGGACCATCCGAACCCTGAAGCATCGAATTGACGAAAACCTGGATGCAACCCCCCAGGCCAAAGAACTGTTTCATCGGCTGCAGGGCCTTTCCAAGGCTTTTTTGCAGCTCTATTTCGACACCCGGGCGGCCGAAGCGATGGGCGACTTTGCTTCTTTCACACCGATACCAGGAGAGTTAAATTGAAACACAGCGTCTTTCCACTTAACCGATGGACCCCGCCGGCGGTCATCCGGCGGGCGCTCCCGGCGATGGGGCTGGTGGTCCTCCTTCAGTTCGCGTCCATCGGCGCGGCCCGCGGCGACACCGACTGGGGCAAACCGTTTCCGGCCTTCGAATCCAACTGGTTCGTCGACATGAGCCGGTTTTCCGAGGGCGCTCACACCGGCATTGACTGCGGGGAATGTCACATGGAGATGGTGGAAGGGACGAAGAAGCACCCCGACCCGGAAGCCCCCGGCTACCTGAAAACCGACGCCAGGGAGCGGTTCGACTACGGCCGGTGCAAGCGGTGCCATCTGAAAGCCCGCGAGCGGAGCCTTGAAGGCGCCCATGCCGAGGCCATGAAACAGCAGCAGCAGCGCAAGCGCAAGGCGGATCCAACGGAGGCCGGTCAGGAAGATGACGCCCCCTACCCCGCCCCGACCTGCGGTCATTGCCACTCCGCCCACTATGACCGCTCCCAGCGATCCCGGGTGGAAGTGGGCCGGGCGATGACCGAAACCTGCGGCGCCTGTCACCCGGTGGAAAAGGCGACTTACCTGGAAAACTATCACGGCCGGGCCGCGGTGGACCTGGGGCACGCCGAAGCGGCCTATTGCACCGACTGCCACGGCGCCCACACCTGCATTTCCCTGAAAAAAGAAGCGGAGACCGCGCTTTCAGCCTGTCGGCGGTGCCACCCCGATGCGGGAAAGAATTTCGCCGACATCGTCATCCACTACAGCACCCAGCGGCTGGCGGACGACGACCATCCCAAACGGCCGGCCATCCTGCGGATCTATGTGGCCGGTCTCGTCTCCCTGGCCTTTATCTCGATCCTGCTGATCGGGTTTTACAGCCATTCTTTTCTGCTGATGCTCAGAAAGATCCACGACAAACTGAGGAGACCCGAATGATGGAAAACAGCCCTATCGAAAACGATGCCGTCCGACGGTTCAGCGTCTTCCATCGGTTCCTGCACATCTTCGTTATGATCAGCTTCACCTTTCTGGCGGTGACCGGGTTTTCGTTGTCTTTCAGCGACCAGGGATGGGCGGGGCTCGTCGTGAGCCTGCTGGGCGGGGCGGAAAGCGCCGCCGGCTTTCATCGGTTCTGCGCCGCGCTCTTTTACCTGGTGGTGGTTTCCCACCTGATCTGGCTGGGGTATTTCAAGGTCGTCCTCAAGGGTCGGTGGACCGGCTCCCACACCATGATTCCCAATGCGACGGACTGGGAAAATATCCTTCAGAACTTCCGGTACATCTTCGGGAAAGGGGAGCCGCCCCTGTTCAACCGGTTCAGCTACCTGGAAAAGATCGATTACTGGGCGGTGTTGCTGGGGATGCAGAGCATGGGCGTCACCGGATTGTTGATGTGGCATCCGGAGGCGTTTTCCGCTGTTCTGCCCGGATACGCGATCAACATCGCCAACGAATTCCATTTTCACGAAGCGATTCTGGCCGTGGGATACATCGGCGTCGTTCACATGACCGCCACCCATTTGACCCCTGAAGCGTTCCCGCTGGAAAAATCGATTTTCAACGGCCGGATCGCCCGACGACGGCTGAAGGCGGAACATCCCGGCGAATGGAAAGACCGGTACGCCCCGACCGCGCCGTCGGAGGGGACGACCGATCCGGCTGACGCGGCATCGTGACGGAAAGGGAAAAAAACCGATGAAAACCAAAGTGATCGTTCCAGCCGCGCTGGGCGCGGCCTTCCTCCTGATGGGGGTTCTCCTGTTAACGAAATCGGAAGCCCCCTCCCCCGCCGGCGCCGTTTCCCAGCCCGAGCCCGCCGTCGTCGCCGTTGCGGCGCCGGAACCGATGGAAGCGCCGGCCCCGGTGGAACTGCCGGCCTCGACAGCGGAAAAGCCGGAAAGGGCCTGCCTCGATTGCCACAGGTACGCCAACATCAACACCAACGAAGGGGTCCTGGCGGCCAACGGCATGTGCAATGAATGCCATGCCGACCCGGCCTGCGACCGGACCATCAACGGCCATAAAGCGTCCCTCCACGTGACCCCGGAAGAGTTGGGCAAATACCCCCATGAATTCGTGGCCTGCGTTCAATGTCATGCCGATGTGGCCCGATCGCCCCACCAGAGCGACGCCGGGGCCCAGTGCCGGACCTGCCATTCGGTTCACGGGGAAAAGACGGCCCATGCGCCCCACCTGAGGGTCGACTGCCAGGCCTGCCACCGGCGGTCCGAAGTGGTTCGTCTCGACAAAACGGATTATCGGGTGAAACTGGCCGGCGTTGACGCCGACGGCAAGCCGGTGGATCTGTCGGACCATCGCCTGGCCGAGGCGGATTCGGAAGACAATTGCCGCAAATGCCACCAGGCGGACAATGTAGTAGGCGCCCCCGCCGCCATCCTGCCCGCCAAATCGGCCCTGTGCATCCTGTGCCACCCGGCGTCCCTGGCTTTCGGTCATCCCATCTTCGCCCTGGCCATCCTGATCGGCGTCGCCGGGGTCTTCTTGACCCTTCGCTTCTGGCTCCAGGGAAGCGTGGAAGGGGAAGAGCGGTCCATGCACCGGAAAATCGACCTGGGCGCCGAGGCCGTTTGGCGAACCGTGTTTTCGCGGAAATTCTTTTCCATGCTGAGGGTGCTGTTTCTGGACATCCTGCTCCAGCGGCGGATTCTGAAAGAAAGCGTGGCCCGGTGGTCGGTCCATTCGCTCATCTATACGGCGATCCTGGCCCGCTTCGCTTTGAGCCTTCTGGCCGGAATCCGCTTCTGGTTCGATCCGGAAAATCCCATGGCCCTGGCGCTGATGGATAAAAACCATGGATTCACCGGTTTCATCTACGACCTCCTGGGGCTTTTTATCCTGGCGGGGATCGTTTGGGTGGTCATCCGCCGCTACGTGGTCAAACCGGAACATGTGGTTACGGAGATCGCCGACAATGTCGCCGTGGCCCTCATCGGTCTTCTGGTGGTTTTCGGATTCATCGCCGAGGGCGTCCGGATCACCGTGTCGCAAATTCCCCCGGAACTGGGCATCCATTCCTTTATCGGGTATTTTCTGTCGCAGTTGTTTTCCCTGTCCGACTGGAACTGGCAGCGGGTTTATCCCTGGTTGTGGTGGATCCATGCGCTTCTCGGCGCGGCGTTTGTGGCGTATTTGCCATTCGGCAAAATGCGCCATATGTTTAACACGCCCCTGACCTATCTCATCGAGGACGTCAGCGGGGTAAAACGGGAAAAACGGGTGTGATCGGCCCCGATGCGCGCTGGAAGCCTTGGATCTGACGGGGCTTCCAGCGCAAGACCCTGTCGAAAACCTGAAAACAAACTTATAGCGGACTCACACGACATATCAAAAATGACGACACTGAAAAGCAAGGGCGCGCCCGAGGGATCTCCAAAAGCAATGATCGAAATCATCGCAAAACAGAAAGGGTGCATGTTGTGCGATCTCGCGATCGGGATATTGGAGGAAATCGCCCCCCAATTCGAAAAGGGATCTCTCCAGTGGAAGGTGGTCGATGTCGGTTCCAGGGAAGGCGTGATGCGGCACGCTGAACTCGGGGCCATTTGCAAACGAATGCCCCCTGTTCCATCCATTGTGATGAACGAGCGGATCGCCTTCGACGCCATTCCGGACATGGAATCGCTTTCGGAAGCCGTCCGGGAGACCCTGCAAGCCCATCGGGAATGAAATTCCGCGGCTAACCGCTCAGAGGACAGAGGACAGAGGACAGAAAATCATGCCATCACAAATCGTCACGGAAGATCTTAAAAAAATCGAAGAGGGCATTCGCGGCAAATATAAGCAAGTGGCCAAGAGTCCTGAAGGTCAATTCAAATACCCGACAGGCAAAAAAGGTCTCGAAACGCTCAATTATGACAGAACGGTGATCGAAAACCTGCCGGACGCCGTCGCGTCTTCCTACTGCGGCGTGGGAAATCCGTTTTCCGCGACGAATATCAATGAAGGGGATCAGGTTCTGGATGTCGGCTGCGGCGCGGGAGTGGACGCCATCATCGCTTCCATGATGACAGGTCCGACCGGACATGTGGTGGGGATTGACATTGTGCCGGAAATGATCGGGACGGCCGAATCCAATTTGAAGATGACCGATCGGAAAAACGTCGCGTTTCAAAAAACGTCCGGCGAAGACCTGCCTTTTCCCGAAACGACGTTCGACATTGTTATTTCCAACGGGGTGATCAATTTAATCCCCGACAAAGAACGCGCCTTGAGTGAAATCTTCAGGGTCTTAAAACCCGGCGGCCGGCTGGCGGCGGCCGATCAGGCGGCGTCGGGCGGCATTCAAAAAGATTTAAAAGCGCGGCTATCCAATTGGTTTCAATGAGAGGGCGGGGCCATACCGGGAAAGGATTTCCTGGCTCTGCTGCAAAAAGTCGGTTTTGAGAATGCTGAACTTGTCGAAGAAACCGGTTTTAACAGCTCCCCTAAGACCAAAGGCGTTTTGTTCCGCGCCACAAAACCCGCATCCCCGTCGGTTTAACCAAAACCCCTTGATGACGCAAAGGGCCTGAAAACCAAAAATAAATAGGTTCGCAATCCTATAGTAGCGTCGGGAAACCGACGATTCCGACCTGAAAGGTGACTGACCGATGCCCGATAAAGACGCAATGGTCCACGAGACCCCGGAAGAAACGATAGAAGCGCCCGTCGCGGAAACGGCCGGTGAGACCACGCCTCCGGTGCGGGAAATCCCGCTCCACAACCTGGATATCAGACGTCTCATCGCCCTCGATGCCTGCACCCGGTGCGGCGAGTGTCTTCTCTGGTGCCCGGTTTATGACCAGGACCAGAAAGAAGCGATCATCCCCCGACGGAAGGTCATCGATTTCCTCAGAATCGCCCGGAATCAGCACGGCGTGATCGCCAAACTGATGCGGTCGGATCGGGTGAATCCGAGGTTGAAAGGGATCCTGGGCCGGATGCTGGGTTACAGGGAAATCGGCAATGAAGAAATCTCCGATTTCGTCAAGAACCTGTATGAATGCTCCACCTGCGGCCAATGCGAGGTGGTCTGTCCGGCCCACATTGACACCGTCAATCTCTGGGAAGACCTGCGCCGCCTCATTGTCGAAGCGGAATACGGTCCCCTGGAAAGCCAAAAGGCCCTGGAGAAGAGCGTCAAGGCATTCGACAATCCCTGGCAGCAACCCCGTGCCGGGCGGACCAAATGGGCGCGGCGGGCGAAAAAGGACGGGCTGATCCAGTCGGAGCCCCGGGAAATCCAAAAGACCGGCGGAAAGGTGCTTCTTTTCTTTGGCTGCACCGCCTCCTACGACGTCAACGTGAAGCAGGTGGCCATCAACACCATCAACATCCTGGAAGCGCTTGACATCGATTACGGTGTTCTGGGAAAAGATGAAAAATGCTGCGGCAGCGTTCTGCTGCGTATGGGGGACCCGGCCCATGAGCGCCTTTTCCGGGAAAACATCGAACAGTTCAACGACCTGGGCATCGAGACCCTGATCAGTTCCTGCTCCGGCTGTTTCAAGACCATCATGCAGGATTATCCCAAGGTGGGGAACCTCAATTTCGAGGTGCTGCATACCGTGGAATACCTGACCCGGATGTTGAAACAGGGCAAGCTCCATTTTCCCCACCCCGTCAACCGACGGGTGACCTACCATGATCCCTGCCACCTGGGCCGGGCCACCGGCGGATTCGACGCCCCCCGGGAAATCATGGCGGCGATTCCGGGCCTCGAACTGGTGGAGATGCCGCGAAACCGCGAGTATTCCCGATGCTGCGGCGCGGGCGGCGGCCTCAAGGCGGGGTATCCGGACATCCAGAACCGGATGGCCCAGCGGCGGGTCCAGGAGGCCGAAGAGACGGGCGCCGAGGCGTTGG
>JAABTD010000453.1 GCA_011390065.1 Desulfobacteraceae bacterium
ACCGTCAACAGCGCCAGGCCGAAGCTCCGGATCTGGGTGCGGATCAGCTCCACCTCGATGCTGTTGAGCAGCACCACCGACCCGGTGAGGCGGACCTGGACCCAGGAGGTGTCGAGCCCCTCGACGATGGATCGGATTTTTTTCACCAGGCTGTTGAACCGGACCGATTCCACCGTCTGGACGAAAATGGAGATCCGGATAAACCCCTGGTCCGTATAGACCACGGGCTCGATGCCGGGGATGCCGGAAAGGCGTCTTTTCATGTTCTTTACGAACGCCTGGCATTCCTCCGGAAACCCCCGGCAGTCCATTTCGATGGTGGAGAGGCCGGCGAGCCGGTCCGCGATGAACCGGTAATCCTGGTGGATGCGGGACCCCTTCTTGAAAAAATTAAGAACATTGGACTCCACCCGAAGGGTCGGCGCCAGCAGGGAGGCGGCGATGATGATGCCCACGCCCGGGGCCACGACGGCGTAACGACGGTTTGAGATAAAAGCGGGCGGACGGAGGGAAAACTTCCCGGAGGACGGGGTCAACCGGACCCCCCGCATGGAAAGCTTCGAGAACAGACAGAGGACCCCCGGCATCAGGGCCATGTTGGCGATGAAGCCGACGAGAATGCCGACGGCGGCCCAGAATCCCAGGTTCCGGACCGGCCCCAGGTGGCTGATCATGAGGGACAGAAACCCGGCCGCCGTGGTCAGGCTGGCGATGGCGTAGGGGGCGGCGACGGCCTTGAGGGCGTCGGTCAGGGCGGGCCCGATGGGGTTTTCCGGTCGGTAGGCCCGCCGGAAATGGTGGAGAAGATGGATGCCGCCGGTCAGGGACAACACCCAGATCAGGGCCGGCAGGGCCGACGAGATCATGTTGAGGGTCATGCCGAACCCCGCCGCGGTCCCCAGGGTGACGACCACGGCAAAGGCGGAGACCGCCGCCGTGATCAGGACGTAGGGGAGGGATCGGAAAACGATGAAGAGACAGGCGAGGGAGGTGAGAAACGCCAGAGGGAGAAGGGTGCGGAACTGGTGTTCCGACATCCGGTTGAGTTCGGCGTTGAACAGGGTGGGACCGCCGATGTGGAAATCGTACCGGTCCGCGTAGGGCGCCAGGGCGTCCTCGACCTTCCGGACGATCTCCCGCCGGTTGTCGATGATCCCCAGGCGCGACAGGTCGAGGAGGATGCCCACCGTGCCGCCGTCATCCGAGACCAGCACCGGACTCAGGGCGTCCGCGATCCGATCGTCAGCGTCGGCGATGCTGAGGGTCCGGGCTTTGGGGTGAACCCCGGCCAGGTCCCGGGAGATGGAACGGATCTCCCTGGCATGGGAGCGCCAGCCGTTTCCGGGCAGGCTGAACGCCGCGATCATCCACTCGTCGCCGCCGTAGGTCTCCTGGAATTCCAGGTATTCCGCATAACTGGGGTTGTGGTGATCCAGCCAGACGTCGATGCCGTTGTTGACGCGGATGTCGGCGAGATAGAAAAGGGACGGGCTTCCCAACAGGAGAAGGGCGACAAACAGCAAAAGGGCGTTCGCTGCGATCCAGCGGCAGATGCGGGTCATGAGGACGGGCTCCCAATCGGGTCTGTTTCCACAACCATGGCATGTTCCCCCGGATCGGTCAACAGTTTCTCCGCGCGGTTTCTGTCCTGGAGGGTGCAAATCCCATTGTCCGGATGGACCCCTTGTGGTACATCAGACGCATGACGAACACCAACCGGTCACCTGTGGAGGACGGCATGGCGGAGAAACGATTCGATCTCGTTTTCAGGGGAGAAGTTCAGCCGGGACATGACCCGGACAAGGTAAAAAAAAAGCTCGCTTCCATGCTGAAACTGGACAGCGGACGGATCGAAGGGTTTTTCTCCGGCGATCCCGTGGTCATCAAGAAGGGATTGGACAAAGCCACCGCCGCCAAGTACCAGGGGGCCATCGGCCGCACCGGGGCGGTCTGCGAGATCGTGGACGTTGCGGGCGGCGATCCGCCGACCCGGGACCCGGACCAATCCCCGGCCCCACCGGCGGAAGGCGCCGGGGAACCGCCCCCGTCGCCCGAGCGGGACCTCTTTCCCGCTCCCCGGAACACCATGCCCATGCGGCC